>NZ_JBIMER010000015.1:0-66471 GCF_051262515.1 Arthrobacter arnarulunnguaqae | reverse complement strand
AGCGCTCGCGACGACACCTACGTCTGCCAGTCGATCGAGCCGGAGGATATGGGTAATACGCTATCGATCGCGTGGTTTCAGGGTTTCGCGCAGTCTTTCCAGCTCGCGTCGGTCTTTCTTGGTCGGGCGACCCGCTCCGCGCTCGCGCACGGGAACGGTGGCCACAAGCTCCTTCGGTCGTTCCGGCGTATGGTCCACGAAACAACGCGCCGCCGCCTCCGCGCCGACGCGCTTGACGATGAGTCCACGAATCTCGAGGATGCGCTCCGACCCATGCTGACGGACCCGGACCGTGTCACCCGGAACAACCGTTTGCGCGGCCTTTACCGGGCGTCCGTTCAGCCGAACGTGGCCGGCCCGGCAGGCCGCCGTCGCAGCGGAACGCGTCTTATACGCGCGGATCGCCCACAGCCAGGCGTCGATGCGCACGGCGGATAGGACTTTCGGAGTCGTCTTCATGTGCCACCGAGTTTACCGGCGGGCCACTCGGGCGCCAGTTCCCGCGCACAAGGTCGCGCGCCGAAAACATCGATCAGGAATCGCTCTTTGTGCCGAACGCGCGCGGCGAATTGAGCGGATGGGCAAGCGCCGAACACAGGTGCGCCGCGGCATCCTCAATGAGCGCCTCGGCGTCTGCGACCAGTTCCGGCAGGGTCGCCGCCCCCCGCGCGATGGAAACCGCGGCGGTGATGCCGGCCTCGCGGCATTGGAGCGCCGTGAGCTGCACGGTTCCGGCCACAACGACGACGGCACTCGATGCCGGCGCCATGCGCCGGACCGCGTCGATGACCTTCCCGCCGAGCGACTGCGCGTCCAGGCTCCCCTCTCCCGTCAGCACGACGTCGGCTCGCGCCAGGGCGGCCCGCAATCCCACGGCGTCCGCCACGAGCTCGGCGCCGGGCACTGTCTCGGCTCCGAGCAGTGCGACCAGCGACAGCGGCAATCCACCGGCCGCACCGAACCCGGGGGTGGCCATAAACGGTTCGGCACCTGCCGCCGATTCGGTGGTGCGGCCGGCCAGCACGCCGGCGAGGTTCTCCAGGCCCGCGTCGAGCAGCGCGATGTCCGACGGCGTCGCCCCCTTTTGTGGACCAAACACCGCAGCGGCGCCGCGATCGCCGCACAACGGGTTGTCCACATCGACGGCCACGCGCCACCGGACGGCGGCCGCGCGTGGATGTAGCCCGGACAGATCCACGGAACGGACGTCGGCCAAACCCGCGCCGCCGGGGGCCACGGGCGAACCGGTCTCGTTGAGAAACCGCGCGCCGAGGGCCGTGAGCAAGCCGGTTCCACCGTCCGTGCTGGCCGAACCGCCGATGCACAGCAGGATCTCGCCGACGCCGTCGTCCAGCAGGCGGCGCGCGATGAGGCCCACCCCATGGCTGTCGGCGCGCAGTGGCTGCAGCGGAACGTCGGAGACGTGCGGCAGACCGTTGCCCTCGGCGGCCTCGATGATCCCGGTTTTCCCGTCGGCCGAGACACCATAACTGGCGGTCCGGGGGCGACCGAGGGCGTCCGCTGCCGGGACCATTATGGGCTCGCGCATCCAGCTGGCGAGCAGCGCGTCGAGCGTTCCCTCTCCGCCGTCGGCCAACGGAACCTCGAGGATCTCCGCGTCCGGTCCGTAGGCCGCACGTGCTCCGCGGGCCATCGCCGCGGCGGCTTCGGCCGCGGAGGCGCTGCCCTTGTAGGAATCCGGCGCGACGACGACTATCGGGGAACGTGTAGTGGGCATGCCTTCGACTCTAGGGTGCCCGCACTCACGGGACCACAGCCAATCTGCCCATAGTTCGGGTCGACGAGACTGAAAGTTGTGGTTGTTCTGCACACCCGCGCGCATCAACGAGCGGCGATGCGTTCCCGGCCTGCGGGGGAAGAATCAACGACCGGGCAGCGACCAGACCCAGCCGCAGGGACAACGCCTGCCGCGGATCGCGCGGATTCAGGCCCGTGGACACGGCTATCCGATCCAGTCTTTGGATCACGGTGTTGCGGTGCGCAAACAGGGCCCTTGCGGCTCCGGAAACGGAGCCGCCGGCCTCCATGAAGGCGTCCAGCGTCTGCCGCTGGATGGCCGAGAGGGTGGCAACGCGTGCCGCCATGTGCCGCGAGCTCTCGCGCGGCATGCACGCGACCGCCAGTTCCGCAGCGAGGTCCCGGACGTGCAGTCCACCACCGGACGGGGGCAGGACGTCGGGCCTGGCGGCGAGGGCGGCCAGAGCCTTCGCCGAGTCCTGCAGCGAACGGCACGACGCCGGAACTCACCGCCGCGGCTGCGAGTGCACCGGCGTCGTGTTCCGACGTACCGAGAAGGACCCATGTCGCCCCTCGGAACGAGGCCCACCGATAGCGGCCCGAGCGCGCGAACAGGTCGGTAACGTCGTCCGAGGCGCCTGCCGCGGCCGTCGCGGGGGCAGCGGTGGAGTCGGTGGGGGAATCGACGCGGACCGAGCCCCCGGAGGGCGGCCGCAACAGTGCGGCGAGTCGCCACGGCGGAGCAAGGGGAGCGGCGGCGTTCGGGGATGCGGGCCGCGCGAGCGCATCGCGCCTGGCCGCGGCGTCCACCTCCCGTTCGCGTTCGAGGAGCAGCTTGAGGGCCAGCGCCGCGACTTCGGCGAGCGGGGATACCGTCGCGGGATCGCCGGACAGACCGACGACGCCCACGACGCGTCCGTCGATCTCGAACGGCATATTAGCGCCCGCGAGGCCGCCCTCATGCTCCTCGTCGCGGTGGATCAGCACGGCCGTGCCCGTCGCGGCCGCCTTTCGGGCTCCCGCATGCAGCGTCCCGATGCGCGCAGTATCGCGCGAGGCGATGATGAGGCCCGTCGCGTCCATGACATTGACGTTGTGCCGCAGGGTAGGCGAGATTCGGTCGACGACGCGCTGCGCCGGCGTACTGCTCAGGGGCGTCTCCACGGTGTCGCCATCTCTAGCGCGCCACAACAACCGAGTCGATCGACTGGCGAAGCGTCTCAACGGCCTCCGACGGCAGCGCCGCATCCGTCACCAGTACGTCCGCATCGGACAGGGGTGCGATGTGGCATAGCCCGGTGAGGCCCCACTTCGTGTGGTCCGCGAGCACGATGTGCTGCGCGGCAGAGGCGATGAACGCCTGGTTGACCTGTGCCTCGAGCATGTTCGGGGTCGTAAACCCGTCCTCGGCGGTCATCCCGTGGACGCCTATGAAACACGCGTCGACATGCAGGTGGCGGAGGGCCGCGACGGAGAGCGGGCCGACCAGGGCGTCCGACGGCGTACGCACCCCGCCGGTCAGAATCACGGTCTGCGTGGTGTTTTCCGCCGCGTAGAACACCTCCGCGATGCGCGGCGAGTTCGTGACGATGGTCAGGTCCGCGATACGCGTGCAGTGCCGGGCCAGCGCGTAGGTGGTGGTTCCGGAGGTCAGGGCGACAGACATTCCCTCGTGAATCAATCCGGCCGCAGCCTCCGCGATCCGGTCCTTCTCCGCGGACTCGAGGGTCAGTTTCTTCACGAATCCGGGCTCGACGCTGGTGGCGGCCTGTTCGCGGGTCGCGCCGCCGTGGACCTTGACGACGGCGCCGCGTGCCGCCAGCGCGTTGAGGTCGCGGCGGACGGTCATCTCCGACACGCCAAGTTCGGCAGACAGCGCGGCGACGCGCACCTGTCCGTGCTTTTCGATCCTGTCGAGGATGTGTTGCTGCCGATGCGGCGGAAGCATCTCAATCATGAACCCGCCTCCATTTCGCTGGTTGTATATGGACAGCCTAGCCATGATGCAAAGAAAACGAACATGCTCTTGCTCCATCGTGTTCACTTAAGTGCTCATCGCGTGAAGGCCGTTATCTGCAGTATTACTCCGGGAAACCGCGATATTGCATGACCTGTTGTGTTGGACTGTGACCCGTGTCATAGTTGCCCAGAGTTGTTTTGAGTACGTTTATGGTCGAGTTTGATCGATTATTCAGAATTGCCAACCCGTTACCGGTCGGCCCAGTGCGTGAACTTCAAAGGAGAAACCGTGGCTATCCGTTCCAACCCCGTCGCCGGAGGGCGGCTGTCGCCAAGCCCACTTGGCCTCGGACCGCTGTCCAGCGTCCCCGTCACTCGCCGCAACGTCCTGGGCGGCGCCTTCGGCCTCTCGACGCTGGCGGCGCTCACCGCCTGCGGCGGATCGGGCGGTGCCGGCGCCGTTTCAGCGGGCACCGGTGCCATCAGCCTGGGTTCCAACCAGTCCGACGCCGTTCCCAAGGCCGCGTACCAGCAGATCGTCGACGCGTTCGTCGAGGCCTCCGGCTCCGAGGTCCGCATCAACACGATCGACCACAATACCTTTCAGGAGCAGATCAACTCCTACCTGCAGGGAGAGCCGGACGACGTCTTCTCGTGGTTCTCGGGCTACCGCATGCGCTTCTTCGCCGACCAGGGCTTGGCCGGCGACATCTCGTCCGTCTGGGACACGATCGGCGACAACTTCAACCAGTCCTTCAAGGACGCCGCTACCGCGTCCGACGGCAAGCAGTACTTCGTGCCCCTCTCGTACTACCCGTGGGCGGTCTTCTACCGGAAATCAGTGTTCGCGGACAAGGGCTACACGGAACCGAAGACCCTGGACGAGTACATCGCGCTGAACGAGGAAATGCTCAAGGACGGACTCACCCCCATCGGCTTCGCGGACAAGGGCGGCTGGGAGGCCATGGGAACCTTCGACGTCCTGAACATGCGCATCAACGGATACGAGTTCCACACCAAACTGCTTGCCGGCGAGGTTTCGTGGGAGTCGCCCGAGGTCAAGGAAGTGTTCAACACGTGGGCGAAGCTTCTGCCCTACCACCAGGAGGGCGCGCTCGGCCGCGACTGGCAGGAGGCCGCACAGGGTCTGCTGCAGAAGAAGTCCGGCACCTACCTCCTCGGAATGTTCGTGTCCCAGCAGTTCCAGGACGCCGAGGGTGGCGAGGCCCTCGATGACCTGGACTTCTTCACGTTCCCCGAGGTCAACGCGGATTTCGGCACAGACGCCATCGACGCGCCGACCGACGGGTTCATGATGAGCTCCAGGACCCAGAATGCGGGAACGGCCAAGCAGCTGCTGGAGTTCCTCGGTGGTGCGGAGGCTGAACAGGTCAATTCGGAGGCGGACAAGGGCATCGTCGGCCCGGCCAACAACATCGACACGTCCGGCTACACGGCGCTGCAGAAGAAGGCGGTCGAGGTCGTGGGCGGGGCGAAGCACATCGCCCAGTTCCTGGACCGCGACACCCGCCCGGACTTCGCCTCCACGGTGATGGTCCCGTCGCTGCAGTCCTTCCTCAGGGACCCCAAGGACATCGACACGGTGCTGCAGGACATCGAGGCCCAGAAGAAGGCCATCTTCGTCGGCTGACCCCGGCCAGGAGAGGAACACCATGACTTCGACAACCATCAACCGCCCGCGCCCGGGCCGCGGCAAGGTCAGGCGGTATTCGGGCTCGGACCGGATCGTCATGGCCCTGATGCTCGGCATCCCGGCACTCATTGTCCTGGCCTTCGTCTGGGGACCGGCGCTGGCATCGGTGTTCCTTTCCTTCACCCGTTGGAACGGCGTGACGGCCATCGAGCCGGTCGGGACGCAGAACTACGAACAGATCGCCACGATCTATCCGCCGTTCTGGCCCGCACTGCAGCACAACCTGATCTGGCTGGCCGTCCTCGGTCTCGTCGCCACGCCGCTGGGTCTTTTTCTGGCCGTCCTGCTGGACAAGAACATCCGCGCAAGCCGCTTCTACCAGAGCATTTTCTACCTGCCCGTGGTGCTCTCCCTGGCGCTCGTTGGCTTCATCTGGACCCTGCTGTACTCGCAGGACCAGGGCCTGATCAACCAGCTCACCGGAGCCGAGGTGAACTGGCTGGGGGATCCGGACATCAACCTCTGGGCCGTCCTGGTGGCGGCGGGCTGGCGCCACGTCGGCTACATCATGGTGCTGTACCTGGCGGGCCTGAAGGGCGTGGACCACGCCATCAAGGAGGCCGCGGCGATCGACGGGGCCAACCAGGTCCAGACATTCTTCCGCGTGGTCTTCCCGACGCTGAAGCCCATCAACGTGGTGGTTCTGGTGGTCACGGTGATCGAAGGGCTTCGGGCGTTCGACATCGTCTACATCATCAACAAGGGCACCAACGGACTGGAATTGCTGTCCGTGTTGATCACCAACAACATCATCGGCGAGGCCAGCCGGATCGGTTTCGGATCCGCCATCGCGGTCATCCTGCTGGTCATTTCCCTGGTCTTCATCATCACCTACCTTGTCCAGACCTTCCGGGAGGAAGAACGCTGATGGCACTCTCCACACCGCTCCGCTCCGACCTGCCCACGGACACCACCGCGCCGCAGGAACCTCGCCGCAAGGCGGCGGCCCGGCCGGGCAGGGTTGTCCTGCACATCAGCCTCGCCGTCTGGGCCTTCTTCTGGCTCACGCCGCTGATCTGGGCCGTCTACACCTCCCTGCGCCCGTACTCGGAGACCGCGGTCAAGGGCTACGTGTCGCTGCCTGACACTCTCAACTTCGACAACTACGTCGCCGCGTGGACCCAGGCCGAACTGCCCAAGTACTTCTTGAATTCGCTCCTGATTGCGGTCCCCGCCGTCGTCCTGGTGCTGTTCCTGTCCTCGATGGCCGCGTTTGTCCTAGCCCGCTTCAGCTTCGGGCTGAACATTCCGCTGCTGATGTTCTTCACGGCCGCGAACCTGCTCCCGCAACAGGTCATCATCACCCCGCTGTACCGGATGTTCCTCTCCGTCGGGCTCTACAACACACAACTCGGCGTGATCCTGATTAACGTGGCCTTCCAGATGGGCTTTTGCGTCTTCGTGCTGAGCAACTTCATGAAGGCGCTGCCCCCGGAGCTCGGCGAGGCCGCCCAAGTCGACGGCGCGGGCGTTTGGCGGCAGTTCCATCAGATCATCCTTCCCTTGACCCGCCCGGCCCTCGCCGCCCTCGCAACCTTGCAGTTCGCCTGGATCTACAACGACTTCTTCTGGGCCCTGGTGCTGCTGCGCGACGGCGACGCGATGCCGGTCACGAGCGCGCTGAACAACCTCAAGGGCGCGTTCTTCACCGACAACAACCTGGTGGCCGCCGGTGCCGTGATGATCGCGCTGCCCACCGTCGTAATCTTCATCGCCCTGCAGAAACACTTCGTCGCCGGCCTGACCTTCGGCTCCAACAAGTAGGACAACCATGGATTCCAGCGCGACCACCCAAGAGGCCCGCACCCCCGCCGACGATCCCGCGGCCACCGATCTCCCGTATTATCTCAACCCCTCGCCGGGTTCCGGCGCGCTGCCAGCGCGCGCACACCTGTCCTCGGACCGCCCCGAGGCCTCCCTCGCCGGACGGTGGGGCTTCCGTTACGCCCCGAGCGTCGCCGCAGCCCACCCCGATCCGGCGGGCGGCGGCGCCGGATTCCCGGACACGACGGCGGTTCCGGGTCATTGGGTCCTCGACGAGTCAAACGGTCCGCTGGTCACCGGGCGGGTGAACCGGTTCGGCAGCCCCTGGTACACCAACGTGGTCTACCCGTTCCCCGTGGACCCGCCGTTCCTTCCCGACGCCAACGGCACGGGCGACCACCTGCGGGAGTTCACGCTCGAGGAACTCGGCTTCGGCGACGCCGTGCGGAGGGGCCTGGACCGGATCCTGCTGCGCTTCGAGGGTGTGGAGTCGGTCTTCAAGGTGTGGCTCAACGGAACCGAACTGGGGCACGCGGCCGGGAGCCGGCTCACCCACGAGTTCGACGCCACTGCGGCGCTGCGTGCCGACGGGCCGAACCGGCTGGTGGTCCGCGTCCACCAGTTCTCGGCGGCCAGCTACCTGGAGGACCAGGACCAGTGGTGGCTCCCGGGCATCTTCCGCGACGTCCGCCTCATCGGCCGGCCGCGCCGGGGCGTCACCGACGTGCGCGTGGTCGCCGACTACGCCGCCGGGCATGGCACCCTCACGGTCGAGGCCGATGCGACCGTGGCAGCGCACCCGTTGGTCCTGCGCATCCCCGAGCTGGGCATCGAACGCGCGCTGGGCACGCCCGACGCCGGAGGGCCCGCCCGCGCGGTCGTGTCGGTCGGCGCCGTGCAAGGTTGGACGGCGGAGACTCCCCGGCTCTATGCCGCGGAATTGGCCGCGCCGGGGGAGAAGATCTCCCTGCGCCTGGGCTTCCGCCGCGTGGCACTCGAGTCCGGCGTGCTCACCGTCAACGGGAGCAGAGTGCGCCTTAAGGGCGTGAACCGCCACGAGTTCGACCCCCGCGCCGGCCGCGCCGTCACCGAGGAGTTCACCCGCGCCGAACTGCTGGTGATGAAGCGCCACAACATCAACGCCATCCGCACCAGCCACTACCCGCCGAACCACCACCTGATGGACCTCGCGGACGAGCTCGGCTTCTGGCTGATCGACGAATGCGACCTGGAGACCCACGGTTTCGTCGAGCAGGCCTGGGTGCGCAACCCCTCCGACGACCCGGCGTGGCGGGATGCCTACCTGGACCGCATCGAGCGCACCTGGCGGCGGGACGCCAACCACCCCAGCGTGGTGATGTGGTCCCTCGGCAACGAGTCGGGGACCGGCGCCAACCTCGCGGCCATGGCCGACTGGGTCCGCGAACACGACCCCATGCGGCCCGTCCACTACGAGGGCGACCACGATGCCGCGTACACCGACGTCTACTCCCGGATGTACGCAACGCCGAAGGAATCGGAGTCGATCCTGCGCGGCGATGCCGTCCCCTCGGCCACCGTGGCGGGCTCCGCCCGAATCGCCGGACAGCCCTACCTCCTGTGCGAATACGTCCACGCCATGGGCAACGGGCCCGGCGGGATCACCGACTACGAGGTCCTGTTCGACGCGCACCCGCGCGCCGCGGGAGGGTTCGTCTGGGAGTGGAAGGACCACGGTATCCTGGCCCAAACCCCGCGAGGGGCGTCCGTGTACGCCTACGGCGGCGATTTCGCCGAACCCATCCACGACGGGAACTTCGTGCTGGACGGGCTCGTCTTCGCCGACGGGACGCCCGGGCCGGGCCTGATCGAATACGCCAAGGTCATCGAACCGGTGCGGATCGAACCGGACGCCAGCGCCGGGTCCGTCGCCATCGCCAACCGGCAGGACTTCGCCGACACCTCGGCGTTCGACTTCGGATGGGCCGTACACGATTCCGACGGCCATGCCATCGCGTCCGGCGGTCTCGCCCTCGCCGCGTTGCGGGCGCACGAAGGCACGACGGCGGGCCTGCCGCCCGAGGCTCTGGATGCGCTGCGCCGCACCCTGCGGGAACGGGCCGGAGCGGTGCTGACCGTCGAAGCCAGGCTCGCCCGCGCCACTCCGTGGGCGGACGCCGGCCACCTCCTCGCCTGGGGCCAGTCCGGCGTCCCGGTGAACACGAACGGAGGCGGTCCCGCCGGGGGCGCCGCCGTTCTCGCCGCCGGTGCCCCGTCACCCGGCGTACTGCCGCCCGGTGCCGATATCGGACCCGACGGGCTGCTTCGCTCGTTCGACGGAATCGCCCTTGGGGGCCCGGCTTTCGGCGCCTTCCGCGCCCCCACGGACAACGACGCCGGGACCATCGAACCCACGAGGGACATGCGCCACGTGTCCGCCACCGATCCGTCCGTTCACGCCGATTTCGACTGGGACGCCCACGCCGGGACCGAACCGGGGCCGGTCGTGGCCATCGCCCAGCGGTGGAGGGACGCCGGCCTGCACGTGCTGCAGCGGCGTACCGTGGCCCTGGAGCGAGGGCGGGGCATCGTCCGGGCGGAGCACCGCTACGCGCCTCCCGCACGCGCCACCGGCTTCCGGGTCATGACGAGCTGGACCGCGGCGGCCGGCCCCTCCGCGACCTCCGGACCCGCCGGCACCCTCAGGCTGAGCGCCCGCATGGACGCGCTGCAGGAATACGGGTTCCCGCTGGCCCGGCTGGGCCTCGATTTCGTCGTGCCCCTTGACGCGCTCGCGGAGGGGCCGGACACCGTGCGCTGGTTGGGGCTCGGCCCCGGCGAGGGCTACGCCGACTCGCTCCGGGCACAACGGTTCGGCCGGCACGCGGCGGCGCCCGCGGAACTCCACATGGCGTACCCGATGCCGCAGGCCAACGGTCGGAGGGCCGGACTGCGCCGCCTGGAGCTGGGGCTCTCCGACGGCCGGCGGCTGCGCATCGACGTCGTTTCCGGCCCCGAGGACACCGGCTTCACCCTGAGTCCCTGGAGCCAGAGCGAGCTGGACGCGGCCGGGCACCCGTGCGAGCTGCCGCCGCCGACCGCGTGGCACCTGGGCATCGACGCCGGACAACACGGTCTGGGCAGCAGGTCCTGCGGCGTCGACGTTCCGGCCCGCGATGCACTCCTCGCCACCGGGGCCGAACTGGTCCTGGACATTTCCATCACCGCCACCTCGAGTTTGGAAACCACGTGAGTCTCGTCAGTCTGGCCGGAAGCGGCGTCGCACTGGTCCTGGAAACGTCCGGGGCACCCGCCGTCGTGCATTTCGGCGCCGATCCGGGACCGCTCCCGGACTCCCTCGTGACAGGCCCGGCCGTCCACTCGGGCTACGACGTCCCGGTTGCGCCGCCGCTGTGGCCGCTACCGGCCGGCGGCTTCGCCGGCACCCCACTGCTCACCGGGCACCGCAACGGTCGGGACACGTCGCCGCGCTTCACCGACCCGACGGTTGCCCTGGACTCCAACATGCTGACGCTGCGGTCCGCCGATGCGGAGACCGGCCTGTCGCTGACCACCAGGTTCGAGCTGCTCGACGGCGGGCTGCTGCGCATGGCCCACACGCTAGCGAACGACGGTGGCGCGCCCTACGAGGTGCAGTCACTGACTATGGCCCTCCCCGTGGGACAGCAGGCCGGCGAGCTGCTCGACGTCGCCGGGCGCTGGACCCGGGAACGCCACCCGCAGCGCGCACCCTTCAACGTCGGGACCTGGTCGCGGACCGGGAGGCGTGGACGCACCGGACACGACGCCCCGCTCTTGCTCGCGGCCGGGACCGAAGGCTTCGGCAACCGGAGCGGCGAAGTCTGGGCCGCGCACTTCGGATGGAGCGGCAACTCCACCGTCTTCGCCGAACGCGACGCGGCGCCGTCGCGCGTGATCGGCGCCGGCGAACTGTTCGGGACGCGCGAATTGGTGCTGGATCCGGGCACGAGGCACACGACGCCGTGGCTTTACCTTGCGTACTCGGACACCGGACTCGACGGGGTGGCGGAGCGTTTCCACCGCCACTTGCGCTCCCGGCCGAGCCATCCGGCACGCCCCCGCCCCGTGGTGCTGAACACGTGGGAGGCCGTCTACTTCGACCACGACCTCGGCGAGTTGAAGGAACTGGCCGGCTCTGCGGCGGAACTGGGTGTGGAGCGGTTCGTGCTCGACGACGGGTGGTTCGGATCGCGCCGCGACGACACCTCCGGACTCGGCGACTGGCGGGTGTCCCCGGACGCATGGCCCGGGGGGCTGCTTCCGCTGGTCTCCCACGTGCGTTCGCTGGGCATGGAGTTCGGCCTCTGGGTGGAACCGGAGATGGCCAACCCGGATTCGGACCTGGTACGCAGCCATCCGGACTGGCTGTGCCGCGCGCGGAACGACTCCCTCGCGCCGACGTGGCGGCGGCAACACGTCGTCGACCTGGCCAACCCGGCGGCCTTCGCCCACATCCTCGACGCGATCGATGCCGTCCTAGCCGAATGCCGCGACGCCGGGGAACCCATCGCGTTCCTCAAATGGGACCAGAACCGCGACCTCACGGACATGGCCTCCGCCGGCCGCCCATCGCAGCACCGCCAGACCCTGGCCGCATACCGGCTGATGGACGAGTTGCGCGCGCGGCACCCGGGACTGGAGATCGAGTCCTGCTCCTCCGGCGGGGCCCGGGTGGACCTGGGAGTCCTGGAGCACACCGACCGCGTGTGGGCGTCCGACTCCAACGACGCGCTGGCGCGGCAAACCATCCAGGAATGGACGCAGCGCGTACTGCCACCGGAACTGGTGGGACAGCACATCGGCCCGGGCACCGCGCACACGTCCGGGCGCACGCACGCCCTAGCGTTCCGCGGCATCACCGCGCTCTTCGGCCACTTCGGCATGGAGTGGGACATCCGGGATGCCGTGGGGCCCGACCGGGAGACGCTCCGCGAACTGGTGGCCCTCTACAAGGAGCACCGGGCGCTGCTGCACACGGGCACGGCCGTCCGAGCCGACCTCGTGGAGCGGGCGTACTCCCTGTACGGGACGGTGGCGTCCGACCGCGCGGATGCGTTGTTCGCCTTCGTGGCGCTGGCCGCATCGGACAACGAGGCCCCCGGCCGCATCGCCGTTCCGGGCTTGGACCCTGGGAGGACCTACAGCGTCCGGGGCTTCGTCCCCGGCAACGAACCGGGGACCTTCGGGCACCGCGGGGCGCCGGCGTGGTGGGACGGCGGCATCGTCGCGACCGGTCGCCACCTGGCCACCATCGGAATCCCGATGCCCGTGCTCAATCCCGAACGGGCCGTGCTGCTCCGTTTTCAGGAATCTCCCCGCAACCAGGAAGCGGTGGCCCAGTGATCCCCGCGCAACGCCGCAACACCACTCCCGAACACGGATCCGGAGCGGCCGTGCCGACCATCGACGACGCCCCGCACCGGCCCGTGAGGTCGCTCCTGGCGGATGGCCGGGAACTGCTGTACTTCTTCGACGGCGACAGCGGCGCCGCCTTCGCGCCGCCGGCGGATCTCCGGGAGCTTCCGCCGCGCCCGGACGCGTCCGAGCTGCGCTGGGACCCGCTGACGGGGGAATGGGTGTCGTTCGCGGCGCACCGGCAGGCCCGCACGCACCTCCCGCCCGCGGACGAATGCCCGCTGTGCCCCACGGACGGGGGGCACCCCACGGAGATCCCGGCGCCGGACTACGACGTCGTCGTGTTCGAAAACCGCTTCCCCTCCTTCGGTCCGAGGCAGCTCGACACCGTGCCGGAACCGGACCTCGGAACGGCCGCACCGGCGCACGGGCGCTGCGAGGTCATCGCATTCGGGGCCGGCCACACGGACTCCTTCGGGGACCTGGGCCCGGTCCGGGCGCGGACCGTCGTCGAGGCGTGGGCGCAGCGCACCGCCGACCTGTCGGCGATGCCCGGCGTCGAGCAGGTTTTCGCGTTCGAGAACCGGGGCGCGGACATCGGCGTCACCCTGCACCACCCGCACGGCCAGATCTACGCCTACCCGTACGTGCCCGCCCGCACACTGACGCACCTGGCACAGGCCAAGGCCCACCGCGCACGGACCGGGCGGAACCTGATGGGCGACATCCTGGAATTCGAGGTGGACTCCGGGGAACGCGTCGTCGAACGTGGCGAGCACTGGACGGTCCTGGTTCCGTTCGCGGCCAGGATGCCGGTCGAGGCCCACATCGTCCCGCACCGCCACGTGGGGAGCCTCGCCGAGCTGACCCCTGCCGAGCGCGGCGAGCTCGCCGACGTCTACCTGCGCCTGGTGCGCACAGTCGACGCCTTGTACGAAACGCCCACGCCCTACATCTCGGCGTGGTTCCAGGCGCCCACCCGCCACCCGGACCGGGCCGAGGCGCGCCTGCACCTCCAGCTCACCTCGCCCCGCCGGGCGGAGAGCAAGCTGAAATACCTTGCGGGTTCCGAGGCCGCCATGGGAGCGTTCATCGGGGACGTGACTCCCGAATCGACAGCGGAACGCCTGCGGGACGCCGCGGCAGGCCTGGGAGGACGTATATGAGCACGGAGCGGGTTCCGACCAGCACACGGAACGACGGCGCAGCCCTCGCCAGCGCGTTCGTCGACCTTTACGCCGCCGAGCCCGACGGCGTGTGGGCGGCGCCGGGCCGCGTTAACCTCATCGGCGAGCACACCGACTACAACGAGGGATACGTCCTCCCGTTCGCGATCGACCGGTGCGCGCGCGTCGCCGTGCGGCTGCGGCCGGATCCCCCGGCGCCCGCAGCGGCGGACCGCACGCTACGCATGGCGACCCTCCAGGATGTCGACGACGCCGGGGCCCGCCCCGCCGTCGTCGGGGTGTCGCTCGCAGGGTTGTCCCGGGACGCCGTCGAGCCGTGGGCGCGCTACATCGCCGGAGTCGCCTGGGCCTTCCAGCAGCGCGGGGTCGATGTCCCGGCGCTCGACGTCCTGTTGGACTCGGACGTGCCGATCGGGGCGGGACTCTCCTCCTCCGCCGCGATCGAATGCGCCGTCGCCCTGGCCATCGACGAACTGACCGGCGCGCGCCTCGGCCGAAGCGAACTGGTGCTGCTGTGCCGGCAGGCGGAGAACGATTTCGTCGGCGCGCCCACCGGCATACTGGACCAGTCGGCGGCACTGCTCGGCACCGCGGACCACGCGTTGTTCCTCGATTGCCGAAGCCGCGCGGACCGGCAGGTGCCGTTGCCGCTCGCCGCGCACGGGTTGGCCATCCTCGTCGTGGACACGCGGATCAGCCACGCGCACGACACCGGCGGGTACAAGGAACTCGTCGCCGCCTGTGCCCGTGGGGCGGAGACACTGGGCGTTTGCTCGCTGCGGGACGTCACGGGGACGCGCCTGGACGAGTCGGGGGACGCGCTGGACTACGTGACCTTCCACCGCGTGCGCCACATCGTCACGGAAAACGAGCGGGTGCTGGAAACGGTCCGGCTGCTGGAAAGCGCCACGGACGACGCCGGCACGGTCGGCCCGGCGGCGATCGGCGACCTGCTGACGGCGAGCCACGCCTCGATGCGCGACGACTTCGAGATTTCCTGCGTGGAGCTCGACCTCGCGGTGGATACCGCGCTGGAAGCCGGCGCGTTGGGCGCGCGCATGACCGGCGGGGGCTTCGGCGGCTCGGCGATCGCGCTGGTCGGGGCGGCCGACGCCGAGTCGGTCGCCGACCGGATTCGCTCGGCTTTCTCCGAGGCGGGCTACGCGACGCCGGACATCTTCACGGTGGCGCCGGGACCCGGGGCGCGCAGGCTCTAACGGCGCGCGGACTCCCGCGGTGCGGTGTCGACACGGTTTTCGCCGCGGCCTTCGATACGAAGGTGGGGATCACATCACCATGCCGTCGGCGGCCGGTCCGCAAGCTGCTGCGGGCACTGGGCGGGGTGCCCCGCACGGCCATCCAGGCCTACCTCTTCGTCTTCCTCGTGGCCGCCGTCGCCTCGCTGATCACGTGGGGTCTGGGGCTCGTCGTCGGCGCCCTGCTGGCCAAGGAAGTCGCCGCGCAGGGACGCGAACGCGGTCTCAGGCTGCATTTCCCGATGCTCGTCGCGTGCGGTTTCGCCGGATTCGTGGTCTGGCACATGGGCTACTCCGGCTCCGGTCCGCTGACCGCGGCAACGCCCGACTCGTTCATCGCCGTCGAGCTTGGCCGCGTGCTGCCCATCTCCGAGACCACGTTCTCCGTCTGGAACATGGTCGCCACCGTCGCGACGATCGTCGTCGCACTCGCCCTGTTCCTGGTGGCGCCCGCTCCGGGGACAAGATCATCGAGCTGGCCCGCAACGCTGACCCTGGACATCGTCAACTGGACGTTCCTGGCGCTGATCCTGCTGCTGGTGCGCGGAACCCGTTCGAACTCGTCGCGCTCACCAAACACGCCGCGTCCAACGTCGGCGAGATCCTCCTGCGGTTTCGCTCTGCGCGGGGATCCTCGGCATCATGACCGGAGCCGGTCTGATCGAGGTCTTCTCCGATGCGTTTGTCGCCGTCTCGACCCCGCAGACCTTCGGGATCCTCGCGTTCCTGAGCGCCGGATTGGTCAACTTCTTCGTGCCCTCCGGCGGCGGACAGTTCGCCGTGGAGGCGCCCATCATGCTCGGCACGGCGGCGGAGCTCGGCGTCGGGGCTGGTGTTCGCCGCCACTCTCCTCATCGTGTCGCTGTAGTCCCGCGCCGAGGAAAGCGGGGGCGCGGCCGGTCCGTCAGTTCAGGTAGGCCGCCGGGGACGATGCCTCGTCCAGCGCCCGGACATCTTCGGCGGAAAGGTCCAGCCGGGCGGCCGCCAACAACGACCCCAACTGCTCGACGACCCGCGCGCTGGCGATGGGGGCGGCGATCTCCGGCTTGGCGCGGAGCCACGCCAGGGCGATGGTGGCCGGTTCCTCACCGTGGCGGGAGCCGATCCGGTGCAGCTCGTCGATCACTCCGAGGCCGGCGTCGGAGAAGTGCCGTTCGACGCCCTTGCGGCGGGCGACGTCCGCGAAATCCTCGGGCGTCCGGTACTTGCCCGTCAGGAAGCCGGACGCGAGGGCCGAGTACGGCAGGACGGACAGCTGGTGCTCGGCGGCCAGTGACACGTATTGCGTCTCGTACGGCTCGCGCGCCACGAGGTTGTAGCGGGGCTGCAGCGCGACCGGGCGCGGTACGCCGAGCTCGTCGGAGAGCCGGATCCACTCGCGGACCCGCTCGGGGGAGTAGTTGGACAGGCCGATGTGCCGGATCTTGCCGGCCTGCACGAGTCGGCCGAAGGCCTCGATCGTGTCCGCCAGCGGGATGTCCTGATCGTCGTAGTGCGCGTAGTAGAGGTCGATGGCTTCGGTGCGGAGCCGCGCCAGCGAGGCGTCGGCGGCCGCGGCCACGTTCGCCGGGGCGAGACCGGCGAAGTCCGGGTGCGTGCCGACCTTGCTGGCGATGACGACGTCGTCGCCGGCACCGCGCGTCGCCAGCCAGGAACCGATGATGGATTCCGATTCGCCGCCCCTGTTGCCGGGAAGCCAGGCCGAGTAGCCGTCGGCAGTGTCGATGAGGTTGCCGCCATCCGCCGTGAAGGCATCGAGCACCTCGTGGGATTCGTCCACGTCGGCGGTCCAGCCGAAGGTGTTCGCCCCGAGGGCCAGCGGGAAGATTTCCAGGTCCGAGGTTCCGATAAGTGGCACGTGCGTTCCTTTCGACCACGGCGGGGGTGGAGGCGCCGCTATTGCTGGGGAAGTAGGCCGCCGCCGCAGAGTCCGGAGGAGTCCGTACACCATTCAAACTACCGTGTGGCGCGAATCATGCCAGTGGCCGGGCCGAATCGTTGTATTCGGATGGGGCCGGGACCAGAGGACGCGAAACCGCTTTGCAAATGAGAACCTTTCTCATATAGGCTCGTGGGCATGCATGTGACAGTCGTGAGTTCCCTGGACGTTTTCAGTCGGCAGGAGGCGTGCGCCGCGCTGGCCGCCGAGGCGCCGGGCGCCGTCGTCGTCTTCCACGACCTGCTCGAAGACGGGGTGGCGGTTCGCCGGATGTTCAGGGACGGCCAGCGCGTTGACCGGCGGGCCTCGACGCTGGAACACGGATGCCTGAGTTGCACGGTCCGCCTCGATATCGTCCCCACCATCGCGAGCCTGATGGATGCGGAACATATTGTTCTCGGCCTACCGCCGGCCGTCGCTTCCGCCACCGCCGTGCACGCGCTCCTGCGGGGCCTGGGCGACGCCATCTTGATCGATTCGGTGGTTCTGGCCTGCGCACCGGACGCCTTGGAGGACCAACTCTGGGACCACCACACATTGTTTGAATCCGGCTTCACCCCGGTGGAGGACGACGACCGCACCCCGGGCGAGTTCCTGGTGGGGGAGCTTTCCTTCAGCGACACGGTGATCCTCGCCGATCCGGCGCTCCTCCCCGTCGATCCGGCCGAGCGCGCCCGCGGCGCGAGTCTGGTGCGGGAACTCGCTCCGCATGCCGAGGTGACAGAAAGGGACGGAGACTTGCGGATCGGCGTCCACCATCTCGCGGAGGCGACCGCCCGTGCGGTCCCCGGATCCGTGAGCGCCCCGCGGGAGTCGTCATCCCCGTTCACCACCGTTGTGCACAGGATCGAACGTCCACTCCATCCCGAGCGCTTCCGCCACGCACTCGCCACGCTGGCCGAAGGCTGCTGCTGGCTGCGCGGACGGCTCTGGGTGGCCTCGGCCCCCGGCTGCCGGATCGCGCTGCAGGGGATCGGGCCACGCGTGTGGCTCGAGAACACCGGGCCGTGGATGCCCGGTGGGCATCCCGCCTTCGGTGACCGCGGAACCGTTCTGGCACTCACCGGCGAGGATATCGACGCCGCCGAGGTCGCGATGCTGATGTCGTCCTGCGAACTGACGGAAGCGGAGATGCGCGACGAAGCCACCTCGTTCCCCGATCCCTTCCAACTGGAAGAACCGACCCACACACAACAGAGGAGCAACCCATGAAGGTACGCAATTCGCTGCGCGCGCTGAAGAAGATCCCGGGGGCGCAGGTCGTCCGACGCCGCGGCCGCACGTTCGTCATCAACAAGAAGAACCCCAGGATGAAGGCCCGCCAGGGCTGACGATCCCTCCCCTGCGCGATCGGGGGGCGGGTTCCCGGGTCCGGCCTAGACGGCGGTCTTGGGAGCCTGCCCTTCGTCGCCGAACTTCCTGCGCGCCTGGCGCTGCCGGTGCCTGTCGATCGCGTTCATCGCCGGCGCCGTGGTGATCCCGTGTAGCACAATCGACATGGCTACGACGAGGCCGACGAAGGCCCACAGGCGGTCCGTTTCCTGGCCGAAGGAACCCTGGTCGAGCGCGTAGGCGACGTAGTACAGCGAGCCGATGCCGCGGATGCCGAAGAAAGCGAGGGCAAGCCGTTCCCGGGGGCCGGTGCCGCCCCGGGCCAGCGCGATCCAGCCGGCCGCCGGCCGCAGCACGACCAGGAAAAGCAACGCGGCAAGCACCTCCGGCCAGCCGACGCCGGCCAAGAGTCCACGCGAAATCGCACCGCCCAGCAGCACCAGGATGATGACCGTCAACAGGCGCTCAAGTTGTTCGACGTAGCTGTGCAGCACCCGGTGGTACCCGTGGGTGTGTTCGGCGCCGCGGATCGTCACTGCGCAGACGAACACCGCGATGAAGCCGTAGCCCTCCACCATTTCGGCCGCCCCGTAGGCCAGGAAGGTGGCGGCCAGGGCAACGAACCCCTCGGAGTGTTCCGCGAGCCGGATGCGCCGGAACCGCCGCGAGAAGAACACCGCCGCCAAAACCTTGCCCGTGCCAAAGCCGGCCAGGAGGCCCACGCCGATTCGCCAGAGGACGTCCACGGCGATCCACTCGGGGAACCAGCCCTCGGGCGAGGCCCCCGCCAGGCTGACCGCGACGGCGACGTAGACGAAGGGGAACGCGAGGCCGTCGTTGAGTCCGGCCTCCGAGGTGAGACCGAAACGGATCTCGTCCTCCTGGTCCGCTTCGTCGTCGTCCGCGGGTTCGCCGACCTGGACCTCGGACGCGAGCACGGGATCGGTTGGCGCCAGGGCGGCCGCGACCAGAATCGCCGAGGCAACGCCGAGGCCCAACACCCACAGCCCCACGAGGGCCAGCCCGAGGATGCACAGGGGCATGGCGATGGCCAGCATGCGCCACGTGGTGGCCCAGCGGTGCCATCCGATCGGACGGTCGAGGGCGAGCCCGGCCCCCATGAGCGAGATGATGACACACACCTCGGTGAGATGGGTCGTGAAGGCACCGTATTGCGTCGGGTCGGGATTCGGTAGATCGTCAACGAGGCCGAACACCAGGGCGCCGGCGCCGAGGAAGACCATCGGCAAGGAGACTGGGGCCCGGTTCAGGAGGTGCGGCAGGATTGCCGCCGCGAAGACGGCAGCGCCCGCGGCCGCGAAAACGATGCTGGGGATCTCGAACACCGGGGCGGCCGGGTCAGCCCTGGGCTGGTTCGACGGTGGAAACGACCGCCCCGACGCGCACGGTGGCGAGGGCCACGGCTACACAGGCATCCACCATTACCCTGCTCCTTACTTAGGTGTCGAGCGCAACGCTAGGCGCCGCGGGGGCGTGGCGCAACGGCTAGGGGTGCGACGTTGAAGCAACGGCCCGCCCAGACGGCGTCACCGAGAGGAGGGTCAGGGTCTGACCAGTTCCCGTTCAGGAGCAATTGCTAGCCTCGCTGGGATTCGTCGTCTTCAGGAGGTAGGAACGTGAACAGGAAAAAGATGCTGGCCGCGCTGGCGCTCGTGGGGTCCCTATCCGTGGTCACCGCATGTGGCGGGGAGAGCGAGCCGGCTCCGGAATCGTCGGCAGCGCAGGAGTCCTCCGAGCAGGGCGGACAGAACCAGGCCGCGCCGTCGCCGGATCTGAGCGGTGTTCCCGATGTGGTTGCCACGGTCAACGGTAAGGACATCGGCAAGGACGAGTTCAGCCGTGTCTACGAGAGCCAGTTCCAGCAGTCGGCCATGCAGTCGCAGATGAGTGGGCAGGAGGTGGACCAGGACGAGTTGAAGAAGAACGCGGCCGAGTCGATGGTCGGCACCGAACTGCTCGTGCAGCAGGCACACAAGGAAAACATCAAGGCTACGGACGCGCAGGTATCAGAGGCCCTGTCCGCCGCCGCGAAGTCCAACCAGATGAGCGGCAAGGAGTTCTTGGCCGCGCTTGAGAAGCAGGGCATGGACCGGGAACTGATCGATTCCCAACTGAAGCAGCAGGTTGAGGTGGAGGCCGTGACCAAGAAGGAGCTCGGCACGTTCACCGCCAGCGAAAAGGAACTCAAGGCGGCCTACGACGAGGCGAAGGCGCAGCAGGAACAGCAGCCGACCGCGGAGTCGGGAGAGGCCGCCAAGATGCCCGCGTACGAGGAAGTGAAGCCGCAGCTTAAGCAGCAGGTGGTGCAGCAGAAGGAAGGCGAAGCGACGCAGAAGCTCGTGGAGAAGCTGCGCGCCGATGGGGATGTCAAGGTGAACATCTGATTCGCGGGGGACATGTCAGTCGATCGGCGTGACCAGGCTGCCGTCGCGCAGGTAGGAGCGCAGGTTCTCCAATGTCAGCTCGGCGATGTCCCGCCGGGTCTCGTGGGTGCCGCTTCCCAGGTGTGGCAGCAGGACCACGTTGTCGAGGGCCATCAGCGCCGGCGGAACGCGGGGTTCGTCGGCGAAGACGTCGAGGCCGGCCCCCGCGATGCGGCCCTCGACCAAGGCGTCGACCAGGGCGCCCTCGTCGATGACGGAGCCACGGGCGACGTTGACGACGTAGCCGTCGGGGCCGAGCGCGGAGAGCGCGTCGGCACCGACCAGACCGGCCGAGTCCGGGCCTCCGGCGGCGGCCACGATGAGGACGTCGACGGCGGCGGCCAGGCCGGCGACCGAGTCCGCGTAGGCGTAGGGCGAGCCCGCTACGGAACGGCGATTGTGGTAGTGGATCTCGCAGCCGAAGCCGTCGAGACGTCGGGCGATGGCAGACCCGATGCGGCCGAGGCCGAGGACGCCGACCCGCTTGCGGGAGGCGCGCACGGCCAGCGGGAAGCTGCCCGTGCCCTCCCAATCGCCGCGCCGCACGAAGCGGTCTGCGGCGGAGACGCGGCGCAAGACATCGAGGTAGAGGACCAGCGCCGTGTCGGCGACACAGTCCGTCAGGACGTCCGGGGTGTTGCTGACCCGTATGCCGCGCTCCCGGGCCTGCGCGACGTCCGTGGCGTCGTACCCGACACCGAAGTTTACGATCGCCTTGAGGCCGGTCAGTCGACGCATCAGCTCCGTGTCCACGCCGAAGCGTCCGGAACATACGACGACGTCGATCCCCTCCGCATAGCGGTCGAGGAACTCGCCGCGTTCGGTGGTTCCGTCCGGCAGCCGCAGGGCATCGAACTCCTCCGACAAGACCGCGGAAACCAACGGGTTCACCGACCCGACTTCGAGGATGTGTCCGCCAGCGGCCCCGTTGGAGGGGTTCGCGGCCCTGTGCCCGGCGTGGGTGGTCATGCTTCGCCGCGTTCCCGCTCCTCGCGCTCCCGCTCTTCCTGCTGCTCCGCGTCGCGGCCGGTCCAGATCTTGACGACGGCCCATCCGACGGCGGTCAGCGGCACGGCGAGCACCGCGCCGACCAGCCCCCCGAGGACGGTGCCGACGGTCAGGGCAAGTAGGACGACGAGCGCGTGCAGGTTCAGTGCCTGTGCCATGACCACCGGCTGGAGGAAGTTGCCCTCGAGCTGGTTCACCAGCACCACCACGCCCAGGACGATGAGTGCGACGACGGGGCCGTTTGCCACGAGCGCCACCAGGGTCGCCAGGATTCCGGCGAACGTCGCGCCCACCATCGGAATGAAGGACGTGATGAAGACGATCACGGCCAACGGGAGGGCCAGCGGAACCTGCAGGATCCACAGCGCGACGCCGATGCCGGCTGCGTCCACGAGGGCGATGGTCGCGGTTCCGCGGATGTACCCGCCCAGTGTCTCGACGGTCCGCGTGCCGGAACGCTTCCAGTTCTCCTGGTGGCGGTCGGGGATCCAGCTGAGGAAGAACGCCCAGATCCTGTCGCCGTCTTTGAGGAAGAAGAACATGATGACTAGGAGCAGGACCAACCCGGCGAGGAAGCTTCCGGCGGCGGAGAGCCCGGACAGCGCGCCGGCCCCGAACTGACTGGAGGTCAGGAAGTCGGTCGCCCCGGCGATTCCCTCGTCGATCTGCTCTTGCGAGATGTTGATGGGCAGGTTCTCGACCATGCCCTGAAGCTGGTGGAAGCCTTCCACAGCCTGCTCCACCAGGGTGGGCCATTCGGCACGGACGGCGAAGACGATCCCGGTGCCGATGCCGCCCAGGACCACCAGGGATCCCAGGAAGACCGACCACGCGGCGAGCATGGGGGACATCACCCTGCGGGCGAGCGCCACCACCGGCCAGAGCGCGCTGACCAGAATCAGGGCGATCAGCAGCGGCAGGACGGCCAGGCTGAGCTGTAGCAACGCGTAGATCGTGGCGCCCGCGAGCACCAACACCACCAACACCTGCGTGGAGCGTGTGGCACTGCGGCCCAGGCTGTCGCTCCACAACGCTGCGGCGCGGTCGCGCGGACCGAACCTTGCGGGCAAGGGGGCGGCAGGCGCTGTCGACGGGGCGGCATTCCTGGCCCCACGGCGTCGGCTACTGAAAGGACGGAACGTCATGTGACTCCTCATTCTGCGGCGTATTCCCACTCTAGCCAGCGTCGCGGCCGGCCAGGACCACGCACGCGGCGTGGCGGCGCGCCGCGGGGCATCGACGTCGACCTCGCGTACCGGACGCTGGACACGCAAAAGTACCTCTACGCGGAGGCGTGGCACTTCGAGTAGGAGGGGCGCTAGCCGCGTCCGCGCCGTACTGTGGCCCCATGGAAGACACGGCAGGCGATCCCACCGGAACATGGGGCCAACGGGAGCGGGGACGGCCGTGGCTGTCCTTCGACGACGCCCGGTGCACCGGGTCCGACGGCTGCAACAAGATGGCCGGCCCCTGGCGCCAGTCCGGCGGCGGGAGGATCGAGGTGGGACCGATGATGGTCACGCGAATGTTCTGCGAGGGCGTCGACACGTGGTTGTCCAACGTCGAGGCGGTGGCCATCGACGGAGACCGGATGCTCGTCTTCGGCACGGACGGAAAGCGGCTGGGATCCTTGCGGCGCACCGCCGGCATCCCGGGGGGTGGTGGCTAGGGGGGCGGCCGGGGGACGGCCCCCAAGGAAGCCGTCCCCCGCCGCCGGCGTGCGGGCCCGCAGGGGGCCTAGTCCGCGATGTAGAGCAGTCGCTTGTTGACGAATTCGTCCATGCCCAGCGGGCCGAGTTCGCGGCCGAAGCCCGAGCGCTTGACGCCGCCGAACGGCATTTCGGCGCCCTCCGCGGCCGGGAGGTTGACGTTGCTCATGCCCACGTCCAGGCGTTCGGCGACCTTGCGGGCGCGCTCCGGGTCGGTGCTGAAGACGGCGCCGCCGAGACCGAAGGGCGTGTCGTTGGCGAGCCGGAGCGCCTCTTCGTCGCTGGAAACCTTGTAGACGACGGCGACGGGTCCGAAGAGCTCCTCCGAATACGCCTGCATCTCCTTCGTGACGCCCGTCAGCACGGCCGGGGCGAGGTAGGCGTCGGGCCCGTCGGACAGCGCGCCTCCCGCGTGGAGCACTGCGCCCTGCTCGACGGCGGTTCCCACCTGCCGGGACAAGCCCTCCGCGGCGGACCGGGAGGACAGCGGCCCGTAGGTGCCCGCCTCGTCGTCGGCCGGGTTGCCGGGGCGCAGGCCGGAGGCCAGGGACGTCAGCTCGGCGACGAACTCGTCGTAGATGTCCTCCATGACGATCATGCGCTTGTTGGAGTTGCAGGCCTGGCCGGTGTTTTCCATGCGCGTCTCCCACGCCATCGCGGCCGCGGCCTTGACGTCGTCGGCGTCGAGCACCACGTAGGGATCGGATCCGCCGAGTTCCAGCACGGCCTTCTTCAGATTCTTGCCGGCCAGCGACCCGATGATCGCGCCGGCGCGCTCCGAGCCCGTCAGCGAGACGCCCTGGATGCGCGGGTCGGCGATGATGTCCGCGATCTGCGCGTGGGACGCGAAGACGTTGACGTACGCGCCGGCGGGCAGGCCGGCGTCGTCCATGACCTTCTGGATCGCCAGAGCGGAGCGCGGGCACGTTTCGGCGTGCTTGAGGATGATCGTGTTGCCCAGCATCAGGTTCGGGGCGACGAAGCGGGCCACCTGGTAGTAGGGGTAGTTCCACGGCATGATGCCGAGCAGCGGGCCGACCGGGAGCCTTTGCACGACGGCACGGCCGCCGGCGAACGTCTTGATCGGCTGGTCCGCCGCGAGGGTGGGGCCCTCCGTGGCGAAGTAGTTGAAGATATCTGTGCAGAACTCGGCCTCGCCCTTGGACTGGGAGAGCGGCTTGCCCATTTCCTCGGTGATGATCGCGGCCAGCTCGTCCGCGCGCTCCGTGAAGAGTTCGGCGATGCGGGAGACCACCTTGGCCCGGTCCGTCATCGGCACGTCCCGCCAATCGCGGTAGGCCCGGTCGGCCGATTCGAGGGCCCGGCCGATCTCGCCGTCGGTTGCGGTGGGGAACGATTCGACGACCTCGCCGGTGGCGGGGTTCAGGACGCGGTAGCCGGGTTCGGCGGGCGTATTGGCGGTGGTGGACACAGCCGGACTCCTATCAGTTGCTGCTCGCGGCGGAGGGATGGCCGACCGCGGGATACTCACATCATGTCCCGAATGGCTGCAATTGTGAATTCGGTCACGGGGCGGCGGGCTCGCGAGCCTGAGGTGGAACCAACCCGCCTGGGTCGCCAAGCCCCAGCCCCGCCACCGGAAGTGGACATTACCGCCGGTTTAATACCCGTGGAAATGTCCACTTCCGGTGGTGGGGTGGGCTACTGCTCCGACTGGCCCCGCCACAGGTCGACCTCGGCGACGTCCGTGGTGATGCCGTCGATCCGGCGCAGCTCCTCGTCCGTGAAGCTGGTGTTCGCCAGCGCACCGAGGTTTTCGTCCAGCTGGGCGGTGGAGGAGGCGCCGAGCAGCACCGAGGTCACGCCACCGTCGCGCAGCAGCCAGGAGATGGCGAGCTGCGCCAGGGACTGACCCCGCTCGGCGGCGAGTGCGGCGAGCTCGCGGGCCTTTTGCAGGTTTTCGTCGTTGAGGCCGGACAGGGAGTTGCGGCCGCCGGCGGGAACGGCGTCGTTGTTGTCCAGGTACTTGTTGGTCAGGAGGCCCTGGGCCAGCGGCGTGAACGCGATCGACCCCATCTCGTGGGCGGCGAGCGTTTCCAGCAGGCCGTCCTCGACCCAGCGGTTGAGCAGGGAATAGGAGGGCTGGTGGATGACCAGCGGCGTGCCGAGCTCTCGGGCCACGCGGACCGCCTCGACGGTGCGCTCGGGGGAGTAGGAGGAGATGCCGACGTAGTTGGCCTTGCCCTGGCGCACGAGCCGGTCCAGGGCGTCCACCGTTTCCTCGATGGGCGTCTCCGGGTCGGGGCGGTGGGAATAGAAGATGTCGACGTAGTCCAGCCCCATGCGCCGCAGGGAGGCATCGGCCGAGGCGGTGATGTACTTCCGCGAGCCGTTGTTCCCGTAGGGACCCGGCCACATGTCCCAGCCGGCCTTGGAGGAAATGATGAGCTCGTCCCGGTATGGCTTGAAGTCGGTGCGCATCATGCGCCCGAAGTTCTCCTCCGCCGAGCCGTACGGCGGGCCGTAGTTGTTAGCCAGATCGAAGTGGGTGATGCCGCGGTCGAACGCGTGGCGCAGCACCTCACGCTGGGTGTCGAACGGCCGGTTGTCACCGAAGTTCCACCACAGGCCGAGGCTGACGGGCGGCAACAGGAGGCCGGAGTTGCCGACCCGGCGGTAGCCGAAGTGGTCGTAGCGGTTTTCCGCGGCGACGTAGGGGCGGTGGGATTCGGGAACGCGGGGGAAATGGGCGTCGTCAGCCATGGGGGCCTCCTGAAGGGTGGATGGCGGGTTCCCAGCCATGCTACGTCGATCCCCGTCGGAGTTTGCGGCTACCCGCAGGGCTTCCACGACTTTCCGCCGGGGGCGTAGCAGCGCGGGCCCGTATAGCCGGCATACGGGTTCGACGCCGGAGGCGGGGTGTACGCAGGCTTCCTCGCCGGAGCGGGGACGCTGCGTTGGGCGTCCTGGCGCGCGGCCTCGGCGGCGGCGCGACGGGCGGCCTCCCGCGATGCCTCGGCCTCGGCCCGGCGGGCGGCGTCTGCCCTCGCGGCGGCCGCCTTCGCCTGCCGGTCCGCTTCCTTGGCGGCGGCTGCCTTGGCCGCCTTCTCGGCCGCCGCGGCTTTCTCGGCTGCCGCTTTCTTGGCCGCCGCCTTCTTCTTGGCGATTTCTTCCTTGCGCTTCGCCTCGGCCGCGGCGCGTGCCTCGGCGGCCTCGAGCCGGGAAACGACGCCCTCCAGGCGCCTCAGCTCGCCCGCTCCGGCGGTGATGGCCCCGGCCAGCACGGCGGAATGCGCCGCGACCTGAGCCGGTGCGTAAGCGGACCGCATGGCGGTCCCTCCGAGGTTGGCGGCCGACCGTGCCGATTTCAAAGCCGCATCCGCGGCGGCGAGGGCAGCGACGCCAGTCGCAACGCTGGCCGCCGCCTCGGCGATGGAGACCGGGGACTCCGCCGCGAGGGCCTCAAGCGGTGCGACGGCGCTCGCGACCTGTCCGGGCAACGTACAGGGAACCGCGGGGTCGTTGAAGCCCACGGGCCGCGCTGTGGCGGTCTGTTGCGCCTCCAGGACATCGTCGAAGAACCGGCGGTTCGGCTCGAAGAGCACGGCAACGCCCAATCCCTCGGCTGCGATGTCGGCATTGACCAAAGAGTTCGATTCGAACACCCCGGCGAGGGTCCGGCCATAACGGTCCAGCCGCTCCCGATCGTATTCCAAGGTGACGGAGGTCCCGACAGGGAGCCGCTTCTGGAGGTATGCGGTGGCCTCCGGACCCAAGCATTCCACCGGTTTGTTGGGATGTTTGGTTTCGGGGGTGTCCACGTTGAGCAGCCTGACGGTCTGCTCCGTGCCGTCCACCGACGCCACGAGGGTATCTCCGTCGATGACGCGCACCACGGTGGCCCGGTCCTGGTCCCGCGACGACGCCAAAGCGACACCGCCGGCTGCGGCGCCGAGCACCAGGGCGGCGACGGCGACGCCGGCCACCTTGCTGCCGACCGCCGCGCCCGAAACGGCACTGAAGATTCCCATGGCGTTGCCCCCAACGATAAGGTCCAATGATCACCGGACAATACCGGTCACTGGGGACATTTTAGGCGGACCGGTGACAATGTGACCTCTGGCGTCTGGGGTTTAACGAAAGAAGCACCGGCCGTAGCGGACAAGGAGGCTGGAAAGCCGCTACAACCGGTGCTTCTGATCACTTGCATCACTCGCACCTTGAGAAGGTGGTTTCAGCCTAGGGACTGTTTCTTGGAGTCCGCTGTGCGCCGGGTCGGAGCCTCATGTGAGGCGAGGAAGTCAGTAGTTCGACGGCGGATCGGAGGCCGGGAACGATTCGTCTTCCCACTCCTCCACCAACACCTCGTCATGGTCGTGCTTCATCGTCGCCGTTTCGCCGGCGAGCTTCTCCGCGTCCGTCTTCGCCGCATCGGGTTTTCCCTCACCGGGCTTGATCTGCGGGGGCGTCGGAAGATCCTCTGCCGGGGTTTCCTCGATTGATGGGTTCACGGTGGCTCCTTCTGGATTGGACGAATCTACTGGGACCAGTCTCCCGCCGGTGGGCGTGCCTGTCGAGGGCTAGGGCAAGCGGAGTGCCATGGGCCATTAAGAAGGGCGAGCACCGACCGGACGGCAGTTGGGGGGATAGCCGTTGCTCCGGTCGGTGCTCTTCATCACTCGCACCTTCATGAGGTGACTTCAACTATAGGAAGCCAAGCTTGGCATTGCCTGAGAAATGGGTCTGAACGCCGTGTGAATCCGGCTGCCACAAGGGATGACACGAGTCACACGGCCTGCCAACAGCCCAACTGGCGCGTCCTTTTAGGCCCTGAGAACCAGCGCGTCGCCCTGCCCGCCGCCGCCGCACAACGCCACGACGCCGACGCCGGACCCGAGCCGCTTAAGCGCCAGCGCCTGGTGAAGCGCCAACCGCGCTCCGGACGCACCCACGGGGTGGCCCAGCGCGATCGCCCCGCCCTCGCGGTTGAAAACCACCGGATTCAAACCCAGGTCCTTGGCCGATTGCAGCACGACGGAAGCGAAGGCCTCGTTGATCTCCAGCAGATCCACGTCGCCAGGCGCCAGACCCTCCTTGGCCAGGGCGGCCAGGATGGCGTCGCTGGGTTGGGAGTGCAGCTGGCCGTCCGGTCCCGCGGTCTGTCCGTGTGCGCCGATCTCGCAGAGCCAGTCCAGGCCGGCCTCGATGGCGGCGGCCTTGCTGGAGACCACGACGGCGGCCGCGCCGTCGGAGAGCGGGGAACTCGAACCCGCCGTGATCGTCGCGTTCGGGTCCCGCGAGAACGCCGGTCGCAGCGCCGCGAGCCCCTCCGGCGTCGTGCCCTCCCGGATGCCTTCGTCGCTGCCGAGCAACACCGGTGCGCCGCGGCCCTGCGGCACCTCGATGGGGGCGATCTCCTGCGCGAGCAGGTCCCGCGCCGCGGTGGCGCGCTGGTGCGATCGCGCGGCCACCTCGTCCTGCTCCGCCCGCCCGATCCCACGATCGATGTTGCCGCGGTCGGTCGCCCCGCCCATCAGCTCGCCGGAGACGGGATCCTGCAGGCCGTCGTGGTTCAGCGAATCGACCAAAGCGGAGTCTCCGAGCGCCAGCCCCGCCCGGACACCCTTGACCAGGTGCGGCGCGTTGGTCATCGATTCCTGTCCGGCGGCGACGATGAAATCGGCCTCCCCTGCACGGATCATGCGCGCGGCATCGATGACGGCCGTGAGGCCCGAAAGGCACAACTTGTTGATCGTCACGGTCGGCACGTCCCACCCGATGCCGGCCCCGAGGGCCGCCTGCCGGGCCGGGCCCTGTCCCGAACCCGCGAGGACCACCTGGCCCACGATCACATGGCCGATCCGCTCCGGGGGGACGCCGGCCCGCTCCAAGGCGTGCCGGATCGCATGGCTGCCCAGTTCGGTCGCGGACAACGGGGAGAGTCCCCCGCGGAACTTGCCGAACGGGGTGCGCGCGCCCGCAAGGATCACGGGGGTGGTGTCGGTCATGGTGTTTCCTCCGGTGGTGATGGCTGCAGGGATTCTCCGCGGTGCCCGGCGGTCGCCGGCGCGGTCGGTAGTCTGGGCGGATGGCAGATGCGCTGAACGCGGTCGACGGAACCCGGATCGCCTACGACGTCTCCGGCGAGGGCCCCGCCGTCGTGCTGTTGCATGGTTCGGCTCTCTCGCGCGCCATCTGGCGCGGGTTGGGGTACGTCGCCGCGCTGTCCGGCGAGCATACGGTGGTGCGCATCGATGCGCGCGGGCACGGCCGCAGCGGCAAACCGCACGACGCCGGCTCGTACGCGATGCCGCTCGTCGCGGGGGACGTGCTCGCCGTGTTGGACGCCGAGGGGATCGGACGCGCGGGCATCGTCGGCTATTCGTTCGGCGCGCGGGTGGCGTTCGCCCTGGCCGTCTCCGCCCCCGACCGCGTGGAACGGCTGGCCACGCTGGGCGGCACGCACCGCCCGCAGGCCGGACAGCTGGCCAAGGTGTTTTTCGACGGCTATGCCGAGGCGTTGCGCGAGGACGGCATGCCGGGATTCGTCGACGGGATGGAAGCCGCCGGGCGGGTGATCGATCCGGCAACGCGGGCGGCGTTCCTGGCCAACGATCCCCTCGCGCTGGCCGCCTATTTCGAGGCGACGGAGGCCGCGCCCGGATTGTCCGATTCGCTGCTCCACCAGCTGGCCCTCCCCGCCCTGCTCCTGGCCGGCACGCGCGACCCCGAGCGGCTTGCCGATTCCCGGTACGCCTCGTCCGTGATGCCCAACGCGCGCTTCGTGGAGCTTCCGGGCCGCACGCACGCCGCGACGCTCCACCCTGCCCATGAGGTTCTCGAACACCTGGTTCCCTTTCTGCGTTCGCGCTAGTCGGTGCCGGTTCCGCTCTGTTGCCGGCCTGAACACTTTTGGGTTCAACTGCCTGCCTAGTCCCTAGTGGGAGCCCGCGAACCGCGCCAAAACCGCTCACGGAGGTTCGAAACCGCTCACTAAGGTACGGCGGCTGCGGGCGGACGGGTGGGAGTCAGCCGGCGAAGGCGGACAACCCCGTGATCGAGCGGCCGATGATGAGCGCCTGGACGGTTTCGGTTCCCTCGTACGTGTGGACGGCCTCGATGTCCGCGATGTGCCGGGCGACACGGTTCCGCAGCAGGATGCCGTTCCCGCCCAGCAGGTCTCGGGCGTTGGACGCGATCTGCCGGGCGGTGCGCGTGCAGGTGTACTTCGCCAGGGAAGCCTGCACCGGGCTGAGCTCGCCGCGCTCCTCGAGGGCGGTCATCTGCATGACCATCAGCTGCATGGTGGCGAGTTCCGAATGCATCCGGGCGAGCCGTTCCTGCACGATCTGCGATGCGGCCAGCGGGCGCCCGAACTGGATGCGCTGGGCGGCGTACTGCACGGCGGTCTCGTAGCAGGCGGTGGCATGCCCGACGGCGGACCATGCGACCCCCAGCCGGGTCGCGAAAAGCACCTTCGCGGTGTCCTTGAACGAGTTGGCGCCCGGCATGACGCGGGAATCCGGTACGAAGACGTTCTCCAGCCGGATGTGGGCCTGCCAAATCGCGCGCAGGCTCAGCTTCCCCTCGATGGTGGTGCCCGTGTAGCCCTCGGACTCCTGCGGCACGATGAATCCGCGCACGGCGCCGGCGTCGTCGCGCGCCCACACGATCGTGACGCCGCCCGTGGAGCCGTTGCCGATCCACTTCTTCTCGCCGTTGATCACGTAGCCGCCGTCGACCCGGGTGGCGCGCGTTTCCAGTGAAACCGAGTCCGAGCCGTGCGTCGGTTCGGTCAGCGCGAACGCGCCGAGAACCTCCGCGGTGGCCAGTTTCGGCACCCACTCGGCAACCTGTTCGGCGGAGCCGAGCATCGCCACCGAGCGCAGCGCCAACCCCGCCTGGACGGCCCCGATCGTGGAGACGGATCCGTCGCCGCGGGAGAGTTCCATGTTCACCAGCCCGGAGGCCAGCGCACTCATGGCGGGGTAGCCGTCGACGTCCATCCCGTCGCGCAGCAGATCGAGCTCCCCGAGCCGCGTGGCGAGTTCGAACGGATAGTCGGCGGCGTTCCAGTAGGCGTCGATGACGGGGCGCACCTCGTCGAGCGAGAACCGGCGGGCCCGGTCCCAGTAGGCCCGGTCGGCGTCGGGGATGTCGCGGAAGAGGCCGGCGGGGTCGGCGTCGACCTCGCCCCACAGTTCGTAGTCGGGCTCGACGACGCCCGCCGGGAATTCGGCGGAGGTGTCGCCGGGTCGGACGCCGGACGCGGCCTCACGCGCGAGGTCGTCGAGGTCGGTTGCGGTGGGGTTGAGCGGAGCCATGGGGATTCCTTTGTCGTGCGGCTGTTTCCCCATAGCATCCTTGAAACTCCGGTTCACGTCAAGGAACTAAGTCCCATTCTCGGGTTCGTTCAGTCGCGGGGCAGCGCCTCGCGCACGGCGGCGATGATGTCTTCCGTGGCCGCGCCGGGGTCCAATACGGTCACGACGACGGCGCCCCGCACCCCGCCGACCGTGCCACCTTGATCTGCGCCGCCTGCCTTTGCACCCGCCCCGAAGGCGGGGAGGCGGGAGGCTGCGAGGCTGGATCCGCGGTCGGCGAGCCGCGGCTCGAACAAGTCGGCCAGGCCGCGGAGCTCCCGAGCCAGATCGCGGCGCACTGCGTCGCCCGGTCCGCGCAACCATCGCCGCAGGAAGGCGTTGTGGACGGCCACCACGGCCGCGGCGAAGGCCACGGATGCGCTGCCGCCCTCCGCGCCCTCGCGGCCGGCGTGCCCGGCGTCGTCGTTCGCGTCGCCGACGTCGCCGCGGTGCGTGGAGTAGGCGGCGTCGAGGCCGCGGCGGAACGTCCGTTCGTAGCGGTGGGTGCTGACCAGTTCGCGGTCGCGCAGCGCGGGGACCTCCTGCAGCAACCGATGCCGCAGGAGGGACGCGTCCGGGCGCGAGGTGTGATGGTCGAAAACCGCCAGGGCCGCGTCGACGACGGCGGCCGCGGGCCGGTCGCGCCCAGCCGCGAGGACCGTCTCGACGACGTTGATCACGGCCTCCATGTCCGCGAACACCATGTCCTCCTTGGTGCCGAAGCGGCGGAAGAACGTGCTGCGGCTGATGCCGGCGGCGGCGGCCAACTGGTCCACGCTGGTGGCGTCGAATCCCTGCTCCAGCAGGAGCCGCAGGGCGGCGTCGGGGATCGCGGACGGCGGCGTGGGACTCATGCCGGTGAATCTAGCACGGCGGGTCGGCCTCGCCGCGCCCGGTCGACCTCCACCGCCTCGGCCAGTTCGGCGAGGCGGTGCGCGCGGGCGGACTCGGCCGGGGTGAACGGTTCGCCGGGACGGTGGGCGACAAGTGGTGTCCCGGACGGCGTCGGCAGCCGCAGGACGGTACCGGAGGCGCCGTCGCCGTCCGACGGCGGTGCGGCCCGGGTGCCGCCGGGTCCGCCGGTGCGGGAGACGTTGACGGCGCCGGCGGGGGAGTGGATGGTCGCGCCCAGCAGCTCGGACAGCGCCTCCGCCAGGGACTCGGGCTCGGCGGCCACCCGCGCGGCCAGCCCCAGGCTACGGGTCTGGGCGTCCGCCAACGCCATCGGCGTGGTGGGCCAGACCGCGCGGCTGCGCGCGCCGGCCGTGCGCAACGCCCCCAGCAGTTGCGCTTCCCCGAGCGACGCCGGCGCGGAGACCACGAGTTCGTCGAGCACCGCGGCGCTGGCGTCCCCGAGCGGGTGCACGTGGATCGCGAGGATATTCGCGTCCACGACGGCGAGTTCGTGGGTGACCCGCTCGAGCGCGCCGGCGCGGTCCGACAACGAGAACCGCAGCCGCCACAGCGCCTGCGCCTCGTTCAACTCCCGGTGCCGGCGCAGTTGCGGCGCGTGGAGGAACCCCCGGAGGAGGCGGGCGGCCGAGGGCTCGGCGACCCAAATCGCCAGCGCCGTGGCGGCAAGTGTCAACAGCACGACCTTGAGAAGCAACGGGAGCTCCAACTGGATCACCGCCGCATGCACGATGAGCTCCACCGGCAGGATCGCGAGCACCAAACCAAGCGTCCGCCGCAGGTGGGCGGGTTCCGGAGGTTGCCCGCAGTCCGGGCATGCCAGCGGATGGGCGGGTGGGGCGTGTTTATCGCGACGGGTCCGGACGGACCCCGTGAGCCTCTTCATGCGGCAAGCATGGCCCGCCGGTGTGTCGGCGGTGTTGCGCCGGCGTCACTATCGTGTGAGATCGTCGGTCGCGTCGGTCGCGTCGGTCGCGTCTGTCCGCGGCCGCTCGGCATCCGTGGCCGTCCGCTGCGATCGGAAGAACAGCGCCACGACGCCGCCCGCGACCGCCACCAGGCCGGGGAGCAGCAACGACTGCCCCAGGGCGGCGCTGAACGCGGCGTGGAGGAACTCGGGGACGGGTTCGCCCATGCTGCCCTCGCCGCCACCGGGAACCGCGGATCCCCGCCCGGCGGCCGCTGCCGCGGTTTCCGCGGCGATGCGCCCCTCCATCAACGCCGCGATCAGCGCAGACCCGAGGACCGCGCCGACCTGCCGGGTGGTGTTGTAGACGCCGGACCCGGCGCCGGCCTCCGCCTGCCCCAGGTCGCGGGTGGCGGTCAGGGACACGGAAGGCCAGATGAGCGCGCTGCCCAGCCCCATGAAAATGGGCGGCACCAGAAGCAGCCAATAGGGGGTCTGAGGGCCCATGACGAACCCGTAGGCCACCATGGAACACCCGAAGATCAGGAACCCCGGCACGGCCAGCCGCTTGGGGTCGATCCGGTTGACGAAGCGGCCCGCCACCGGGGCCAGCACGCCGGCGCAGACGGCCATCGGAGCGATCATCAGGGCGGAGAGCGTGGGGGACAGCCCGCGGACGGACTGGAGGTAGAGCATCAGCGGGAAGCTCTGTGCCGTGATCGCCAGGCCCATGGCCATGATGGCCACGTTGGCCAGCGAGAAGTTGGCGTTGCGGAACAGCCCCAGCGGCAGCAGGGGATCGTTCCGGTTGAACCGCTGCCAGAGCAGGAACAGCGCCAGCACGCCGATACCGGCCCAGATCACGTGCCAGATACCGATTCCCCCGGCGACCTCGCCCCAGCCATACGTGTTGCCCTCCTGGATGCCGAACACGATGAGGAACATCGCGACGGCAGACAGCGCAACTCCCGGCAGGTCCAAGCGCTGGCTGTGTGCCTCGAGCTGCGGGACCCGGGTCCACACCCGCCAGAAGGCGACGACGCCGACCGGGACGTTGACGAAGAAGATCCACTCCCAGCCGAGCGTGTCCACCAGCACTCCGCCGAGCAACGGCCCGGTGAGCGTCGCGATCCCCGCCACGGCGCCCCAGATGCCCATGGCGGCGCCGCGGCGGCTCGCAGGGAACATGCGGGTGATGAACGTCATCGTCTGCGGGCTCATGAGTGCGGCACCCAGACCCTGGAGCACCCTGGCGGCGATCAGGGTTCCGATGTCCGGCGCCAGTCCGCACCACAGCGAGGCGAGGGTAAAGACCGACAGCCCCACCAGGTACATGTTCTTCGGCCCGAAGCGGTCGCCGAGACGACCGGTGATGAGCAGCGGGACGGCGAACGCGAGGAGATAGGAGCTGTTGACCCAGACGACGCCGTTGATGTCCGTGCCCAGCCCGCGCATGATGGCGGGCATGGCCGTGGACACGATGGTCGAGTCGACCAGAATCATGAAGAACCCGATCACCAACGCCCAGAGGGCCGCCCAGGATTCCCGGTCCTGGACGTCGTCGGCGGGTGGCTGTTCGGTGTTCACCGCTCGAGCCTACTCCGCGAGCCCGCGCACCCGGACGGACGGCGGCTAGCGGGTGCGCATGGTCCCGTCGATGCAGGTGACGGCCTGCCCTGCAATCCAGACGCCGCCGTCGTCCGTGAAGACCTGGACGTGGCCATCGCGGCCCAGCCGCGTGCCCTGGCGGACGGTGTAGCTTTCCGGGACCAGCCCGGCGGGGATCAGCCACTGCGCCAGCCCCGCGTTGAGGCTGCCGGTCACCGGATCCTCGGGGAGGCCCTCGCCGGGGCAGAAGGCGCGGACCTCGTAATCGGCGGGGGCCGTGGCGACGACGGCCTGGAAGACGCCGGCGTCGTCCCGACCGGGGCGCCCCGGCAGCGGCTCCAGTTCGGCGCGGGCGCCCTTGGGGCGTTCAGCACGCTCGTCTCCGTATCCCGCGGCGGAGCTCCCGGCGGAGGTGTGCGGGCCGATCACCCCGACCTCCAGGCCCTCCAGCGCGGCGAAGTCGGGTTCCAGCGCCAGCACCGCGTCGGCGTCGCGCAGCAGCAGGCCGGCCCACAGCGGTCCGTTGGCCACCCACTGGTGGCCGAGGACGTCCCCGGCCACCAGGCCCAGGCCGGACAGCGCCCATTCGAGCACGTCGTCCTCGAGCGGCCCCGTGCGCACCAGTGGCGGCGCCTTCAGCGCCAGCCGGCGTCCGTCGTCGTCCGGGTCCGCCTCGGTGCGGATCTCGATCAGGCCCGCCGCGCACTCCTGGACCACGACGCCGGGGCGCGAACTCCGGCCTCCGGCCTCCAGCCACGCGTGCGCCGTCCCGAGGGTGGGGTGGCCGGCGAAGGGGAGCTCCGTCGTCGTCGTGAAGATCCGGACCCGGTAGTCGGCGCCGGCCCGCGTCGGCGGCAGGATGAACGTCGTTTCGGCGAGGTTGGTCCAGTTCGCGAAGCGCAGCATGTCCGCCTCGGAGAGGCCCGCGCCATCCAGAACCACGGCCAGCGCGTTGCCGCGGTACGGCACGGAGGTGAAGACATCGACCTGTTTATAGGGACGTTCCATCTCAGCATCGTGGCACAGGCGCCCGGACGGGTGGCGGCCTGCCCCGGTTCGTGACGCCACTGTTGCGCCGGAACACACGGGAGGGGCCGCCGCGTCGCGGCGGCCCCGGCCCTGTCGTCCTTACCAGCGGTGGGCGACGTCGATGACCAGCCGGGAGTTGTTGCCCGGGCCGTCGAGGACGAAGGTGCGGAAGGGGAGCCGCGCGCGGACCCCGAGCCCGAACGAGGTCTGGCCCTCGAAACTCCCCAGGAAGGCGACCTGGCGGAATGTGCGGTACCCGGCGACGTTGACGACCTTGGCGCGGTTCGCCGGCGCGTACGTGGCGCGGCCCGTGGACGTGTAGGCCGGCGCGCGGACCACTACCTGGAGGTCGGCGGCCCCGGCGAGCGGAACCACTCGACCCTCGCCTTCGGTGTGTACGTGGGCAACGTAGCGGACATCGTAGCCCTTGGCGTCGCCGCGGAGGTCCACCACCATGCGGTCGAAGCAGGTGTGGCGTCCGGTACGGACATTGGTGACCTGGGCGGTCGACATTGCGGAGCGGTGCTCCGCGAGGGAGCCCCATGTGATTCCGCAATAGGGGGCGGCGGCGGCGGGTCCGGCGGGGGCCAGACCGAGGCCGGCGACCAGCAGCGCCGTGGCGATGCCGGCTTTGAGTGCTTTCATGGTGATCGTCTCCCAAGGACGGGGGGTGGCTGTGACGGATTCATGATGCGCCGGGGCGACCGCCGCGGATAGTCGTTTTCCCAAGTGCGGCGCAAGCGTTATGGCCGGTAACGGGAGGCGGTCGGGCGATTCGGCGGCCCGGCGCCGGGGGGAGGCCGCGAACATCACCGCCGGGGGGCACCGTGGGTGTCTATTGCGTCACCGTGCCCGCTCGCCCGGCGCCGCGCGGTCACGTTCTGACGTGGCCGGTCACAATTCCGCCCCGCCGGGGCTGGAGGTTCGCGTCGCGCCAACCCCGCCACCTGTGGAACATTGGAGCAATGCTTGCCTTTCCGACCTCATCCCCGCCCGAGCTGGCCGACACCATCGGCGGCCTCGCGGATGCCACGGGCGCCGGTGCCCTGCCCGAGGCCGCCCGGCCGCTCGTGGCCGTCGCGATCGCCGTCGCGGCGGCCACGGCCATCACGCTGGTGCTCGCCGTCGTGATCGGCCGCATCCTGCGCGACCACCCGGCCCTGCGGACGGACATCAACCGGGCCCGGCTGCCCTTCCTGTTGGTGCTCGCGCTCGCCGGATCGACCACGGCCCTGCAGGCCACCGCGCAGGACACCGGATGGCACGACGTCGTCAATTTCCTGCTCTTGTGCGCGCTGATCGGCTCGTTTGCGTGGCTGATCACGGTCCTGTTGCACCTGCTGGAGTCGGCGCTGCTGGCCAAGTACCGGAAGGACCTGCCCAACCAACGCCGGATGGCCAAGCTGCGCACCCAGGTGACGCTCCTGCGCCGCGTGGCGATCGCCGTGGTCATCACGCTCGCCGTCGCGGGCATCCTGTTGCTGATACCCCAGGTGCGGGCGCTCGGGGCCGGTATCCTGGCGTCCGCGGGTCTGATCTCCGTGGTCGCAGGCCTCGCGGTGCAGGGCACGCTCTCCAACGTCTTCGCCGGACTGCAGATCGCGTTCACGGACGCGATCCGGGTGGACGACACGGTCTTCGTGGAAGGGCAACAGGGAAATATCGAAGAGATCACGCTGACCTACGTCGTGGTCACCATGCCGGACGAACGGCGCATGATCCTGCCCTCGACGCACTTCACCACCCAACCCTTCGAAAACTGGTCGCGCGGGACGTCGGACATCAGCGGGACCGTCGTCCTGGACCTCAATTGGACCGCCCCGGTGGAGCGGCTGCGCACGCGGCTCCAGCAGGTTCTGGACGCCACGGACCTCTGGGACGGCCGCTCCGGCGTGCTGAACGTGGTCAACGCGGTGGGCGGCATCCTCCAGGTCAGCATCTTCGTCAGCGCGCGGAACCCCGGCGACCTCTGGTCGCTGAAGAACCACGTCCGCGAACGACTGGTCCACGAGATCCAGGAGAAGTACCCGGACGCGCTGCCCGCGCCCGTGGGCCAGCGCCCGCTCGCCTGATAGGCGCCCGCGGCGCCATGGCCCCTCGGCGAGGCAGGTGCCGATCGGCTTGATTAGCACACGCTCGCCTGGCCCAAGTCGGAGGGATGAGCCGAATTCGACATAAGGCATGCCTAAGAACTCCCGGCGCGGGCGGTTCGCCGTAGGGCCGTCATGTGACGCCGGCGGCGTGGCCGACCCTGCGCGCTAGTCGCGCCCGCGGCCGATGCGCTCCACCAGCGCGTCGGGCGCGAACCGCGCCAAGGTCACGGCGACGCGGTAGCGCGCCGAGGGGATGGAGACCGACTTGCCCGCGCTGGCATCCGTCAGCGCCACTTCCACCACGCGGTCCGGGTTCAGCCAGGCCCAGCGTGGAATCCCCTTTTTGTCCATGCCCATGCGCTCGTGGAATTCGGTATGCACCAGGCCGGGGCAGACGGCGGTGACACTGATCCCGCGGTCGCGGTAGAAGACGTTGGCCCACCGGCTGAAGTTGACCAGCAGGGCCTTGGAGGCCGAGTAGGTGCCGCGGGGCGTGAACGCGGCCACGGAGGCGACGTTGATGATCCGGCCGCCGCCCTGGGCGGACATCGCGCGCAGGGCGGCGTGGGCCAGCGACAACGGGGTTTCCGTGTGGATGCGGAGCTGTTCTAGCTCCGCCTCGAGGCTGTTGTCCGCGAAATTGCCCTTCAGCCCGTGGCCCGCGTTGTTGATGAGCATGGTGACCGGGCGGTCGACGTCGAGGAGCCGTTCGGACACGGCCGCGATTCCCTCGTCCGTCACCAGGTCGGCCGGGATCGTCTCGACCGGGACGGCGTAGCGCGCCGTGAGGTCCGCGGCCAGATCCGACAGGCGCCCGGCGTTGCGGGCCACCAGGCACAGGCCGTACCCGCGGGATGCGAGCTGGCGCGCGAATTCCGCCCCCAGGCCGGCCGAGGCGCCGGTGATCAGCGCCGTGTATGGGGGGTGTGCCGTGAAGCGGACTTCGGACTGGGGTGTGGCGCTGGACATGCCCCGACTGTAGCGAAGCTAGGCGTGCCGCCCAAGAGCGACCCGGATCCGTTCCCGCCCGGGGGAGCGAAACCGCGGCGGTATTGCCCGAGACGTTTTACGTCAGAATTTCTTTGCGTAATTAGCAACACGAAGGCTAGCCTTACTGAGCAATCCACTCCGGGTCCCCGGAGCCGTTCACTCCCTCAAAGGAATCCCATGGAATTCTCCCGCCGGGCCGGCCTGCTGGCCGCCGCCGCCGCCGTCGTCCTCTCAGCCTCCGCCTGCGGCGCGGGTGCCGCCTCCTCGGAGGCCGCGGCCTCCTCGCCCGACGTCTCCGGGGCCTTCCCGGTAACGGTGGAGCACGTCTACGGCGAGACCACGATCGAGTCCCAGCCGGAGCGCGTCGCGACCCTCTCCTGGGTGAACGCCGACGTCTCGCTGGCACTCGGGGTCGTCCCCGTCGGCATGGCCTTGGACACCTGGGGCAACAACGACAACGGCTCCACCGACTGGAAGGACGCCAAGCTGGAGGAGATGGGCGCGGCCATTGGTACGGCCAAGGCGCCCGCGCAGTACGACGAGACCGACGGCGTGAACTTCGAGGAGATCGCGAAGCTGAGCCCGGACGTCATCGTGGCCGCCTACTCGGGCCTGACTCAGGAGGACTACGACAAGCTCTCCAAGATCGCCCCCGTCGTCGGTCCCGTCTCGGCGAACTACACGACGTCGTGGCAGGACGCCACGTCCACGATCGGCAAGGCGCTCGGAAAGACCGCGGAGGCCGACGCCGTCATCAAGGACGTCGACGAGCAGGTCGCAGCCGTCACCGAGGCCAACCCGGTCCTGAAGGACACCACCTTCATCGCCGGCAACCTCGAGCCCGAGGCCGGCGGCATCAACATCTACGCCGGCGGCGACAACCGCCCCCGCTTCCTGACGGCGCTGGGCATGACCGAGGCGCCCGTCGTGGCAGAGAATGCCAAGGACGGCGAGTTCTACTACAACTGGTCCGCAGAGCGCGCCAACGAGCTCGAGTCCGACGTCTTCTTCACCTGGCTACCGGCCGGAACCACGAACGAGTCGATCCAGAAGCACGCCCTGTTCGGCCAGATCCCGGCCGTGAAGAACGACGGACTCGTGGCCACCAGCGACGACCAGCTCACGCTGGCGATCTCCGCCTCCAGTCCGCTGAGCCTGCCGTGGGCCCTCGACGAGTTCACGCCGATGGTCGTCGAGGCCGCAGAGGCCGCCGAGGCCGCGAAGAAGTAGCGTCCCCGACGCGTATCGGTGCCCCCGTGGCACTAGCCTCCGGCCGTGCCGCCCAGCAGATAGTGCAGCTGGGCGGCGACGGAGTGCTCGGCCGCGCCGCGCACCGAAGGGTCTACGTCCGAATACACGACGTCGGCCACTTCGGCGACGCTGGGGGCGGGGCCCTCGCCCGTGTGGCCCAGCGCCGCGAGGGCGTCCCGTACCTGGTCCAGACGCTCCAGGCGATGGGCGCGGTACCGCGCGACCACGTCGTCCAGCGCTGCTCCGACGGGCCCGTGCGCGGGCAACAGGGCCGCCGGCCCGAACCCCGCGAGCGTGTCCAGCGAGTCGAGGTAATCCCCGAGCGTTCCGTCGGGGAAGTCGAGGATCGTGGTGCCCCGGCCCAGGATCGTATCCCCGGTGGCCATCGCGCCGTGGGGCCCGTCGTTGGGCAGGAAGAAGGACACCGAATCGGAGGTGTGGCCCGGCGTCGCCAGCGCCCAGAACTCGAGGCCCGCGGCCCGGACGACCTCCCGGCCGCCCGTCCCTCCCGCCAGCAGGGGTTCGGCCCCGCGGCAGAACTCCGGGAGCGCCGCGCGGACCGGGGCGCCGGTCAGCCGATGCAACGTGTCGATGCCGCCAGTGTGGTCCGGGTGCCGGTGCGTCACCAGGACGAGTTCCACGCGGCCCTGGCCCGCCAGCGCGGCCAGGTGGCCGGCGTCGTCCGGCCCGGGGTCTACCACCACCACCGAGTCCGAACCGGGGAAGGAGAAAACGTAGGAGTTCGTTCCGTCCAGCGTCATCGGGCCCGGATTCGGAGCGGTCAGCACCGAGCCGAAGGCCGAGACGGGCTCCGGGGCCGGCCCGGAATAGGGTCCCTGCGGGAGCGTATGTACCATTCCCACAGTCTAGGGACAGCCCCCGGGCGGGCCATCCAACCATGAGGGAACCATCGATGACCACCACCACCGCGAGCGGCGCCGTACGCGCTTCCGCGCCGGCATCCGTGCGTAGGGCGCCGTTGCGCCTGCGCGGAACCGTGCTGCTCGGAGCCGTCCTGTTGGCGCTCCTGATCGCGGCGGCCGTGCTGTCCCTGACGGTCGGCGCGCGGGCCACCTCGCTGGGCACGGTCTGGGACGCGCTGGCCGCGCCCGAGGCCGGCAACGGCGACCACGCAGTCGTCGGCTCCCGGATCCCGCGGACGATCGCCGGGCTGCTGGTCGGCGCGGCGCTGGGTCTGGCTGGCGCCGCCATGCAGGGTATTGCCCGCAACCCGCTCGCGGATCCCGGCATCCTCGGGGTGAACGCCGGCGCCGCGCTGGCCGTCGTCCTGGGCATCTACCTCCTCGGTGTCGCGAGCATTTCCGGCTACATCTGGTTCGCGTTCGCCGGCGCGGCGGCCGCTTCCGTGCTGGTGTACCTCGTGGCGAGCCTCGGCCGGGAGGGTGCGACCCCGCTCAAACTGGCGCTGGCCGGCGCGGCGCTGGCGGCGGGCCTGGCAAGCGTCATGAACGCCGTGCTGATGATGAGCGACCAGGCCCTGGACAGCTTCCGCTTCTGGCAGGTCGGCACCCTCGGCGTGCGGACCATCGCGGAAACCGGCCAGGTGTTCCCGTTCCTCCTGGTGGGCGCGACAGTGACGCTGTTTTCCGCCCGGCTACTGAACGGGCTGGCGCTCGGTGACGACGCCGCCCGGGGCCTCGGCATCCGCGTCGGCTGGGCGCGTGCCGCCGCAGCCGTGGGCGTGGTGCTGCTGTGCGGCGGCGCCACGGCCCTGGCCGGGCCCATCGGGTTTGTCGGGTTGGTCGTGCCGCACGCCGTGCGCACTCTCGTCGGTGGCGACTACCGCAAGATCCTTCCGCTCGCGGCGTTGGCGGGGCCGGTTCTGCTCCTGCTCGCTGATGTCGCGGGACGCGTGGTCCTGCCGCCCTCGGAGGTCCAGGTCGGCGTGATGACCGCCCTCATCGGGGCCCCCGTCTTCATCTGGCTCATCCGCCGCGGAAAGCGGGTGGCCCTGTGACCATCGCCCCCGAGATCGTGCCGCAGCGGCGCCGGCTGCGCGGCCGGGCCTTCGTGGTCTGCGCGGCATTGGGCGCCGCCGCCGTCGTGCTGTTCCTGACCAACGTCCTGCTGGGCGGCTATTCCGTCTCCGTCCCCGATTTCCTCGCGATCCTGGGCGGCGAGACGATCCCCGGCGCAACCTTCATCGTGATGGAGGACCGGCTCCCCGCCGCGGTCGTGGGCGCGCTCGCGGGCGCCTGCTACGGGATCTCCGGCACCGTGTTCCAGACCCTCCTGCGCAACCCGCTAGCCAGCCCGGACGTCATCGGCATCGGCTACGGTGCGGCCACGGCCGCCGTCGTCGGCATGCTGGTCTTCGGGCTGCAAGGCCCCGCGCTGGCGCTCGTCGCCTTCGCGGGGGCGCTGGTGGTCGCGCTGGCCGTGTACTGGCTCGCGGACGCCGGGCGGCACACCGGGGCGCGGATGGTGCTCACGGGCATCGCGTTCGCGGCCATGCTCCAGGCGGTGATCAGCTACCTGCTGACGCGGACCGACATCCGCACGGCCGGGGACGCCCTGCACTGGCTGGTCGGCTCGCTGACCTCCAGCAACTGGGAACGGGCAGGAACGCTGGCCGTGGCCATGGCGCTGCTGCTGCCATTCGCCGCACTGGCCGGCGGCAGGCTGCGCATCCTGGAATTGGGCGACGACGCCGCCGCGGGACTGGGCTTGAACGTGCCCGGCACCCGGCTGGGCCTGGTGCTGCTCGGCGTCGCCTTCACCGCCGTCGCGACGGCGGTCACCGGCCCGCTGGCCTTCGTGGCCTTCCTCGCCGGACCGCTGGCGCGCATGATGGCCGGCGGACGGCACAACCTGGCCTGCTCCGCGCTCACGGGCACCGTCTTGGTGCTCGGGGCGGATTTCGTGGCGGGCAACGCATTCGGCGACACCAACCTTCCCGTGGGGGTGGTGACGGGCGCCCTCGGCGCGCCGTTCCTCCTGTGGCTGCTGGTGCGCTCCAACAAAACCGGAACCGGAGGCTGAGATGGCGACCCTCGAGGCGCGCTCCCTGACCCTGTCCTACGACGCCACGACCGTCGTGGACGATCTGACGCTGCTGCTCCCCGCCGGAGAGGTCACGATGATCGTCGGCGCCAACGGCTGCGGGAAGTCAACCCTGCTGCGCGGGCTGTCCCGGCTGCTGAAGCCCGCCGACGGATCCGTGCTGCTCGACGGCGCGGACATCCACGGGCGTCCGGCGAGGGAGGTCGCCAAGGTCCTGGGCCTGCTGCCGCAGTCTCCCATCGCGCCCGACGGCATCTCCGTGCGCGAACTGGTGGGCCGCGGCCGCTACCCCCACCAGGGCTGGTTCCGCCGCTGGACCGGCGAGGACGATTCCGCGGTAGACCGCGCGCTGTCCTCCACGGGGACCACGGAGCTGGCCGAGCGCCCGGTCGACGAACTGTCCGGCGGGCAGCGCCAGCGCGTATGGATCGCCATGGCGCTGGCGCAGGAGACCGACCTGTTGCTGCTCGATGAACCGACGACGTTCCTGGACGTCGCGCACCAGCTGGAGGTCCTCGACGTGGTGGCGGACCTGAACCGCCGCCGCGGGACCACCGTGGCGATCGTGCTGCACGACCTCAACCTCGCGGCCCGCTACGCGGACCACCTCGTTGCGCTCAAGGACGGGCGGATCGTGGCGCAGGGCCGCCCCGCCGACGTCGTCACCGAAACCATGGTCCAGAGCGTCTTCGGCATGCCGTGCCGGGTGATCCCGGACCCCGTGGCCGGAACGCCGCTGGTCCTGCCGATCGGCCGGAACCGCGTGGTCCGGCGCGCGGCGGCACCGGCCGCCGGGGCCGGCGGCGCCCGCACCCCGGAACGGTCCGCCGTGGAGTCCGAAGCTCCCGCGGCGGTGGGCGGCGTGGCGCGGCCCGCGCAGGACGACGCCGTTGTCGGGTCCGCGGCGCCGGGCGCGGCGGTTCCCACGGCGCTGGTCGTGGACGACCGCCGACCGTCCCTCGAGGTGTGTTCCACGCTGGCGTTCGCGATGACCGCCGTGGAGGTGCAGACCCTCGGGCCGAGCTTCCGCCGCATCACCTTTGCCGGCGCCGATCTGGCGCACTTCGGCACCGGGGGTTCGCCGCTGGACCTGCGCGTCAAGGTGATCGTGCCGCCCGCGGGGGAAACCGGTGGGGAACCGTCCGCGCCGCGGCCCGGAGCCGGCGGGAACGGCGACCTGCTGGCCCACCTGCGGCCCGGCGGTTCGGTTTCCGAGGAGGAGGCCTCCGGCTGGTACCGCGCATGGCTGGCGCACGAACCCTCGGTGCGCGGAAGCATGCGCACCTATTCGATCCGTTCCTTCCGGCCGGCGGGCCACCCGGGCAACGTCGGGCCGACCCCGGAACTGGACATCGACTTCGTCCTGCACATCCGCCGCGAGAACGGGCGGCTCGTGGGCGGACCGGCCTCCGTCTGGGCCGCCGAGGCGGAGGCCGGCGCCGAGGTGACCCTGCTGGGACCCAACAAGAACGTGTGCGGTCCGGACTACGGCGGGATCGAGTTCCGTCCCGGCCCCGCCCGCCGCATCCTGCTCGCCGGGGACGAGACCGCCGCGCCGGCCATCTGCTCCATCCTGGAGTCGCTGCCGCCCGGCATCACCGGAAACGCCTTCATCGAGGTGCCGGCCGTCGACGACATCCAGGGTTCGTTCACCCGGTCCGGCGTCACCGTGGAGTGGCTCCCGCGGGGGTCCCGTCCGCACGGGGAGCTGCTCGCTTCCGCAGTGCGACAGACCGTAGCGATCCCCGGGGCGGGGGCCGTGGACACCGGTGTGGACCCGGAGGACGTGGACATCGACGCCACGATCCTCTGGGAAACCACCCAGGGAGCCACGCAACCGTTCTACGCGTGGCTGGCGGGGGAGGCCGGGACCATCAAGGAACTGCGGCGCTACCTCGTGCGCGACGCCGGAATGGACCGCAAGCAGGTCTCCTTCATGGGGTACTGGCGGCGCGGCAAGGCCGAGGCGTAGCGGGACGGGTCGCACGACGTTCCTGTCGCCGGCCTGCCGTTAGGCTTCTCGGTGACCCTCTGGAGGAAAGGTGGCGCCCGTGGACCGGGTTCTCGACGACTTGGAAATGCGCATCGTGGCCGCGCTCCAGGTGGACCCCCGCGCGCCGTGGCGGAAGATCGCCGCGGTGCTGCAGGAGCCCGAACGCACGATCGGCCGGCGTGGCAACGAGCTGATCGAGGCGGAGCTCGTCAACATCGTGGGCATTCGCCTGCGCGCGGAGTCGGCGCTGTTGCGGCTCCAGTGCGCGCCCGGAACCGCGCGGGTAACAGCCGAATCCGTGGCGCAGCGGCAGGACTCCACGTTCTCCTACATCATGACCGGGGGCGCCGACTGCGTCGCGGAGCTTCTGTTCGACCACGGCGCAATGCGTAATGTGCTGACCACGGAGGTCCCGGCGACGGTGGGGTTGGTGCGCGCGCTGAGCTATCCGATCCTCCGCTATTTCCGCACCATCAGGCGGTGGACGTCCGAGGCCATCACGCCCGAACAAATCGCGGCGCTGACCAACGATTTCACGCCGGAGACCGCCGGCATGATCCCCGACGACACCCTGTCCGGCGTCGATCTGCGCATCGCCAACGCCCTGGCGGAGGACGGCAGGGCCAGCCTCGAAACCATCGCCCGGCGGGCTTCGACGTCGGAAACGACGGCCGGCCGCAGGCTGGACTGGATGCTGGCGAACAGCCGCGTGCAGATCCGGGCGCTCGTGGAGCCGGGGACCCTGGGGCTTCCCGTGGAGGCGATGCTCTGGATCAGCGCGGCTCCGCAGAAGGTCGAACACCTGGGCCGCCTACTGGCGACCCATCGGCAGGTCCGCTACGCGGTGGCCGTCGCGGGCGCCTGCCACGTCGTTGCCAACGTCACGTTCGCGACCAACGCGGAGCTCTACGACTTCATTACGACGTCGGACTGGGCCCAGGAGGCGGAATCGATCGAGTCCACCATCCTGTTGCACGCGCGCAAGCGCGGGGGACGGTTGAACCACCTGGCCTTTTGAGTCGTCCGCGCCGCCGCGCGTGACGATTACCGACGAAAAAGACACGTGGGAGGCCCAGTGTGGGGGATGTGGCCAAACATCTGTCTATTTCCGGCAGCTCTTGTCATGACGCGGATCACACTGGATCGTGGTGTTCACCCCAAGGAAGCTTTGGGTGTCCCCGATCACATGAACAGGAGCCGCGCAGGCATGAGTTCCCTGAACATCCCGCTGCAGGTCAACCCCGGATCCACGGATATTCTCGCCGCGGCCAACTCGCCCATCGTCTGGTTCTGCGCGCTCGGCGTCTTCGCCGTCATCGTTCTCCAGTCGGTCCTCTACGTGAAGGCCGCCCGCAAGGCCGCCCCGGAGATCGGCATGGAAGCCACGGACGTCAAGGACGCGTTCCGCGCCGGCGCCGTCGCCTCCATCGGCCCGTCGCTCGCCGTCGTGCTGGTGGCCGTCGCATTGTTGGCCCTCTTCGGGACGCCCGCGGTGCTCGTACGTATCGGCCTCATCGGCTCGGCGGCGGCGGAGGTCGCGTCCGCCGGCATCGCGGCCGGCACCGCGGGGGTTACCCTCGGCGGTCCGGACTACACGCAGCAGATCTTCGCGCTGGCGTTCATTGCCATGAGCCTCAGCGGGGCCATGTGGATGCTCTCCACGCTGATCCTCACCCCGGTTCTCAAGCGCGGCAGCAAGAGCCTGGCCAAATTGAACCCCGCCGCCATGGCCATCATTCCGAGCGCCGCCCTGCTGGGCGCCTTCAGCATGCTGACGCTCAGCGAGCTTCCGAAGTCCGGTGTCCACGTGCTGGCGGTCGTCGCCTCCGCGGCTGCCATGGGCGTGTGCCTGTTCATCGCCAAGCACTTCGGCGTTCGCTGGCTGCGCGAATGGGCGCTGGGAATCTCCATCGTCATCGCCCTCATCGTCGCGTACTCCGCCCACTCCGCCTAGCCCGCATTTTTCGAAGGGAAACACCATGAGCATGCAACTCGACAGCCGCGCCGCCGCGGGCATGACGGAATTTGAAAACACCACGTCCCGCTGGGGCAGCATCACGATGACCGCGGGCCTGGTGCTATCGCTCATCGGTCCGGTCTACCTGGCCTTCTTCTCCGGCATGGAACTCACCGGTGGCCAGATCTGGGTCGCGTTCCTCGCCGTCGCCGCGGTGTTCGGCGTGCTGTGGATCCTAGAGCCCGTGACGTACTTCCCGATCCTCGGCTCCTCCGCGATGTACCAGGCGTTCATGATCGGCAACATCTCCAACAAGCTCCTGCCCGCGGCGCTCGTCGCCCAGTCCAGCATCGGAGCCAAGCCCGGAACGCGGCGCGGAGACATCGCCGCCGTCATGGCGATCTGCGGGGCCGCCGCCGTCCACCTGACGTCGCTGCTGATCTTCGTCGGCATCCTCGGCACGTGGCTGATCAGCGTCATTCCGACGGAGGTCATCGACGTGGCCCGGCTGTACATCCTGCCGTCGGTCCTCGGCGCGGTTCTCGTGCAGAGCATCGTATCGATGCGTCAGGTGCGCGCCACGATCATCGCCGTCGTCCTGTCCCTGATCATGCTGTTCGTGGTGATCCGGTCCGTGCCGCAGATGGCCTTCTACGGAACCGCCATCGTCGTGGTGTCCACCATTTTCCTGGCGTGGTTCCTGCGGGACCGCAAGACGGTCCACGCGCCGGTCGCCGAAGAACCGCACGAATCCTAGGAGTCCCCCGAATCATGGCAACGACACACAACGGACTGGAACTCACCGCGGCAGAGCGCGAGGAGATGCACGGCCTTTACCGCCACCTCCACGCCAACCCCGAACTGTCCATGCAGGAGTCCGCGACCGCCGCGTACATCGAATCCGCGCTGGACGCGCTGGGCGTCGAGAACTTCCGCTGCGGCGGAACCGGCGTCGTCGGCGTCATCCGCAACGGCGACGGCCCCGTGGTCGCGTTCAGGGCGGACACCGATGGGCTGCCGATCGCCGAGGACACGGGACTCGACTACGCCAGCACGGCCCGCGGGACGCTCGAGGACGGAACCGAGGTCCCCGTGATGCACGGCTGCGGCCACGACACCCATGTCACGGCGTCGCTCACCATGGCGAAGGTGCTCCTGCGCGAGCGCGGGACCTGGTCCGGCACGCTGGTGCTGGTGTTTCAGCCCGGCGAGGAGACCGGGGCCGGCGCCCGCGCCATGCTCGAGGACGGGTTGTGGGACCGCGCGCCGCGGCCCGAAGTGGTCCTCGGCCAGCACGTCATGCCGCTGCGGGCGGGGCACGTCAACTACAGCCGCGGCACGGCCATGGCCATGGCCGACTCGCTCAGGGTGACCGTCCGGGGCAAGCAATCGCACGGCTCGCAGCCACAGAGCGGCATCGATCCGATCGTCATCGGGGCGCACATGATCACGCGGCTGCAGACCATCGTCTCCCGCGAACTCGGACCGATGAAGCCCGCGGTCGTCACGGCGGGAACCTTCCACGCGGGGCTGAAGGAAAACATCATCCCGGACCGCGCGGAGTTCACGCTGAACATCCGCACGTTCGAGGAACCGGTCCGCGCCCAGGTCATCGCGGCCGTGAAACGCATCGTCAGCGCCGAGGCCGCCGCCGGCGCGGCGCCCGAGCCGGAGGTCGAGGAGCTCTACTCCTTCCCCCGCTGCTACAACGACCCGGACGCCACCGACCGCGTCGCCGCCGCGCTGCGGAGCGTCATCGGCGAGGACAACGTGCACGAACAGCCGGCGCTGATGGGCAGCGAGGACGTCGGGCACCTGGCCGATTCGATCGGCGTTCCGCAGGTGTACTGGATGTTCGGGGGCTTCGAGGGGCCGGCGGAGGAGATGCCGGTGAACCACTCGCCGTTCTTCGGGCCGGTCATGGAACCGACCCTCAGCACCGGTACGACGGCGGCGATCACCGCGGTCCGGGCCTACCTCGCGCCCTAGCGGGGCGGCGCCGCGCCCGTCAGCCCAGTGCGGTGTCCGTCGTGTGGACCACCAGCACGGGGCAGTGGGCGCGTGCCACGCAGGCCGAACTCACGGATCCCAGATGGAGGCCGTGGAACCCCCCGTGGCCTCGCCGGCCTAGAACCAGCATGTCGGCATCCTGGCTGGCCTCGATCAGGAGGGGTCGTGCGCTTCCGTACCGCACCACCGCCTCGAGGTCCTTCGGCCGGTCGTCACCGAAGGCCTTCCCCAGGGTCCGTTCCAGATCCTCCTTGGCGCGATCCTCGAATTCATTCCGGCCAATTTGCGAGTAGCCGTCGGGAATCGCCGGAATATCCCAACAGGCGAGGGCCACGATGCGTTGGCCCAGCGAGCCCGCGATCCGCTGTGCGGTCCGCAGGGCGGCGACCGAACCCTCGGATCCGTCGATACCGACGACTATCCGGCCGGCCTGGGTGCTCTGGTCGTTGTTGCTCTCTTCCACGGCTTCCTCCTGTTGGCCACCCGACCGCGTTCCGTGGCCGGGAACTTGTGCTGACATGCCCATCATGCGCCGCCCGACCGGCGCTGTATAGGACGGGTCACCGCGCGTTTGCGGCCACCGTTGCGATCGATGCCGCGCAGAGGACGGCGACGAACGCCAGGATCGCGACCGGGTCCGCCCATCGACCGGCGAAGGCCAGGACGGTGGGGGTCAGGAAGCCCAGGTAGGCCAGCGTGTAGTAGCGGCCTGTGAGCGCGCCCATCTGGTGCGGCCCGGCCGCGCGGTGGGTCTCGAGGAGCCCGGACACCATCAGGAGTCCGTACCCGGCGCCCAACACGGCGGAGGCCGCCAGTCCCGTCCACGGATCCTGCACCACGACGGCTGAGACAGCCACCAGAAGGCCCGCCAGGACGGTCCCCAGCGACGCGAGCAGGGCACGCGCGGACCGGTCCGAGTCGAGACGGCGGGCCAACGGCTGGACCGCCACGCCGCAACCCAGGGTCAGGGCGACGGCCGCCGTCGCATAGAGCACCCGCGAGCCCCCGACGTCGTCGATCATGCCGGGGACGACGGCGAAACCGATCGTCCCGGAGCCGAAGACCCAGGGCGCGGCCGGGGCGACGACGCGGCGGAACCTCGGGACCGGCGTCGTGGTCAGAAGGTGGAGGATCCCCGGCGGACGGTTGGTGCGGGGGCGCGTCTCCGGGAGCCGCGCTGTGAACGCCAGCAACGGTACGCACAGGACCATGTGCAGGACACAGGGAAGGATCCCCGGGTGCGGCGCCCAGTTCGCCACCAGACCGCTGACCACCGGGCCCAGCCAGAATCCGGCCGTCGCCAGCAGGGAAGCCCGTCGCGCTCCGGCGCCGGCTGCCGGAGTCTCGGCCCACGGACGTTGCGAGAGTTCCTTGATCCAGCTGGTCGCGGCAGCCATGGCGATCCCGGTGGCCACACCGGCCACGAACCTTCCCACGAAAAGCGGTGCCGCGCCCAGGCCGCCACAAGCCATGATGGCGCTGGCGAGGATGGACAGCAGGATGGCGCCAAGCGTCAGCCGGCGGCGCCCCGCGAAGTCGGAGACGGGTCCGGTGACCAGCAGGGCGGGAATCAGCCCCAGCACGTAGATGCCGAGCATCGCGGTCACGGCCAGCTCGGAAAACCCGTGCTCCTGCCGATAGAACGCGAGCAGCGAGGCGAACTGGTTGGCTCCCCAGCCGACCATCATCAGGGAGAGTCCGGCGGGAAGCCAGAGGCGCGGGGCAGTGGTCACCGCCCCATCCTGTCCTGTCCGCGGCGGGTCGGCACAATCCGGGTTCCGCCCCCGCGCCGCGCCCGGTCCGGGGATCCGAGCCGATGTCCTGCGCGGCCGTCCCCGGAGGGCTACGCTTTTGGGCATGGCAGATGCGCGCGCCGTGGTGCGGCGCTACTTCGACGAACAACGGCCCATGCCGGAGCAGGGGCGGCTGGGTCTGCTGCGGACGGCGGCCACCTTGGCCGTCGTTGGCCTCTCCGGCTTTGCTTACATCCTGTGGAGCATCCTGAACGACGCCGGGGCGGCCGCCCTGGACGAGCCTTTGCGCGACTGGTTCGTGGAGCTGCGCGGTCCGCGATGGGACGGGGTGATGTGGTTCCTCTCCATGGTCACCGGCCCCGTCTTCCTGCCGGTGCTGATGTTGGTGCTGACCGTGGGGTGGATCTGGCTCGGCAAGCACGCCTGGCGTCCCACGATGCTCGCCGGAGGGATGCTGCTGGGCGTCGGAATCGCCATTGTCATCCGCGACACCGTGGACAGGCCGCGCCCACCGCCGGACCTGATGGTGCTGTTCGAGGCCGACCATACGTTTTCCTTCATTTCCGGGCACACGCTGGGCGCGACCAACTTCGCGCTGCTGGGCTTCTACGTGCTCTATTCCAGGCACACCAACCCGAGGCCGTGGATGTTCTGGGGCGGCCTCGCGGCGGCGGTGCTGTGGATCCTGTCGTCGGCCTCGAGCCGCCTCTACACGGGGTTCCATTGGTTCACCGATGTTGTCGGGTCCATGTGCATCGCGATGGCCATTCTCGGCCTGGCAATCGCCGTGGACACCTGGCACACGGCGGAACCCGCCGGCACTCCGGCGGGTCCCGACACGGAGCCGGCGGGACCTCCGGCGGCCCGCTAGGGCATTCGCCGGGGGGCGACCGGATCCGTGTCCTCGGCGAGGACGGTGAGCAAGCGGGCAAGTTCCGCCTGCTCATCCGTTTCCAGCCGCCCGAAGAAGCGGCCTGACTCGCGACGCCGAACGGCCATGACACGTTGCTGGAGCGCCGTGCCCTGCGCGGTCAACACCACCTGCGTCGCCCGGCGGTCGCGCGGATCGGCCCGCCGTGACACGAGTTGCTTCGCCTCGAGTTGGTCGACCACCTCCGTGGCCGAACGCGGAGCGATGCGCAGCCGGTCCGCGAGCTCGTTCAACCTCAGCGCCTGGGGCTCGGCCTCGACATCGTCCCCGGCAGCCGGTCGCCGCCGGTGCGGGGCTTCGGGATACGTATGTGGGTGGACGTGGCCGCCGCCGGCCAGGACGTGGAGGGCGCGCCACTGGTGCGGGGTCAGTTCGAACGGCGCCAACTGAGCAGCCCAAGTCCGTCGCAGCCCGCGGAACGCCGCATGGAAGAGGTCGCCGAGAGCGGCCGAGTCGGGGAGCGAGGGATGGTCGAGGGGCATGCCACCAGTCTACAGATTGCCGGGCAACCACATAGTGAGGTAACCTCTGTATTGAGTGCGCGACGGGCGCACCGCTTCACAGGAGGTGGCGTCCTTGGCGAAACCACAGAGTCCCCCCGCGGATGCGGTCGGCACGGTGCCCGTCGGCGGCAGCGGAGGATCCCACCGGGTCGGGCGCGTCGACCCGGCCGACCGGAACCAGCTGAGCGCCCATCCCGTCAGTCTCCGTCGCATCGCGGTCCTCTTCGCTCCGCACAAGGCCCGCATCGCCGTCGTCGTCCTGCTCATCAGCATCTCCTCGGTGGTCGGGCTCGCCCAACCGTTCCTCATCCGGGCCATCATCGACAGCGCACTCCCGGACGGTAACGTCCCCCTGCTCACGTCGCTCGCCGGAGGCCTCGTTGCCGTTGCCGCGGCCACCGCGGTCATCGGCGTCGTCCAAACGTGGATGGCGACCGACATGGGCCAGCAGGTCATGCACGGGCTGCGGACCAGCCTCTTCACCCACCTGCAGCGCCAATCGCTCGGCTTCTTCACCCGAACCCACGGAGGCGACGTCCAATCCCGCCTGACGCACGACATCTCCGGCATGCAATCCGTGGTCACCACCTCGGCCACCTCCGTCGCATCCAGCCTCACGACGGCGGTGGCCACGGCCGTTGCCATGGTGGCCCTTTCGCCCCAGCTCAGCCTGTTGTCCCTGATCGTGATCCCTCCGGCCATCTGGATCAGCCGGAGGGTGGCCCTGCTCCGCCGCGACATCACGGCCGAGCGCCAGAAGGAGTTGGCCAAACTGCACACCCAGGTGGAGGAGGGACTGTCCGTCTCCGGGGTGCGGCTCGCGAAAACGCTCGGAACCACCGGACGCGACGCCGGACGGTTCGCCGAGTCCTCGGAGCGGCTGATCGGCCTGGAGATGCGCTCGCAGTTGGCCGGCCGCTGGCGTATGGCGACCATGGGAATCGTCTTCGCCGCCATCCCCGCCGCGATCTATCTGGCCGCGGGCTTCCCGGCCGCCACCGGCGGAATGACGATCGGCACGCTGGTGGCGTTCACCGCGCTGCAGGGGACCATCTTCCGGCCCATCATGGGACTGCTCAACGTCGGCGTCCAGTGGGTCACTGCACTGGCCTTGTTCAGCAGGATCTTCGAATACCTGGATCTCGAGCCGGACATCGCGCCGCCCCTCCGGCCGGTGGCCATCGAACCCACCGCCATCCGCGGCGACGTGCGGTTCGAGAACGTGGAATTCGCCTACGATCGCGGAGCGCCCGTCCTGCGCGGAGTGAACCTGAGCGTGCCGGCCGGCACCACGACGGCGGTGGTCGGACCAACCGGCTCCGGGAAGACGACGCTGGGCGCTCTGGTTCCCCGCCTGCACGACGCAGGCAGCGGGCGCGTCACCATCGACGGCATCGACGTGCGCGGCTTTTCGGCCGTCGACCTGGCGAGGGTCGTCGGCGTCGTGTCCCAGGAGTCCTACCTGATCCACGCGTCGATCCGGGACAACCTCCTGCTGGCAGCGCCTGGCGCAGACGACGCCGCGCTGTGGAGCGCGCTGGCCTCGGCACACATCGCTGACTTGGTCGCCGGGCTGCCCGCGGGGCTGGACACGCTGGTCGGCGCCCGCGGCCACCGCTTCTCCGGCGGCGAACAACAGCGCCTGGCGATCGCCCGCACCATGCTGCGCAACCCCCGGGTCCTGGTGCTCGACGAGGCCACGTCCGCGCTGGACAACACCACCGAGGCACAGGTCCAGGCGGCGCTGGACAGGTTGGCCGAAGGCAGGACCACGATCACCATCGCGCACCGGCTCTCCACTGTCGAGCGCGCGGACCAGCTGGTGCTGCTGGACGGCGGTCGGATCGCCGAGCGTGGCGCGCCCGCCGAGCTGCTGGCCGCGGGCGGCGCCTTCGCCCGCCTGGCGGGCACTGCAGAGGCTGGCCGCCTCGAACGGCAACCGGCCTTGTGACCCGCGGGGCCCTGGCTGCGCGGCGCGGCCCAGGCCGGACAACGGGAATCATCCACCGCCCGCGGGCGGTGATGGCGCGTGCGGGGAACGCGCGGCGAACGTAGGGTATGGGGATGGCAGACAACGACTTCTCGACCCGAGGTTCCTACGTCACCGGTGGCGCCGAATTCAGCCGCGACACGAACTACATCGACGACAGGATCGTCGCGGATCCGGAGGCTGTCCGGGCGTCCGGTGGGGCCTTCGGCAGCAGCATCGGCGATGCGCGCGGCGGATTGCCCGAGGGTGCGCAGGCGTGGCCGGTCGAGCCTGGCCGGTACCGTCTGATCGCCGCCAGGGCCTGTCCGTGGGCCAACCGCGCCATCATCGTCCGGCGCCTCCTGGGCCTTGAGGACGCCCTTTCGCTGGGCACTCCGGGACCGACGCACGACGCGCGGTCGTGGACGTTCGATCTCGATCCGGACGGCCGCGACTCCGTGCTGGGCACCGAACGGCTCCAGGAGAACTTCTTCAAGCGGTTCCCCGACTACCCTCGCGGGATCACGGTGCCGGCGATCGTCGACATCCCAACGGGCGGGGTCGTCACCAACAACTACCCGCAGATGACACTGGACTTCTCCACCGAGTGGACCCGGTTCCACCGCGAGGGCGCCCCGGACCTGCTTCCGGCGGACTTGCTCGAGGACATGCAACCCGTCATCAAGCGCATTTTCACGGAGGTCAACAACGGCGTCTACCGCTGCGGCTTCGCCGGGTCGCAGGAGGCCTACAACGACGCGTACGACCGGTTGTGGGCTGCCATGGACTGGCTCGAGGAGCGCCTGTCCGGCCAGCGGTACCTGATGGGGGACACCATCACGGAGGCCGACGTGCGGCTGTTCACCACGCTGGTGCGGTTCGACCCGGTGTACCACGGGCACTTCAAGTGCAACCGGAACAAGCTCACCGAGATGCCCGCCCTGTGGGGCTACGCACGGGACCTGTTCCAGACCCCGGGCTTCGGCGACACCGTGGACTTCGAACAGATCAAGGCGCACTACTACGTGGTCCACGAGGACATCAACCCCACCGGGATCGTTCCGGTGGGACCGGACCTCGCGAACTGGCTGGACCCGCATGGCCGCGAGGCGCTCGGGGGTTCCCCGTTCGGCGCCGGCACGGCGCCGGGTCCGGTGCGGGCGGGCGAGGAAGTCGCCGCCGGCGCCAACCCGCTCTACCCCGCGTAGCCTCCACGCCCGGCCCCGGGCGAAGCGCACAAGCCGGCTGCCGCCGTCGTACCAAACAGTACGACGGCGGCAGCCGGCTTTTTGTGCGTGAGCGGTCGGGCGTCCGGAGCTAGAGCCGGGCCGCTTCCTTCTCGAGAGGTGCCCGCTTGTAGGACTCCCAGAAGGTGGCGCCCACGATGCCGAGCGGGCGCGGATCGAAGACCGGGTCCAAGCCCAGCTTCTTCTGCGCCTCGAAGTCCTTGAGCGCCTTGAAGGCAGGCTTCTGCAGGATCAGGATGCCGATGATGTTCAGCCACGCCATCAGGCCGACGCCGATGTCGCCCATCGTCCAGGCATCCGCGGCGGTGTTGACGCAGCCGTAGGCGACGGCGATGAGGATGAGCACCTGCAGCCCCATGGTGGTGACCCGGCCGATGCTGACCTTGAGGCCCGGGATGAGCCTGTTGGACGAGTTGCCCACCAGGAACCGCAGGTTGGTTTCCGCCATGTAGTAGTAGGCGAAAACGGTGGTCAGGCAGAAGAAGATCAGCGTGATGGCGATGAACGCCGCGCCGAAGCCCGGGAAGACGCTGTCGAAGCCGGTCTGCACGAACTGCGGTCCCACCGTGGCCGAGGCCGAGAGCAATCCGCCCTCGAGGAGGACGTCGGTGTCCTCGGTGCCGCCGGAGAAGACGCGGTAGGCGCCGGTCGAAAGGATCAGGAAGCCGGTGGCCGAGCAAACGAACAGGGTGTCGATGTAGACGGCGAAGGCCTGCACGAGGCCCTGCTTGGCGGGGTGCGAGACCTCGGCGGCGGCCGCCGCGTGGGGTCCCGTGCCCTGGCCGGCCTCGTTCGAGTAGACACCGCGCTTGACGCCCCACATCACGGCCAGGCCGATGACGGCGCCCAGCGCCGAGTCCATGCCGAGCGCGCTACGGAACACCAGGGAGATGATTTCCGGCAGCTGCGCGGCGTTCACGAAGACCACGACCAGCGCGAGGAGGATGTAGGCGACGGCCATGAACGGAACGACGAATGCCGCGACGCTGGCGATGCGCTTGACGCCGCCGATGATGACGAAGGCAAGAACAATGACGGATCCGACTGCGACGATCCACGACGGGATCGTCCAGGCGCCGTCGATCGCGGTGGCCATCGAGTTGGCCTGGACGCCCGGCATGAGGACGCCGCAGGCGAGAACGGTGACGGCGGCGAAGACGTAGCCGTAGACCTTGAAGAACGGCGCGCCCTTGGTGTGCGCCATTGCACGGGACAGGTAGTACGCGGGTCCGCCGCGGTACTCGCCGGTCAGCGGGTCGCGGGTCTTGTAGATCTGGCCGAGGGTCGATTCGATGAACGACGTCGAGGCGCCCAGGAAGGCGACCATCCACATCCAGAACAGCGCGCCCGGTCCGCCGAAGGCGATCGCGGTCGCGACGCCGGCGATGTTGCCGGTGCCGACGCGCCCGGAGAGGGACATGGCCAGCGCCTGGAACGACGAGACGCCGGACGCCGACTTCTCACCGCGCAGGAGCTGCTGGACCATGCCCTTGACATGCCGCACCTGCAGGAAGCGCGAACGGACGGAGAAATAGACGCCGGTGGCGAGGCAGAGATAGACGAGCCAGTCGCTCCAGATGACGTCGTTGATGGCTGATAGGGCATCGCTCATAAGTGTGGGGTCCCTCCATGAAGAGCGTGGGTGTTGCGTGTGGGGTGGCATTAGCGGTGCGCAGACCGGCTAGGCAGTGGCGCGTCGCACAAATGCCTGTGAAGTTTCTCACAACCCATCGCCTCCCGTCCATTTGGCGGCCTCCGCGCCAGCCCCGGGTGCTGGTGGGGCGGTGGTGCGGCAGGCCCAAATGGAGGCCCCACATGGCAGGATTGAATTCATGACAATCACTGCCGCCGCGGACGGCTCCGCCCTCGGAAACCCCGGTCCGGCCGGGTGGGCCTGGTACGTCGACGACGAATGCTGGAGGGCCGGCGGCTGGCCCCACGGCACGAACAACATGGGCGAGCTCATGGCGGTCCTGGACCTGTTCCGGTCCACGTCGCACCTTCAGGCCGAGCACCTGCACATCCTGTGCGACTCCCAGTACGTCATCAATTGCGTCACCAAGTGGATGCCGGGGTGGAAGCGGAAGGGCTGGAAGAAGTCGGACGGCAAGCCGGTGCTCAACGTCGACCTCCTGAAGCAGATCGACGACGTCATCAAGGGCCGCGACTACAGCTTCGAATGGGTTCGTGGCCACGCCGGCCACGAACTCAACGAGGCCGCGGACGTGCGCGCCCGGGCGGCCGCCACCGCGTTCCAGGGCAGGCGTCCCGCCGACGAGGGGCCGGGCTTCGCGGGCGCGGCCACCCGCGCGCCGGCGACCCCCGCGGACCAGGGGGCGCAGCGCGTCGTCGTTGAGACGGACCGCGAGGCGCCGCGCGCGGGAGCCGAGCAGGACGACCTGTTCAGCGAGTTGGAGGACGTCCGCGAGACGGGCACGGGCAGCGCGGACATCGACGCGGTGGTGACCCTGGAACGCGAGCTGTTGGAGCCCGCTGTCCGCTCCGAGGTGGGCCAGCTGAACTATCTCCTCCATCCCGGCTACCGCGAAATCGCCGCGGACGGCACGCTGCGGGACAAGGACTCGAGCATCGCGGTGCTCGCCTCGCTCGAAGCGGGCGGCGGGCCGTCCGGGACCGCTGGCCGATTCGAACTGCTCGCCTCGGAGGTCGTCGGCACCGACGTCGTGCAACTGGCGTACCGCCTGTCCGGCGCGCGGGGGACCGCCGTGGTCGGATCCGCGTGGCAGCGCGACGCCGGCCGTTGGCGCCTCCGCTTCCGCCAGGAGACCCCCGAGTCCTGACCGCCGGCCCCGGCCGGTCCAGGGGCGCCCCCTACACTGGGCGCATGAGCGAGACCACCGAGAACCACACCGTGACGGGGGACCTCACCGATCCGCGCTTCGCGCCGGTTGCCGAGCTGCTGGGCGAGTTCGCCGCGGAGGACGCCGACTATTCGGCGCAGCTTGCCGTTTACCACGAGGGCCTGCCCGTCATGGACCTCGCGGTGGGGCCGCACAGCACGCGCGAGTCGCTGACGGGCGTCTTTTCCTGCTCGAAGGGCGCCTCCGCCATGGTGGTCGGCATCCTCCTGCAGGAGGGCGTGTTGGAACTCGACGCGCCCGTCGCCGCCTACTGGCCCGAATTCGCCGACAACGGCAAGGAACTCGTCACCGTCCGCCAGCTGCTCAGCCACCAGGCGGGCCTGCCGGGCGTCGACGGCGGCATGACGCTGGAGGAGTACGAGGACTCACGGCTCGCCGCCCGCATCCTGGGCGCCGCGGCGCCGTCGTGGCGGCCGGGGGCGGCGCATTGCTACCACGCGTTGAGCATCGGCGTGTTCATGGAGGAACTGGCCCGCCGGACGGCCGGCGAACGCCTGCAGGACATCTACGAGCGCCGGATCAGGGCGCCGTTCGGCATCGACTTCCATCTGGGACTGCCGGAAACCGAGGAGCCGCGCTACCGCGACGTGCTCAAACCAGCACGGGAAGCCGAGCTTCCGTTCGTCGACCCGTTCGGCGTCTTCGGCCTGTCCGTCAACTCGACCGCCGGCCTCGAGGGCCCGGACGGTCCCAGCCGGGACATCCTGGACCTGCCGAACGTCCGCTCGGTCCGGGCCGCCGGGCTGGCAGCGGCCGGCGGGGTGGCGAACGCCCGTGGCATCGCGCGCCTGTACGCGGCCGCCAGCACCGGCGTGGTCGGGGCGGACGGAAAGCTGGGCGAGCCGTTCCTCTCCGACGCGACGCGCGCCGCCATGTCCCAGGAGCAGGTCTTCGGCCCCGACCGCGGGCACGGGCTCCTCGGCGCGTTCGGGATCGTCTTCATGAAGTCCCAGCCACGCAACGACTTCGGTTCGGCCCGTGCCTTCGGGCACGACGGCGCCAACGCCTCCCTGGGTTTCGCCGACCCCGCCTACGGGATCGGTTTCGGCTACGTCCCCGCCCGCGCCGAGCTGTCCGGGACCGGATCGCGCGCCGGCCGCCTGACGGTGGCCGTGCGGCAGGCGCTCCTGGGCTAGCCGCGGGTCTCGCGCTACCGGGGCCAGCCGATGGAGGCGAGGACCCCCGGATCCATGGGTGCGCTGACCGCAACGACGGTTCCGGCCGCGACGAACGTGCGCTGTGCACGGCGTTGGCCTTTTCGGTGCCGCTCGGCACCGAACGTGGCTAGGCTGGCTGCGTGGACTTTGAAAAGCGATACGTGGCCCTGGGGGATTCGTTCACGGAGGGCGTGGGCGACGGCGATCCCCGGCGCCCCCACGGCGTCCGCGGATGGGCGGACCGGGTCGCCGAACAGCTCTGCGCCGCGGACCCGGAGTGGGGCTACGCGAACCTCGCCGTCCGCGGCAAGAAGATCCGCCAGATCCTCACGGAACAGTTGCCCGCGGCCCTGGCGCTCAAGCCGACCCTGGTGACGCTGTACGCGGGCGGCAACGACATCCTGCGCCCGAGCGTCGACATCGACAACCTCATGCGCGGCTACGAGGAGGCCGTGGCCGCGCTGTCCGGAACCGGCGCCGCCGTCGTGCTGTTCACGGGGTTCGACTCGTCGGGGTCGGCGGTGTTCGGCAAGACGCGCGGACGCACCGCGATCTACAACGAGTGGGTCCGCGAGATCGCCGAGAGGCACGACGCCTCGATCGCCGACTACTGGCGCTGGCGCGAGTTCCAGGACTGGCGCTACTGGGCGCAGGACCGCCTGCACATGGGCGTCCCCGGCCACACCCTGATGGCGAAGAAGGTACTCGAGGTGCTGCGGGCCTCGGATGAGATCGCGACGCCGGAGCTCGAGACGGCCCCCGCGCTCGGGCGCCTGCGGCAAATCCAGGCGGACGCGCAATGGGCGCGCGAACACGTGGTCCCCTGGGTGAGGCGGCGGCTGACCGGCACGTCTTCCGGAGACGCCCTCACCGCCCGCCATCCCGACTACGTGCGGCTGGGGCAGCCGTGACCGGCCCGGAGCCCGCGCACGGCGAAGAGCCCCACGATTCCTCGGGCGTCGCGCAACGGCTCAATTGGCTGCGCGCCGGGGTGCTCGGCGCAAACGACGGGATCGTCTCCGTGGCGGCCGTCGTCGTGGGCGTGGCCGGAGCCACGTCGGCGACGGGACCGATCCTCGCGGCCGGCGCCGCGGCCCTCATCGGCGGGGCCATCTCCATGGCCCTGGGGGAATACGTCTCCGTCTCCAGCGCCGCCGATTCCCAGCGCGCGCTCATCGAGAAGGAAAAGCGGGAGCTCGAGGAAACCCCGGACGCGGAACTCGCGGAGCTGGCGGGCATCTACGCGGCCAAGGGACTCTCCACGGAGACGGCGCGGCGGGTCGCCGAGGAACTGACGCGACACGACGCGCTCGGGGCGCATCTGGAGGCCGAGCTCCACATCAACGAGACGGAGGTCGCCAGCCCGTGGCACGCCGCGTTCGCCTCGGCCATCGCCTTCACGGTGGGTGCTCTCCTCCCGTTCCTGACCGCCGTGCTGTTGCCGCCGGACATCCGCGTGCCGGTCACCTTCGCCGCGGTCCTCGTGGCGCTCGCCGGCACCGGGGCGCTCGGCGCGCGCCTCGGCGGCGCCCGGCCGCTGGTGCCGACCGTCCGCGTCCTGGTGGGCGGCGCCGCCGCGCTTGGGGTGACCTTCGCGATCGGGACCTGGCTCGGCGCAACCGGGGCCGTCGGTTAGCGACTTCCAGTTGTTTGTGGCGCGCGTCTCGAACTAGACTGTGGGCTGTGCCCCCGTGGCACGGCCAATGACATGCGGCGGGAGAGATCCGCCAGATCCACTGGCGGGCGCCGTAGGAGCAATTTCCTCCCCGGGAATCTCTCAGGCCCCCGTACCGTCGCGCATAGGCAACTCTGGAAAGCAGTTCCGTTCCACCGGGTCAAACCGGCGGGGTTCTCGGGACTCACCGACGGTGCAAGAGGCGCCGGGCACACCGCCCGGGGCCCCGGAAACTCTCAGGTCCAATACAGAGTCGGGGAGGAACCAAAGCTCATTCGGCGTGCACGCACCTCGACCAACCTTGGAGTTCCCCCTTATGACCGCGACAACGGCCCGCCCCACCACAGCCCGCGACAGCGGCGACCTCGTGTTCGCCGACCGCCACATCGGCCCGCGCGGAGACGCCACCGAAACGATGCTCCGCCACCTGGGCTACGCAACCCTCGACGAACTCGTCGACACGGCCGTCCCCGCGGACATCCGCCAGTCGGCCCCGCTGGATCTCCCGGCGCCGCGAACCGAGGCGGAGGTGCTCGCGGACCTGCGGAACATCGCGTCGAAGAACACCATGAAGACCCAGATGATCGGACAGGGCTTCTACGACACGTTCACGCCTCCGGTCATCCTGCGCAACGTCCTCGAGGACCCGGCCTGGTACACGGCCTACACGCCGTACCAGCCGGAGATCTCCCAGGGCCGCCTCGAGGCACTCCTGAACTTCCAGACGATGGTGGGGGACCTGACCGGCCTTCCCATCGCCAACGCGTCGCTGCTCGACGAGGCGTCCGCCGTCGCCGAGGCCGTCCTGCTGATGCGCCGCTCGAACAAGGCCAAGGGCGACGCCAAGACCGTCCTGGACGCCGACCTGTTCCCGCAGACCATCTCCGTGGTCCGCGGCCGCGCCGAGGCCCTCGGCTTCGAGCTCGAGATCGCCGACCTCTCCCAGGGCCTGCCCGACGGCGACATCTCCGGAATCGTGCTCCAGCAGCCCGGCAACTCCGGCCGCGTGGCCGACCACGCCGCGGTCATCGCCGCCGCCAAGGAGCGCGGGGCCATGGTCACGGTCGCCGCCGACATCCTCTCCCTGACTCTGATCGTCCCGCCGGGCGAGCAGGGTGCCGACATCGCGGTCGGCAACACCCAGCGCCTCGGCGTGCCGCTGTTCTTCGGCGGACCGCACGCCGCCTACATGGCCGTGCGCCAGGGCCTCGAACGCTCGCTCCCGGGCCGCCTCGTGGGCGTCTCCAAGGACGACGCCGGCGTGCCCGCCTACCGCCTCGCGCTCCAGACCCGCGAGCAGCACATCCGCCGCGAGAAGGCCACGTCCAACATCTGCACCGCGCAGGCGCTGTTGGCCATCACGGCCTCCATGTACGCCGTCTACCACGGCCCCGAGGGCCTGAAGGCGATCGCCCGCCGCGCCAACCTGCGCGCCCGCACGCTCGCCACGGTGCTCTCCGGCGCCGGGATCGAGCTGGTCGCCGACACGTTCTTCGACACCGTCCAGGCCCGGGTTCCCGGGCGCGCCGCCCACGTGATCGCGTCGGCCGAGACCCACGGCGTGAACCTGCGCCTCGTGGACCCGGAGACGGTCGGGGCGTCCGCGGACGAGACCACGACGCCGGAGCACATCATCGCCATCGCGTCCGCGTTCGGCATCGAGGACGCGGCGGCGAAGGTCGCGGCGGCCGAGCGGTCCGCCGGGAACGAGCTGCCGGACGCGATCGTGCGCACCAGCGACTTCATGTCCCACCCGATCTTCCACTCCATCCGTTCGGAGACCCAGATGCTGCGCTACCTGCGCAAGCTCTCCGACCGCGACCTCGCGCTCGACCGCACCATGATCCCGCTGGGCTCGTGCACCATGAAGCTGAACGCCACCGCCGAGATGGAGTCCATGTCCTGGCCGGAGTTCGCCTCCATCCACCCCTACGCCCCGGCGCACCAGACCGCCGGCTGGCGCGAACTGATCGCCGACCTCGAGGCACGGCTGAGCACCATCACCGGCTACGCCGGCGTGTCCATCCAGCCCAACGCCGGATCCCAGGGCGAATACGCGGGCCTGCTCGCCATCCGCCAGTACCACTTGGCCCACGGCGACGACGTGCGCACGGTCTGCCTGATCCCCGCCTCCGCCCACGGCACCAACGCCGCTTCCGCGGTCCTCGCCGGCCTGAAGGTGGTGGTCGTCAAGACCGCCGAGAACGGCACCATCGACGCCGCGGACCTCGACGCCAAGATCGAGGCCAACAAGGACACCCTCGCGGCCATCATGATCACCTACCCGTCCACCCACGGCGTGTACGACGCCGATGTGCGCGAGGTCTGCGACAAGGTCCACGCGGCAGGGGGCCAGGTGTACATCGACGGCGCCAACATGAACGCGCTCGTCGGCCTCGGGCAGCCGGGCAAGTTCGGCGGCGACGTCTCCCACCTGAACCTGCACAAGACCTTCTGCATCCCGCACGGCGGCGGCGGACCCGGCGTCGGCCCGGTGGCCGTGGCCGAGCACCTGATTCCGTTCCTCCCGGGGGCGCCCGCCGGCGCATCCAACGGCAACGCGGGCACCCCGGTGACCTCCACGCCGTACGGCTCCGCCGGAGTCCTTCCCATCTCCTGGGCCTACGTGGCCATGATGGGCGGGAAGGGGCTGACCGACGCGACGAAGAACGCGCTGCTCGCCGCCAACTACGTCGCCTCGCGCCTGAACGAGCACTTCCCGGTGCTCTACACGGGCAACAAGGGCCTGGTCGCCCACGAGTGCATCCTGGACCTGCGCGACGCCACGGCGAAGTCCGGCGTCACCGCGGAGGACGTGGCCAAGCGACTCATCGACTACGGGTTCCACGCACCGACCCTCGCGTTCCCGGTCGCGGGCACGCTGATGGTGGAGCCGACCGAGTCCGAGGACCTCCCGGAGATCGAGCGCTTCATCGAGGCCATGATCTCCATCCGCAAGGAGATGGACCAGGTCGCCGCCGGGGACTTCGCGCTGGAGGAGTCGCCCCTGCGCCTCGCGCCGCACACCGCGGCCGCCGTCGTGAATTCCGAGTGGGACCGCAAGTACACCCGCGAACAGGCGGCGTTCCCGGTCCCGGGACTGCTGCAGGACAAGTACTTCACGCCCGTCGGGCGCATCGACGGTGCGGGCGGGGACCGGAACCTCATCTGCTCCTGCCCGCCGCCCGAGGCGTTCGAGAACTAGTCCGGCCCCGGCCCCAGATTCGAAAGGCACAACCATGACTGAACAGACCACGACGCCGCGGCGCACGGCGCTGCACGACGAGCACGCCCGCCTGGGCGCGTCCTTCACCGACTTCGGCGGCTGGGACATGCCCCTGAAGTACGGCTCCGAGCTCGGCGAGCACAAGGCCGTCCGTGAGACCGCAGGCCTCTTCGACCTCTCCCACATGGGCGAGGTCTGGGTCGAGGGCCCGCAGGCCGCGGCGTTCCTGAACACCGCGCTCGTCGGCAACCTCGCCGTCATCGCCGTCGGCAAGGCAAAGTACTCGCTGATCTGCAACGCCGACGGCGGCATCATCGATGACCTGATCACCTACCGCCGCGCCGAGGACCGCTTCCTGGTGGTCCCCAACGCCGGCAACGCGCCCCGGGTCGCGGCCGCGCTGGGCGAACGCGCCGAGGGCTTCGACGTCACGGTCACGGACGCCTCCGCCGAGACCTCGCTGCTGGCGGTCCAGGGACCGAAGGCGCTGGAGATCCTGCTGCCGCTGGTTCCGGCCGCGCAGCACGCGACGGTCACCGACATGAAGTACTACGCGGCGGACGACGTCGAGTTCACGGTCGCGGGGGCGCCGGTCAAGGTGCTCCTCGCGCGCACCGGCTACACCGGCGAGGACGGCTTCGAGCTGTACGTCCCCAACGTCCAGGCCGCCTCCCTGTGGCAGGCGCTGATCGAGGCCGGCCACGACCATGGGCTGGTCCCGGCCGGCCTGGCCTGCCGCGACTCCCTGCGGCTCGAGGCGGGCATGCCGCTGTACGGCAACGAGCTCTCCGAGGACGTCACCCCGTTCGAGGCGGGCCTGGGCGGCGTCGTCTCCTTCAAGAAGGAGGAGGACTTCATCGGGCGGACCGCGTTGGAGGCCAGGAAGGCCGCCGGGGCGGACCGCGTGCTGGTCGGGCTCAAGGGCCTCGGGCGCCGTGCCGGCCGTTCGCACTACCCTGTCCTTAAGGACGGCGCGCCGGTCGGCGAGGTCACCTCGGGCCAGCCCAGCCCCACGCTGGGCTATCCCGTGGCCCTCGCCTACGTCGACGCCGGACTCGCCGAGCCGGGCACCCGGCTCGACGTCGACCTGCGCGGCAAGGCGGAGCCCTTCGAGGTCGTCGCCCTGCCGTTCTACAAGCGCCAAAAGTAACCAACCGCAGCCCACCGGCTTCCCGAAAGGAACACACCATGAGCAAGGTTCTCTCTTCCCTCCGCTACTCCGCCGAACACGAATGGGTCGACTCGGCCAGCCCGGCCAAGATCGGCATCTCGCAGATCGCCGCCGACGCACTCGGCGACGTCGTCTACGTCGACCTGCCCGAGGTCGGCGCGACCGTCACCTCCGGCGAGTCCTGCGGCGAGGTCGAATCCACCAAATCGGTGTCCGACCTCTACGCGCCCGTCACCGGCACCGTCGTCGAGATCAACCAGGAGGCCGTGGACAACCCCGCCCTGCTGAACGAGGACCCCTACGGCGCCGGCTGGCTGTTCACGGTCGAGGTCTCCGAAGAGGGCCCGCTGCTCTCCGCGGAGGACTACGCCTCCGCCAATGGCGGGGACGTCGCGTGAGCGCAGTATACGAA
>NZ_JBIMER010000014.1:0-73542 GCF_051262515.1 Arthrobacter arnarulunnguaqae | reverse complement strand
CTCCACCTCTGAAACGACTAAAACCACTAACTGACTAGTTCACTTACACAAACAGCTTGACAGGCCCTAACAATTCAGCGGCTCGGAGCGGGCTAGCCATCCCAGAGCGGCATGCCGTCGCAACACCCGCACCCCCGATGGCGTCCCCACTACGACCAACGCGACCGGGAGCCCCCTGCGGATCAAGTGTTGGAACCCCGCGACCATCGCAATTAAGGCGTTAGACATTGGCCGGTCCGTCAGATGCAGCACGCAGACCCCACGCTCCTGAAGGACGCCAGGGCCGGTGGCATCCGCTGCGTCGACATCATAGACGGCCCACCCAGCCTCCGTTGCCAACCGGTGGACGGCGACAACGACCTGCCGGGCGGTCGCCGGTGTGGAGCACGACGCGACAGTCAGCAACGCTGGCGCACCGGCGCCATTGGCCAACGACTCGGCGAAATGCCGCGCCCAGTCCTGTAGTGGCGTGCCCGGCTCGCTCTTCATGGCGCCAGCCTAACCCCGTCAATAAATGCCACACGCTCATTTCGCAGTCAACCGGTAGATACCTGCCGGTCTGGGACCGACATGGCCTGATGGAACGCGCCGGCCGGCGGCCGCTTGTCCTCGACTACCGGGTCACCTCGCCACCCGTCCGACGCCGCACGTCCCCGAGCGTCAACTGGAGGAAAGCAGGCCAACCGTCCACTGAGCATCCAAAGGAATGGGAGGTACGCGTGTCCCTGGTGCGAGTTCGTGCCACCACCATGACCGGTTCCACGTACCATCTGGATGCCTGGTTCATACAACTGGTGCGGAAGCTGGCTAATGGCGACTCCAACCGCCCGTCCTCCGTCGTCGAGGTCGCCGGTCTGGCGGAGGGACCCGACCGCAAGAACCTCGTTGCGACGCCCGCCGCGGAAATGGGACCTATGGGCTGCTACACGTGACACGATCCTCGATTAGAATCCCGCCACCAGGCTTCGGCCTGATTCGCCGTGAAGGAGGAAGTTGAAGGCTCCGCGTAGCCGCCCCCGCGCGAACGTAGCCCCACCAGAAACTGGTTAGGGCCTTCTTCGTGCCCCCGGGTCTACCCTAGAGACATGACCGTGAACCCCCCTGACAAACCAGCCGAGCCCGCCGAACCCCATGGTGCGGCGCCGTGCTCCTCCGACGGCCGGGACCAGCGGATGGACACGGCCATCGAGGCGGTCATCGCAGAGAACGCCGGATTGCTGCGGCGACTCGAGAACGCGTGACACCACCGTCGCCGCCAAGCCGGATGATGGAATGAAGCTTTGATGCCGTACAGGTCGGACTGCAGCTCGCGCCCCCTTGCGGGAAAACCATACGCTCCAGTCCAAGGGTCGCGTGGGGCGCCGTACACCGCCAATAGGCTACGAAGCTGCGGTTCAACTGTCCGACCGTCCGTTCCAGGGCGACCTCGTACTCGGCGCAGTCTAGGACCAGCGTCCCGCCATCCCATCGCATCGTTGTAGCAGCCCGGGTTCGGGCGGAGAAAGATCGACGATCGTGTTCGCCGTCGGTGGCTAAAACGACTGACTTCGACCGGCCACATCCCACGGGCAAGGACTGCCCCAAACATCGATATGATGCCCCAATGAAGCACCGGAACGTTCTGACGCTGGAACCTCAGGATCCCGAGTTCGTAGCCATGGAGTTCGCCGATTACTCCCGCAGGAAGAGGGCGGCTGAAAGCCAGCGCCTGGACATCGTTATTGACGGCAAGCCGCTGCGCTATTGGTGGCAGGGCTGGGAACAGCCTGATGCGGATTACAAAGTTCCGGTGCCAGACCTTGTCACGATACTCACTTCGACTTCCCGGCGAGGCGCGATCGACCAGTTGAGCCAGCTTCAAGGCACCGGTATCGGCCAACCGCCGGACAGGGCGGGGCTCTACTACTGTGCAGCCTGCTTCGACATCAGCGACGGCATCTTGTCAGTAGAAATCGGCCGAACCGCAGAGGCCGTTACCTGGCGGGCCCTCGGATGGAAAGACGAGGAACAGGACGGCGGCGCTGATGCCCTCATCCCCAACACAACAGACTTCACGTTCGATCCGGTCGCCTATGATTCCGTGCTCTCCAAGGCCCGCGCGGACCTGAGCCGCGGCCGGCACCATCCTTATCTGCGATTTGGCAAGGCTTTCGGACGATGAGTGACGACCACGAAGTACATCGCTATTTCTCAGCGCTCTTGAGGGAGACTGAGCGGCTTCTCTCGCCCATTATGTCTATGTGGATACCGAAGTGCCCAGGCAGGGAGTATTCACTCTTCTCCTCGGAAGCGAAGCGTCCGAGGTTGTCTGTGAGCTGGGCCGGCCTCTGGCGGCGATGACCCTGATGCGAAGCGAACTGGCCCGAGCAACGGCCGGCCGCCGCGACGTGCCGACGGGCGAACAGGCCCAGCGCGTGGTTGCCGCCGCATCGAAGATCGTCGAGTCGCCCGAAGCCTTCCGACTTCCAAGACAGACGCTCAACGCGGTGGAATGGCTGCACGACCACCTCTCGACCGGGAACCAACGCCCAAGGGAGAAGGACCAGTACTTCGACGGAGTAGACCCGAAACAGATCAATTCACTCGTCCCGGGACAGTTCGCGATCCTTTCGGCCTATTTCGGGGCCAAGGAGGACAACACGCCGGAGTCGCTCATGGACGAGATCCAGCGACGCTGCTCAGAACTCGGCATGACCCACGAGCACTTCGCCGGAACGCACATATGGCAGGGCTTCCTAAATGACCCGGCCCGCCAGCTGGCCTGGTTCATCGAGCAGGAACTCGTCTCATGCGAGGTCTCCGAAGACTGACCCTCCGTCTACGTCCGCATGTCTCGACATGCAACAGTTTTTTTGAGACACCCGACTCACCCAGAGCGCACCAATGCTCTTCGGCGAAGTGGCGGCACTCCCACTGTCTTGCAAAGACGTCTCACCGTAAATCGCCCCAGCCACGCCCGGCGAGGGCTTTTCAAGGCGGTATGGCTGGCTGAGGTAACTGGGATTCACGCGCGTGCACTTCGAGCCACTGGTAGGCATGACTTTCAGACAACGAGTCCTTAGAACGCACCCGCAAGAATCGTCACCTGAGGAAGATCTCTTTCCACGAGCTCAGCGCTGGTCGGCGTCTCACCTGCCATCACTGGGGAGCCCGCCGATTCCCCCATCATCATGAGATAGTGGCCCTTCTGGTTTTGCTCCTCGAAAATCCGCCGGAACACGCGGAGATTAGCCTCCACCGTTGTGGCCGTAGGTGAGTAGTCGATGTCATCAAAGATCGAATGCGAGCCGGCATTGACCCAAGAGAACAACCCGCGACAGATAACTCGGTCGGCGCCGTCAAACTTTTCTATGATCGCGGCGGTGTCCACCCCACCGAGAACCTTAAAGTACGTCTCGAGAATCCTGCGCAGAATGTTCTGAAGACTCCCAGTCGATACCGAAGGTTCTTGCGACGACCGCTTAATCTCTTCCCACAGCGCAGCGTAGGCAGTCTGAATCGGGTTGTCGGCCCCGAGAACAATCTCGCTCGGTTGCCCGTTCCGCTTACGGACAACGCCGTACCGCCAAGTACCATGCTTGTCGCTCTGGGCCTTATACGTGACCTCTTTGTGGAAGTGCGCGTTGTGCGTCAACAGTACAAGTTGGCGAACTCGCCCCTTGCCGTCAGCAATGTCAGCGACTATGCGTCGAACGAGGGTCGACACGACGTACAGCACATCACTATCCAAGCTCGAGATCGGATCGTCGATAACTGCGACAAGATCGTTTAGCTCACCACTCTCCTGAGGTGTGCCCTGCAATGACTGTGCGAAGTACAGGAACGTGATGAACGTCTGCTCGCCCTCGCTGAGCGTGTCGGCAGCAATCTCACCACTCTCGCGAACCAAGGAGTAGCCGTCCTGCACCGCGGTGGACTCCTTCAGGCGGAAGCTGTGGAAACCGACCGAGTCGAGGAGACGGTTAATGGTCTCGATGATCGGCTTGCTGGATGTCACCTGCGTCTGCAGTTCACGGAGACGACTTTCCTTCTTTTCGAGAAGATCCTCCTCCGACTTGATCCTGGCTGACAGCTTCTCCTTGCCCTTGTCCAATCCGGGCATTGCGCCCTCGAAGTGTCCCACTTCCGTCGCAAGTGTTTGACGAGCAAAGCTGGTCCAGCAGCGCTCAAGAAGTGCCTTCTTTTCGGTCGCACGGTTCTGCAAGCGCAGATTGAACGCTCTTATGGAGGTGTTAGCCTCCTCCACGATGGTATTCACCGCATCAATCTCGGCAGCAGGGTACACGACGTCCACGATTGCGGATGGTCCGCTGAGTTTCGTGGCAAGCGTCGACGTCAATTGCTCCATGGCCTGTTCGAGTTGCAGCCGCGCTGCCTGGAAACGCTCGGCGTTGAGGTGATCAGTCGCTCCACCATTGGTGAGAACGTCACTGATATAGGTGCGCCAGCGACCGACCCACGTCTGAATGTGGTGCTGAAACCCCTTCAGTTGCCCAATCTGGTGTGTGTAGCGGATGTCGAAGTAGTCGTTGAGCTGCTTCGCGAGATTTTCTGGAACCGTCTGCTGGCAAAACGGGCACAGGTCGCCGGCATCGCCTAGATAGTGCCGTCCATGCTCCACCCAATCTGCATTCTGAAGCTGCTGAATCAACGGCGCGAGACCCACGTCCCCACTGCCAACAATCGGAATTGCGAGTAATTCGAAACCAGGAATGTCTTCGAGACGGATATGTTGGCCGCCGGAAAGTTCCAGTAGGTGGACTGCGTCTTCTGCCAGCACCGCTTCCGCCTCGGTATCCAACGCATCGAAGTCGTCAACAGCCGAGCCCTTTGTGTCCACAACTTGGAGGAGCCGGGTGAGCAGGTTTTCTTTGCTGTTGTTGAAACCGACGAACATCTCCTGGAGCGTGGACGGGACTTCAGAGCGCTTGCTCCAAGCGGCCTCTCTGAGTGCCTCGCGGACAGCTGCAAGATCTAACTGCTTCTCACTCAGAGAACCGCGGAGATGTTTAAGCTGCTTCCTCACACCGACTATGGACCCCGAGGAACCTGTCAGTTCATCAATCTCGGCCTGGATCTCCCCGCTCGTCTTACCGAGTAGAAACACCCCGGGAAGGTTCGCAGCCTGCTTCAGGGTTTCAGCGACGTAGTCACGGTTGTAGACCTTGATAGTGTGCGTTCCCGTCAAAGGAGCCCATTTGAGCTCGGTGTCGGGGAAGCGCGCCGGGTTTGCGAACGCCCGGCTGATGGTTGTTTTGCCGGATCCATTCGGGCCAAAGATGAAGGTCACTGGAGTCAAGGGACCAACGGTCACCCCCACTTCCAGGCCAAACGCGGGAGCGCCTTTCAGGCGCAGTGACTCAAGCATTCAACGAGCCCCTTACGATCGCGGCACTAATTCTCACAATGCCGCAGGTCTTATATGTTTTCGTCTGATACTCATGGTTCTCAAAGGTCACCGACCAGAGTCGGTCGTGATGAATGTGAATGTTGGTGGGCAAAATAGCTCCTTTTGAAGAAATCTTCCACCAAATTTACGTATGTCGCGGCGCGACTCGCTGGAACCGGCATGGATTGATACAGAGGGGCGTGCCTGGTGCCCCAGTGGCCGCGCGTCATCGGAGACCGCAGTCGAGGCGGCAGTTCACCTCTTGGGCGAGCAGGCCCAAATATCGGTACACGGTGGCTCGGCTGATGCCCAGCAGCTTGCCAATCTCGGGCGGGGTCAACCCGGCCCCCCGGTACTGCCCGGCCTGCCTCACTTTCTCGCTCTCGGGCGTGACGCCGGGCCGGCCGCCCCTGCGGCCGCGCTCGGCGGCCGCGGCCAGTCCGGCGCGGGTGCGTTCGGCCAGTTGGTCGCGCTCGAGCTGGGCGAACGCGAACATGATCGTCAGCATGGCCTTGCCCATCGGTCCGGTGGTCACGATGCCCTCCGTGAGCGATCGGAAGTGGATGCCCCGGGATTCGAGCGAGTCCACGAGCTCGAGCAGGTGGCGCGTGTTGCGACCGAGCCGGTCCAGCTTCCACACCACCAGCTCGTCCCCCGCCCTGGCGTTCTCCAACAGCTGGTCCAGCTGCGGTCGCTTGGCTTGGGTGCCGCTGACCCCGTGGTCCGTGTAGACCTTCAAGCACCCGGCACCGTCGAGCGCCCGGGTCTGCAGGCCCGCGTTCTGTTCGAACGTGCTGACCCGTGCGTATCCCAGACTTGCCACTGTGCCCCGTCTCAAAAATCGATCAATTCCATTTAGTTGAGACAATAGCGAATGAGACAGTGTATTGAGACGCAACGCGCTGATCCGATCGGCAGCAGATCGTGGTCATGACGGGGTTCGACCTTCGCCAATTCGACCCCCTTCGGGCGCGTCTTGGGATGTCTCATCAAACGAACGTTTGTTGAGACATATCTCCAGCGATGCCAATGAGCTACCACTTCTTCAAGATGCCACTTACCTGCCGGCGCGTGGTTCGGGCCGCCGTGGATGAGGCGCGGACGACTTTGTTCAGGTTCAGGCATCCCCTGCACGTGGCGCCTCTGGGCGGTCGCTCCTCTCTGAGTTCGAAGTCTCCACCACCATCGCCATCCGTGAGGTGCTCGAAGCCGCTGAGATCCGGCAGAGCGGATAGCCCTTCTGACACCCAACTTTCCGGACTAATAGCCAGATGGCTAGTAACTGTCAATGGCCAATAGTTTTGTGCCCATGGGCGGCCAGCAGAAATGCCCGCTGGTGGCCATGAAAACTGCCCACTCATGGCCACCAGATCTGCCCACCTGATGTTCGGTGGCGTTGGCCATGTTGGGGTCGGGGTTTAGTTCATTGGCGTGACTCCTTTTCCGGCCAAGGCCTGGCTGAGTCGGATTGAATCTCCTGATGTCTGGCAGACGTGGGCGTGGTGCAGCAGCCGGTCCACGGTTGCCGTTGCCAGGGTTTTAGGCATGAGCTCGTCAAAGCCAGCAGGATGCAAGTTTGAGGACACCGCGATAGACCGTTTCTCATAAGCGGCGTCGACGAGACGGTAGAGTCCCTCCGCCGCGTCAACGCCGACCGGCAAGAGGCCTATGTCATCGACCACCACCAGATCTGCGCGCAGGATCCGGGCGACGACTTTGGTGACGCTGTCATCGGAACGGTGGGCGCGCATGAGAGCGCCGAGGTCCTCGAGGCGGAACCAAGCGACCCGCAGTCCGGCTTCGACGGCCTGCTGCCCGAGGGCTTCGAGGAAGAATGTCTTGCCCGTGCCGGAGGGGCCGCAGATCACGACGTTCTCCTTCCTTCCGATCCATTCCAGCGTCCGCAGCGCCTGCTGCGTCGGCGTGGGGATCGAGGATGCGGCGGGGTCCCAGGTGTCGAAGGTTTTCCCGGTCGGGAAGCCCGCGGCCTTGCGCCTGGCGGCAAGCATGGAGCGGGATCGACCGGCGACTTCCTCGACGAACAGGGCCTTGACGACCTCGGCCGGTTCCCAGCGCTGGGCGCGGGCAGTCGCGATCAGCTCCGGCGCCAAAGCCCGCGCGTGGGGCATCTTCAGCTGCCGCATCAGCGCCTCCAGCTCCGCCGGCAAGGCCGGTGCGGTGACCGGGACCGGACTCATGCGCTTTCCTCCAGAACGGCGGCGGCCTCGGCGGTTGCGGGTGGCTGGCCGATGGCTGCCCACCCTGCGGTGCCTTGGGTGAGGGACTGGGTTTCCCTGGCGGCATGGGTGGTGGTGCGTGAACCCGCGGCGTTCAGGATCGAGGTGAGGTCCTTGTTCGCGAAGCGGCCATGGATGGCCGCGGTTCCCAACGCGTGATCGACTTCGGACTGCCCGGCGATCTTGGCCAGGGCGACGGCTTCGGCCATCTTCACGTTCATCCGTGCCGTCCCGGCGGCTGCGGCCTCGAGCAGCCAGGTCCGGGCGCCGTCCCCGATCGCGAGGAACTCCGCCTCCGCGGCCGTCCGGGCCTTCGCTGTGTAGTCGCCAGGGATCCTGGGCCGGTGGTCCGGGAAGTGGGCGTCGTTGATCGCCGGGCTGCCGGGCCGGGCGCGCGGGTGCCGGGCGACTTCCACCGGGCCCTGGCTGCCGTGGTGGACAACGATGACCTGTTCATCGGGTCCGGCGCCGTGGGATCGGACGAACACCCGCGCGCCGAGCAGATACGCCGGGACGGAGTACTGACCGTTCTCGAAGGTGACCATCGGCGTGTTCTCCGGGACGGACCGGGAGAGGCCGAACGCGACCGTGTGCGCGGTGTCCGGGATGCGGTGCAACCGTGGCGCTTGCTAGGTCAGCATCGCGGCGGGTTTTCGGCGGGTAGCGCGGTGCTCACGGTGGTTGACCTCATCCATGAAGCCCTGACACGCCGCCTCGATCTCGGCGAAGGAAGCGTATTCGGGGCGCAGGTTGGTGTCCTTGGGCACGATGTCGGCCTTGGCGAGTTTCACCGAGGACTCCACGCCGCCCTTGGACGCGGGATCAGCCGGCTGGCAGGTCAGGACCGTCACGCCGTAATGGCGGGCGAACTCGACCGTCTGCTGGTTACGGACAGGGACCCCGGCGACGTGGGAAACGGTGACCGTTTTCTCGTTGTCGGTGAGGACGTAGGTTGGGGCGCCGCCCACGACACGGAACGTGCGGTCCAGCGCCGCGAACACACTCGGCGCCGTCCGGTCCCGCAGGACGATCACGACCCGGAACCGGGACCACGCCAGCCATGCCACGAACAACACGGTCTTCTTGCCCTCGATCACTGGGCCGTCGCCGAAATCGTACTGGATCCACTGACCAGGTTCGGTCACCCAGGGGCGGTGCACCCGGACGTGGCCGAGCCGCCAGGCGGCGCGGACCTGCGCGACTGCCCGGCGGGTCGAGCGTTCCGTGCCCTCGTAACCGAGGGCACGGAGTTTCTCGTGGGCTTTATCGGCTCGGATCTTGCCCTTGGAAGCCTCGATCCATTCCTCGATCTTGGGCAGGAACGCATCGGTGACCCGGCCCCGGTAGGCCGGCTCGGCGATCGGCTGACCGGCGTCCCGGGCAGCGACGTGCCGGGCGACCGTGTGGTGCGAGCAGCCGGTGAGTTCCGCGGCGGCGCGCAACGAACCCGTCAGATCATACGCAGCAAGTATTTCCATGATTTCTCCGTCAAACTTCATTAGGGCCTCTTCCCGGGCGACTTTGGTGCGACTAGACACCGTCATCAAACCCCGGGAAGAGGCTCCCGCCGCTTAAGCAGCAGGGCTACGTCAAAGAAGTGGGCAGATCTCATGGCCACCAACGGGCAGTTTCCATGGCCGTCAGTGGGCAGTTCCGTGGCCGCCTATGGGCAGTTTTTCATGGCCGCTAACAAGTAACCCATAGTGTGTCTGCGCGCGTAGTTAGAGTTGAGGAACCAACCAACCAACAAGTGGGGAAACACCAGTGTCTGACCTTGAAGCGAAGTTGAAGTCGTCGAGGACGCTTCGCCAGTACGATCTGCTCGCTGACGCAGTGCGCATCGCGGATGCACAGCGAAGCGAGAGCGTAATGATGGAGCCTCTGTACGGCTTCGGCCAGGATCGGTGGGGAGTCAACGAGAACGCGATCGACCAGGACATCACTCATCTGATGCAGCTCGATTACTTGTTTTTTGAGCGCTCGGCCGTAGGCATTGGAGACTTTCACCTGAAGCAGGCTGGTCGTGACGCGGCTGAAGAGTTCGAGGCATTGCGACTCAATCCGCGGAAGCGAGCCATGGTGATTCCTGACCTGATGCTTCGGTGGCTTTACGGCGAGTACTTGAATGGCAACGAGTCTCCCGTCATCGATGGCTTCCTCAAATCACCGCACGGAAACTTCTATGGGTCCCCGTTTACTGAAGCCGAGCTGACTCGTGCCAGCTATCGGCTGCTCGAAGACGGGTACATCAGCGGAACTGGCTCCCATGGAGGACCAGTCATCCGCCCGTCGCTCAGGGCCAAGGGGATCAAGGTGGCCGAACAAGACGGATCGGTGTCTGCTCCAGCTGCGTCCGCAGTCGGCAACGTGCACAACTACCACGTCTCGGTCAGCAACTCCCAGGGCATCAACGTGGCGGCAGGTAGTTCTGGCGCGACGCAATCCAACACCCTGACCGCCAATCAGACTGACGAAGCAAAGAAGGTGGCGGAAGCGTTCCGTGCCATGATGCCAATGTTCGGCCTGTCTTCCGATCAAGAGCGGCAAGGTATGGAGGTCCGGGATGAGCTTGAGGGTGAGATCATCCGGCCCGAACCCGATAGCGGCAGAATCAAGAAGCTGGTCGGCAAGGCAGTTGAGGTGGCAGCGCTAGGGACGACCAGCGGAGTGGTCGAGGCCTTCATCGGGTTGACCGAGAAGTTCATGGAAACGATCTGATAAGCCCGAGGTCGGATTGGGTGGCTGCTATACCTCGCGCTCGCCCTCGTCAGATTCGCTCTAAGGGCCATGAGGATTGACACGTCTCCAATCACGGCGTTCTTCTCTCAACGCTTTGCCATCGTCCCTCTTCTCTTGGCGATCCTGCTTTCGTTGATTGCGTGCGTAGGCACGGTTCAACATGACGTTCTTGCAATAGTCATCAACAATCCAGAAAGGGATGGGCAACCCGTTTCGGCGTCGATCGATGGCGATCTCGTGACGACTTTTCCAGCGCTTGACGACGTTCCATATTGGGATTCCAACAGGATGATGTTTACGGGCATAGCGCCAGCGTGCCCATCGCATATCGGCTGCCCACCATCTTGGCGCAATGAGGGCCCGCCGGCCGTGGGTTAGCCACCGGTAGCGCCATTTGGCGCGGATTGCGTACCAAGGAAATTCTTCGACATCCTCCAAAGGATGGGGGACATACCACGGGCGATGCCAAGCGAAGCCCTTTAGGGGGCGGAGTCGGCCATCGACACTGCGGTTCCAGAGCAGGCCACTGGCATCCCTGAAGATCACTTCGGCCCCGAATGCTTTTCCGTTGGTGATAAACATGCGCTGGAGCAGTTCGAACGATCCGGGAAAGACGTTGTTGAGGGATTTCCCTGGCATCAAAGAATGCGCTCTGGTCGTGAAGACGGGTTCTCCGGAACTTGTGGGCCACAAAGTGACTAAGACGTCGTAGATGAACGCGCTGGAATCATTTTGGACGTTAAGGACTGCATTGAACTCCCGTCCGGGGGCCCAGTTTGAGATCATGTCACTCTCGGAGCCGCGGTCGTTCTCCTCGTGGCCGGCGCTTGCGTGCCTCCAGCTCATCCAACCTCGGACACCCGACACTGTCCCGAGCCGTGTCTCGTTTCGAGAAATAACGATAGTGGCGACGGCAGCGATGAGAGCCCCTACGGTGCCAAGCGCAACCACTAGGTCAATTGTCGTCTCCAAGACGCTGGCCGCGGCCGATTTACTCATCATTCAAGATTAACGGGAAGACCACACTCCGACCGCACTGGTGAAGGAAGGCAGTTTCGTTGCTGGCGTGAATTCCAGTGGAGACGCGTTTCGGTCGGCGTCCAAGTCCTCGCACCTCGGGATCAATAACGACCGATTTCTACCGACCGGTTTTGACGTTCGAAGTTCCGCTCGGCCGCTGTACCACATGCCAAATTTGTAACCTGGCCCGTCCCAACAGCGGTGCCGAACGGATTCTGACCCTCTCTCTGGCCACGCCTCATCAAAGGATCCTTCAGATGACTTCCGAACATGGAAATAGACGCCCCTCCGGGACACTCGTTGGTTTGGCCATGACTGCTACTCGGCAACGTTTAGGGCTGGCAGACTCGCGACGACCTTATTGGTCTCAACTGACACTGTGACTATGCGCTTGATGAGGTCGAGGATGTAGCGAGGGTCACCAACTTCTAGGCAATAGCCGTTGGGGTCGTTCGTGATCTGGGATTCCTTATGGACTGTCACCTGGTAGCGGTCCAGTATCCACTCAAGTGCGGACTTGCCGTTGACATGGTAGGTGAGCGCGTCCTCCGGAATCTCTGACAGGGTGACGCGACCGTTGTACATGATCTTGGAGCGGTCCCTGCGTGCACCGAAGGACATTTTGGTCACGCGGTAGTACTCGTACTGCTCCGCCAGCGACGTAGGCTCCGGAGCCGTTCGGCTTTCCTTCAGGTCGAATGGCTCGACAGTCTCGTAGTTGAGATGTAGATCTGCGAGCTTTCGCCCCGCCTTGCTGAATGCCCAAAAGTCCATTGCTTTCGGGATCCGAGGCAGCATCTTCATAAGGTCTGCCTTGTAGGCCTCCCGGTAGGTAGGGCTGTGCAGCACACCGTAGACGTAGTAGAAGATATCTTCCTTGGTCAAGGCCGCATCTTCGTAGAATCCGCGGTAGCTGGCGAGCGTAGCGTCAGTGATGTTGTCTTTGCGCCGGTAGCCGTCAACGACGGCTTCGACGTCCGTGAACAGATCCACTTGGTCTTCGGAGGCGGGTTCGTACGTGTACAGGCTGAACGCCTGTCCAGTGTGGATCAAATGCAAGTTGGGGACTGAATCCACAATCATGGGAGAGAACTGCTTGGAGGCGCCAGGGCTGCTCATGAACAACGCGATGTTAGGTAGGCCCTCGGTCGGAAATATCGCGGGCAGTTGGTAGGTGCGTTCATTCATTGACGAGTGAAAGTACACAGACTGCCGACAAAATGGACGATATAGACCCCGGCGAATCCTGGCTGCGGAAAACTCGTGCTTCAGTCCTCGCTTGAGGTCATCGGCTAGTCCTCCGCCCCAGGCAATCTTTGTGGGGTTAGGGTCTATGGTTCCTCCGGCGTTGCGCTGAGCCTCGTAGTTATCGATCATGCGGCGCATGTTCGAGGCCACGGCATCGCGTGAGAAGTTGTAGCACCAGGCATCGCGGTTTGTTTTCAACCCATTCGAGAAGTTCTCGAACAAGGCAGGGGTGTTTGGTTTGCCTTTGGTCGCTTTGTCGCCGAGGGGTTGATATCTGTCGTAGTTCTCGTCCCGATGGTTTATCCAGTCACCGTGCTCGTTCAGAACGACCGTCTCCCAGTCGGTGCCTTCCAGCGATTGCTCGATCTCAAGGACGTCGAGTTTCTGATCTCGCGTGAGGTAGTCACCTACGTCCCTGTACTGGAGGTCGGCCGGCCCGATGTGTGAGGAGTTCTTGATGAGGATGCAGATGGCTACTTGCGTGCGCGACCCGCTCCCGAAGACTTTACCGCCCTCTCTGCGGGACTGCTCGCCTGACGTCCGCTGGTTTCCCCGAAGGTTGTAGACGAAGATCCGGCTGAACTCACTAACCAAGGTCTTGCGCATACCGTCGGCAGTGTTGCCGTCGATGAAGCCTCCATTGGAAACGAACGCGATGACGCCGTCGTCCTTGATGCGGTTGGACGCCCACCGAATTCCTCGGATGTAGGAGTCGTAGAGGCTGTTCTTGTTGGTTCCGGTGGACAGCTTCGCGTACGTTTCGGCAATCGAAGCGTCCAGGACGGGGTAGGACTGGTTCTGGTTGTTGTCGTTGGCGCTCGTCTGGCCCGAGGAGTAGGGCGGGTTCATTACGATGACACGAATGTCCTGGTTCTTCTGCCGCTGCACACGTTGGGAATTTTCAGGGAACACGACGGATTCGAAAGCGCCGTCTGATTCATTGAGTTGAAAGGTGTCAGTCAGTGCAATGCCGTCGAACGGTGCGTAGCCGTGACCCAGGCCGTGAGTCGCAGATTCCTCGGCGAAGACGGTCTCGATGTTGATGGCTGCAATGTAGTAGCTAAGCAGGACTATCTCGTTGGCGAAGAGTTCCTGGGTGTATTTCCGGTGCAGATCATCCGGCTTGATTAGCCCGGACTGCAGGAGCCTGGTGATGAAGGTGCCGGTGCCAACAAAGGGCTCGAGGATGGAGACTCCCTCGTCCGAGATACTCTTGCCGAATTCCAGCCTCAGGGCGGCGTCTGCGGACCGGAGGATGTAGTCCACGACCGGGACGGGGGTGAAGACGATCCCTAGACGGTCCGCGACCCGGGGGAACGCGTTGCGGAAGAAGTTGTCGTACAACTCCAGAATGATCTTCTGCTTCGCCGCGGCGTTGTCGATGGACTTCACGCGGGCCCGGACGGAGTCATAGAACTTCTCCAGCCCGGCGCGTTCATTCTCGAACGCGGAGTGATTATCGAGCTGGTTCAGGATGTTCTGCATCGACAGCGACACAGGATTGTGTTCGGTGAAGTTGGAGTCCTTGAACATGGCGTCAAAGACCGGTTTGGTCACGAGGTGCTGGGCGAGCATTTCAACCGCCTGCGCCTCGTCGATCTCCGGGTTCAGATTCTCCTGCAGGCCCTGAATGAAGTCGTCGAATGCCTTCCGATGGTCCGGATTTGCCGCCGTCAGCAGTGCGTTGATGAGCGTGATGTGTTTGTTGGCGATGTCCGCAATGCTCTTGGACCAGTCCTCCCAGTACATGCGGTTGCCACACTTGTCCACGATTTTCGCGTAGACCGAGTCCTTCCACTCCTCGGCCGGGAACTGCAGGGGCGGCTGCTCCCACCCAGGTTCATCTGAGCCATTGTCCTCGCCACCCGCGCCCCCTTCACCGCCGGCGTTTCCGCCAACGTTGGTCTTCGCCTTCTTCATTGGGGACAGGTCCACGGTGTCGACCAGGATCGATTCGGGTGCCTTGTGGTTGAGCTCGATCTGGTTGATCGCGGCGTCCATGCGCTCGTCGTGCGCCCGCAGGGCCTGCAGGACCTGCCAGACGACCTTGTAGCGGTTGTTGTCCCGCAGGGCCTCGGAGGTGGACATGCCCTCGGGGATGGCAATGGGGAGGATGATGTAGCCGAACTGCTTGTCTTTGGCGATGCGCATCACCCGGCCCACGGCCTGGATGACGTCGACCATGGAGTTGCGTGGGTTCAGGAAGAGGACCGCGTCCAGGGACGGGACGTCCACCCCCTCGGTGAGGCAGCGGGCATTGGTAAGGATCCGGCAGCTGGGCTGGACGCCCTGGACATCTTCCTTGAGCCAGTCGAGGCGTTCGGCCCGGGTGATGGCGTTGAAGCCGCCGTCCACGTGCTTGACCTCGACCTTCAAGTCGTCGGTGGGATCGTCGTTGTCCAGGTTGGTCAGGTGCACCCGGACCAGATCAGGAAACTCGGCCTCGACGAGCTTGGAGGACTTGATGTCCCGGTTGAACGCCACGGCGCGCTTCATCGGAGCCAGGTCGTTACCGAAGGACGCTTCATGGGCCCCAGAGCGGCGCTTGGCCAAGCCGTTCCAGCAGCCGATGAGCTTGGCGACATCATCTATCTGCAGTTCCATGTTCGAATCCGCCAGCTGGCCCTGGAAGCTGGAGACCACCTGCGTTTCGTCAACGCCAAGAACCAGGACTTTGTAGTCAGTCAGTAGTTTTTTGGTAACGGCCTCACCGAAGCCGATCCGGTAAAACACCGGACCGTACATGGCCTCCTTGTCCATGGAACACAGAATCGCGTCCCGCTCCAGTGCCTTGTTCTTGGTGTCATCGTTGAACAGGCGGGGCGTGGCCGTCATGTACAGCCGCTTGACACCGGCGACGACATCGTTTCGGTGCACCTTTACGAAATGGGACTCCTCAGTGCCGACCAGAGTGACACCGGTTGTGCGGTGCGCCTCGTCGCAGATGATCAGATCGAAGTCCGGCAGACCGGCCTTCTGCGCCTGGGACACAGCGTCGATGGACTGGTAGGTGGAAAACACCACCGTCATACCCTCTTCCAACTCGCGGGTCCCCATCGCCTCCAGCAGGGTGGCTCCGTCCGTGGTGGCCGGGATCTGGAGGTCATGAATGGCCACGTCGGTGAAATCAGAATTCTTTTGCCGGCCGACCTTGGTGTCGGAGCAGACGGCGTAGGCATGCATCGTCATCGTGGTCTCGTCCGACCACTCCTTGAGCGACTGGGACATCAGCGCCAAGGAAGGGACCAAGAAGAGGATCCGGGCGTGGGATCCCCGCTCTGCGAAGCGTTCGGCAATTTTCAGGGCCGTGAAGGTCTTCCCTGTTCCGCAGGCCATGATGAGCTTGCCGCGGTCATTGGTCTGGAATCCATCGAGGGCAGCGTTGACCGCTTCGTGCTGGTGGGTCCGCAGCTGCTTCTTTTCATGAAGCTGGGGGGCCTTGGAGGGATCGGTCAGCTTGTACGTGGCCCAGTCGATGTTGGAGTTGCGGAAATCCGTGAGTCCGATGCGCTGGATGGGCAGATGCTGGTTGTCCAACATCTCCTCCGCGTTCGGGGACCAGCCCCGTCCGGTCGTGTCCACGATAAGGCGGTGGGTGAATGGGGGTTTCCCCGAAGCGGAAATGAACGAGTCAATATCCGACTTCTGGATCCGGTGCCCCTCAGCATAGAACTTGCACTGAATTGCCGTGTACCCGCCGTCCTGGCGTTCGGCCACCAAGTCGATGCCGTTGTCTTTCTTGCCATCACGCTCGGGCCAGTCCCTCCACAACCAGACGTTCCGATATTGCGGAGCCTGAACGCCGTCCTTCTCGAGATACCGTCCCACGAGCTGTTCGAAGTAGTTGCCCTTCATCCGCTCCGAATCCGCAAGGTCACGGTACGAATCAAGGAGTACATCGAACGTAGTTGCCACAGAAAGACCCCCGGAGGTGAGAAGCATGCGAATCCGGCATGGGCCGGTGCCATCGATCATATGATCTTCCAGACTGGACGCGCTTTCCGGACTTGTTCAGGCAAGGCATCGCAAGACACCTGCGGTGCCGGAGGGGCGGGAAGTGGCGCAGGAACCAGATCATGGAGCCCGACCCCGCGAAGGATCCATTGATGGTCGCAGTGAGAGCTTCCACGCTTCGAGTCGCCGATAGACTCGCAGCAACGAGTGACCAATGGGGAACATGAAGGGTTTTGCTACGCCGGTAGCAAGGCATTCTGCAAGTGAGCATCTTTGAAGGAGTTCCATCCTCGAACGCGCGAAGGGGTATCGGAGCATGGTTGGAAAGCTGCTGACAAAGCGCGGCAACATCTCGGTCTTCGACGAGGGACTCTATTGGGAGTTCGACGGAAAGGTCCGTAAATCGCCTGATGGCGACCAAATATACGTTCACATCGACGACCTACGGAAGATCTCAACCGCCGACCTAAAGGCGATCTTGAGGCGAATGAACGATCTCGAGCTCCAAACCACCCTCGTAGTTGTCACCGCATACAAAGGGGATATTGATCTCGACTACGTTGAAATATCGGGCATTTCCCTTGAGCTGCGTAACAACGATCTGATCATGAACGTTGATAGCTATGAGGACATTCCAGAAAATCCGAGACCACACACAAACCCTGGTTCCCGCGTTGCACCCCTACTCGTGCGCAAACGAATGTGGATGCTGGAATTCCAGGAAGACTTCGACGACTCAGGAATCTCTTGGCACATCCGTCTGGCAGTTGGATTCCATACGCGCGGTCGGACAGCAGCTTCCCTCGTCGAAGACGGCCTCGGTATACAGGCTCTGATGATGGCTTCTTCTGGTCAGCTGACGCCGGCAACACTTGCCGACCTTGTACGCGCTGGTCACGCACAAACTCTTCTAGGGCAACCCGAGAACCAGTGGCTGGAGGTCAAACGACAGCACTACGACCTGGGAACTGACTACGGCAAGGTCAGGCTCGCCCAAACGGTCTCCCAGTTCGCGAATTCCGATTCCGGCGGTGTGGTGGTTGTGGGCCTCGAATCCAAGAAGCGCGACGGCGTCGACACCATCCACGCGGTTACTCCCATGAAGCATGACCCGAATATCCGCCGGAAATATGTACAAGCCATCAGCAACCGAATCTATCCGCCTCCGGATCGCTTGGTGATAGAGGTTGTCGCAGCGGACACGGGTGATCTCGTGCTAATTGAGGTTCCGTCCCAGCCTGAAGAGCTCAAGCCATTCCTTGTCCACGGGTCAATCATTGACGGCAGAACTCAGGGGACTTTCATCTCTATAGTCCAGCGACGCGACGATGAAGCCGCTTCAAGCCACCCGGCGGCAATTCATTCGATGCTGGCAGCCGGGCGAGCATTCTTGAGGCGCGGGCATTTCCCTGACGGAATATAACCCTTCGTGGTGCAGGCAAATTGGCGGGTTTTTACTAGCCTCCGAACACCGGCTCTGGAGTTAGTTCCATCTGCGTGCGCTCCCAGTCCAACATGTAGGCGGTCCTGGGCATTGCGTCGATTCCTGTGACTGCGCGAGATACCGAATAGACGCACTGCTCGTACTTTTCGGCGCACCGAGCAGCCTCGTGCCTAAGACCGCGGTGCTTCACTCTGTTTCGGTCCGAGCCGAGATCTAGGCACTCCCCTTCCCAGCGTTCCGGTACTCGGAGGGCCTTGATCAGCGTCGGATATGCATTAGATGTTGACACGCCTTCGGCTAGGTCAAGAGCAAGGTTCGTAAGAAGGGAATGCTGCGCTTCAACGTAATCAGGCGGCGCGAGCTCGCTCCGACGCCAGGATCCCCAGGCGAGCGTGTATTCCGTCAAGTGCCTAACCACCAGATCATGTTTCTCTGGAGAAACGCGGTCCGATGGAGGCTGCAGTCGTAACGGTTCTTCGGAGCCGGAGTAGGTAACGCACTCAAGGAATCGGAGCGGCAATCGCTTACCCCGTGGGTGTTTCTGAAGCTGAGCTACTGCGCGCATTTCCAACGCAAAATCTGCGGATGCCAACCCCAGTTGAGCACGGCTCCCACTGAAATCGAGAACGAAGTGAATGCGTCCGTTGGACCTCCTACCCGCGTAGTAAGAAAACTTGAGATGGTGGCGGGTGCAGGTATATCGGAGAATCCGGAAGCAATCGCGCGCCAATTCTGAATCCTGCTCGGCAACGTCGAAGTGGAGATTCCAACCGGCCATGTCAGGCCTCATCCTTCGGGCTATGACCCAGAGTCTGCGCAGCATCACTTGATCGGCGGACGCAGCGTTGCATGAAGGCGATGACGATTTCGCGTTGGGTTTTGCCCTGGAGCGCGGCGTAGGCCTTGAACTCGTGAGCGAGGTCCTCGGGGACGTCGAAGTTCATCCGCTTCAGCGGCTGCCCGGCATCGGGTTTCCTGGTGGTCATGCGTTGGCATCCTGCCTGGCGTGGTCGATCGCGGTGTGGATGTGGGTGGGGTTCAGGCCGGACCAGTGGAAGTCGTCGTCCACCACGACGACGGATGCCTGGGAGTAGCCGAGCTCCTCGGTGACGTACCCGGACAAGCTGACGTTTAGCCCCCTGTCCGACATCGTTGATCCAACTATAGGGAGTAGATTGAACCGGGTGACAGAGGCACTTTCCGAGCAGGCGCGCCGAGTTGGGTATGCGTACTACCGCCTTGGGCACTCCACTCCCTCCGCGGTCGCCGAATTCGATTCTCTTGTCCAGTCGCTAGCCGACGGGACCTGCGGTCCGAGCACGTCTAGACCGGAGCACTTCGGAAAACCCACGTGGGTCATTTGGGTATTGATTCTGGGGTTGTTTCTCATCGTTCCGGTCTTCAGTGCAGAAGCGCGGGAGGTTGGGACTGTTGTCGGGGCATTGTGGATCCCAGTTTGGCTGGTTGTGTATTGGTTTGCGTCGATGGCGCAGGAATCAAAGGACGGCCCGTTCCAGGCTTGGCTAGCCCAGGAACAGGGACGAGAGAGAGTCGCTTCCCAGTTCCGGAGCGCCGTGCATCGGGAAATGTCCACCCTGATTCGCGCATACGGGCGGCCGGTTCAGGGAACGGGGAAAAGCTCGCCGGATCTACAGTCTTCCGCTGACGTTTCCCCTCGGGGCCAGCCCCCGGGCAAGGACCTCCCCCACCCAACCTTCAATCCCCCAGGCTCGGTTGGAACCGCTACATCCAAATTACGCACACCAAAAGCGATCAGCTCGTCCTTCGAGCTGGTCCCCCCGCCGGTTAGACCCTCATGCACGTTTCGGGAGGCAGAGCTCTACTGTCGGGAGTGGCTGGAGGCACTCGGGGCCACGGGGACCCGCGTGTCCCAGGCGACCAGGGATGGGGGAGCCGACATTATCGCGGACCGCTGCGTTGCAGAGGTGAAGCACCATGCTTCGCCGATCGGTCCGGGACCCGTTCGACAGATCGCTGGGGTGGCTACGACCGTGGGGAAACAGGCCATCTTCTTTTCACTGAGCGGATACTCGAGACAGGCAATCGAGTTTGGTTCGATGGCCGGCGTCTTGCTCTTCCAATACGATCCTGCAGCGTCACAACTAACGGGACTCACCACGGCGGCACGTCAGGCGATGCAAGACGGCCTGCCCACTTGAGCCTCGAACTGGACTCGGTTCATTCAGAGACTGTCCAGTTTGCCCCGTCTTGCTGGTCCAATTTTGGCGCTCCGGATCGATCCCGCGCCCCTTCGATGGCTTGCCAGATCAGTGCAGCTACTTCGGCACCTTCCCACTGGTTATAGGGGATCCACAGGTGAATTTGTCGCCCCGGGGAGGACAGCTCGACGAGATAAGCGTCAATGTACGGGCCACTTTCTCTTCTTCCGATCAGACTGTCGATGAAGTCCCCATCATCGAAGACAACCGGTGCCCGGGGAACACCCATGTGCTGGAAGCCCGCCTTGGTTGTCGTAACTACGTACTCCCATTGAGGATTGTCGAGACTAAGGAATGTTGGCTGCGTCAGATCCACGGGGTCATGGAACGACGACAACATTAGCCTCCCTCCAGCGACCAAAAGCCGACCTGAGCCACGAGTGGTGCAGTCCTCGACTGACCAGACTTCCCACGCGGCCGACAAACAGCGTCCGGAAGCTGCAATGGAGCTGCTCTGTGCCTCGGTGATCCACTCCTCGTCCGACTTGCGTGCACCATCCATGAACAACTTCAGCTCATGCGGGCGCAGGCGCCGTGAGGGTCGTTCGTAGTCATTAGGAACGAAATCGGTTTCGTCCCAGAAGTACTCCAGCAACCAGCGCCTCACCGCGTGACGCCTTGACTTCGCGCTTTCCGGGTATTCGGTTGGATATTCGCCGATTGTCGAGCGCAACCCTTCGAGCGATGCTGCAGCTCGCTTGCATCGTTCATGGTTCTCCTCATCAACGGAATAGCGCTCGTAGTCGACGCCCACTACTTCTCCGGATGTGGACAGCTGGGCCATGGCCGACGCGGCAGCCAAGTTCACGCCCCAGTCCTGAATGGTTCGAGTTCGTTGAAGGACCTCAGCTTCCGTGAATTCCCTCGGGGGCGTCGGCTCCTCAGGGCGGAAATCGGGCCGCTCCCATCCCCTTGCATCCAGAAGATCCAGTGGCTCCGCCCCTAGTTCCCGGCGACGGTCGACAACCTCCTGCCCTATGGCGGCTGCCAACGACGCACCCTGCCGTTCGTTGTCGTTGAGAGTCATTAGATAGGCCAGTCCAGGGCGGTAAAGATGGACGAGGAAGCGGTTTTGCGAAGTGACCTGGTCCTTGGGCAGACGTTGATCCAAGAAATGGGCTGGAACCCGGCTTTCGTGCATTGCGAAGTATCCGGCTCTGGCGGTTTCGACAACTACGCTCCAGCAGTGTTCGCCCAGTTCCAGATCGACAACCTGGATGTTGTCCGAATCCAACGACTCTTCCGGAATGAAGCACGCAAAGTCTCCGTCGAAAGCGTCCCGCAGATAGGCCACTGCTCCCTTTCGGGGCCCCTGGCCATCCGTGGAGAGCCAGCACGGGACGACTAGGTCGATTCCGCGTGGTCCAAAGTTGGACATGGAGTCCCAGTATTCGTCGTCATCGATGTCCTCCGACGGCAGCGAGGCCGCACGGTACTCGTCGATCGCCGCGAGCATAGCTTCCTGAGTTTCGATGAGGTGGAAGGGCGAATCGGTCGTCAGCAGCTCTCCTGGAACTGTGCCGAACACGTCAACGAGGGCATGGCTCTCACGTCTCTGGCGGCCCATCGTGTGCATGTGCTCTATGGGCAGCCCGTATCCGGAATCGAACTCCCAATCTTTGGCCAAGCGCTCGATATGTTCACGCGCGTAGCGCTTGGACAGCGCATCCGGATTAGGTGTCTGGGGGGTGGACTTGGACCGTTCCTCGGGCTCCAGGACCGCTACCTCGGCCAGCGCGTGCGCCACAGGGAACGACACGTCACCTTTTCCGGTCATGTGCTGGACGTGACGCAATACTTCAAGAAATCCCTGATCCACTCTTGTAGCCCCCGTGTTCCCGGACTGTCTGTTAGGTGAAACCTACTTCACGAATGAGACAGTTCACTCCGCACCCGCGGTCGATCGGTTCCGAGAACCACCGTTGCCGCCGCTGTTGGTGGTTCAATCCCGAGGTCATAGGCGGCCTACTCTCCACAATGCCGGCGGTTCGGTCCTGTCATCGCCGGACTGCTTGCACCAAGCAGAGCTGTTTCCACCGCCAGGAGGTCTGGGGCACGGCGCAGCGCAATATCCGTCGGTGTCTGCGTGGGGTGCGGATGCTCCTAGGGCACCCGGACGTGAAGGCAGACACCTGGGTCAACCGGTTCGCACACCGCGCCAGCGGCGACAGCACCCTCAGGCCCGACCACGTTCGCCGACTCGTGACCGCCGCGGCAGCCTTGCTGCCTGGGGACATCTCCGCCACCGTGCTGAACCACGCGATCTGGCGCTCCTCCTCCGGGTCAGGAGAACGACGGCCCCCCGCTCCCAGCCCGTGTACACATCGCCGGCCCGGAAGGTAGACCATCAGGGGTGAACAGTTGGACCGGCAGGGCAAGGACCGCACGCACGGGCCGGACCGTCCGGCTGCCGGGCCCCACCGACAAGGCCTTGAACAGCGTCCACGCCAGGGCGGGGAAGTCGCCCGCCCGTGCCTGTCGAACCATGTTGTCCCCCATAGGTTCCAACGTATCCCGCGTTAAACAGACGGACAGCAAGGTGCCCCGGTGCCGGGCGTGTGGTGTTCCGGGTCCTCCACATCGCCCCGTCCACGGTGCCGGCAGGCGCGGTGGGCGGGGGTTGTGTGTGGGGAGCGCAGTGCTGGGGGCGGGTGGAGCCGGTGCGGAAGCTCGGGCCGTCCCCAGCCAAGCGTTCGGGCGCCACGCCGCAACGCCCCCCACCAACGCACACCGAAGTGGATGCAGCGGCTTCCCAGACGGCGTACAGGTTCATACAGTCCGGTTCCGTAGTGTCGGGAGCACCTCTTGGAGGTGCGAGTGATGATGAAGGTCCCGGTCTCCCCCAGGCCGGGACCTTCGCGCGTGACAGGGGCGGCCTGCGCGCCTACCGGTCGGTGTCGTCCTTGTTCCAGTACGTCTCGGCCTGTTCCTGGAGGACGGCGAGGCGTCCGCGCATTTCGGCGAGCTCCTCCCGTGCGGCCGCGGCGGCGGCCCGCTCGGCTTCCAGCGCCGATGCCGCGTCCCGGCGTTGACCTTCGGTCTGGGCGGTCAGGGCGGCGAGGCGTTCGGTCAGGTGCGCCACCTGTTCCTCGGCCTTGTCTGCGCGCTGCGCCTCGGCGTCGGCGCGCGCGGCTTCGGCGTCGACGAGGTCCCCGGCGTCCCGGGCCTCGACCTTTGCCGCCTCGACGAGTTGGCCGGCCGCTTCGCGGTCCGCCTGGTACCGGGCGGCGGCCTCGGCCGCCGCGGCGGCCCACGCCCCGGCGAACGCCCGCTGCACGGCCTCCGGGATCGGGACCTCCGCCTGCCGCGCTTGGGCCCGCCACTGCTCGACACCGAGGCGGGCGGCCTCCATGGAGACGCCCGCGCGGGCGCGCACCGCCGAGACGGTGACCTTCTCCCCCGCGGCGTCCATCTCCTCGGCCGCCGAGGCGGCCCGCTGCGCCGGTGTGGACTGCTCTGCCATGAGGGCATCTCCTCGCAAGTAGTCAGTAATAAGCTTACTCCTATTATTACTTCTTCAGAATGGCTTGTCCATCCCTTGAGCGGCCGGGTGGCGAGGCGATGGTGCCTACGGCGGCCCAGCACCGGCGGGCCTATGGGTGGCCGGGTCCTCCACGGCGGCCGTCCACGGCGCCGTCAGTCGCGGTGGACGGGGGTTGTGTGTGGAGAGCGCGGTGCTGTGGGCGGGTGGAGCCGGTGCGGAAGCTCGGGCCGTCCCCAGCCACGCGACCGGTCCGGTCGCCGGCGTTGCTGTCTCCCGTGGGGCACCGGTGCCGAGGATGTTCCCGCTGTCGTCACTCCACGCCACCTGTACCGGTCCCGCGCTCCGGGCGGTGGTGGGCACCTGAACGGCGGCGCTGCCGGCCGCGGTCGGCCCGGTGGCGGTCGGCCCGGTGGCGGTGGCCTCACCGCGTGGACCGGTTCGACGGGGCTGCTGCCCCGTACGGGCAGCGCACCGCTGCGGCGGCGTTCCCGTGGACAAGGCCGCGTCTCCCCGTTTCGGGCTGCCGGTGCCCGAACGCCGGTGACGGCGCTTTCCGTGGGGTTGGACCCGGCGCGTCGCGTCCGATGCGAGGGTGGTTTCAGGCGCGGCGGGCTTTGCGGTGCGCCGACCAGCCGGGCAGGCGGGCGTCCAGGCGGTTGCTCCGCAAGGGGTCCAGCGACCCAAGGCGGTTGAGGCGGCGTTGGTAAACCAGCCACCGGCCCAGGACAAGCTCCTCGTCGTTCACGGGCTTCGACCCGCTGGGGAACCGACCGTGTTCGGTGAGGAACGCTGCGCACTCCTCGAGCCGCTCGTCCCAGCGGATGCTGTCCCGGGACTTCACCGGCTGGCGTCGCCATCCGGGGATGCGGGCCATGGCGGTGTGCTGCATGAGCTGGAGGTCCCCGCGCCGGTGGGCGGCGCGTTGTTCGCGCAGCCAGAGGTGCAGGGCGAGTTCCAGGGCGGAGGCGACGCTCCGGCCGTCGGCGAGACCGGGCAGGCGGTGGTGCTCGTTGACGAATCCCAGCAGCATCCGGTGCCAGAGCCGCCACTGGGTGCCGGTGGTGCCGCGCGCATGGCGTGGCAGCGACGGTTCCGTGTGGCGCAGCGGGCGTCGTTCCGGGGGTCTGGGGTCGTCCCGGATCCGGGCAGTGACGTGGGAGCGCACGGCACTGGGGGTGGTGTGGCACAGCCGGGCGATGGTCTCCACCTCCACGCCCTTGCGGTACATCATTTCCCACTCCCCGCGGGAGAGATCCGATGCCACTACGCCCCTCCCTCCCGGCGGCCGGTGGGATCGTTGGTCGTCGGGGCCACGGGGCGTCCGGCCGGGTCGGGGTGGTTCCGGCGCACGCAGCGCTCCATGAACGCGATGACGATTTCGCGTTGGGTTTTGCCCTGCAGGGCGGCGTAGGCCTTGAACTCGTGGGCGAGGTCCTCGGGGACGTCGAAGTTCAGGCGCTTCAGCGACTGCCCGCCGGTCGCCGGCTTCCGGGCGGTCATGCGGTGGCGTCCTGCCGGGCGTGGTCGATCGCGGTTTGGATGTGGACGGGGTTCAGCCCCGACCAGTGGAAGTCGTCGTCCACCACGACGACGGGCGCCTGGGAGTAGCCGAGGTCCTCCGTGACGCACTCCAGCGCGGCGGGGGTCTCGGTCAGGTCCACCTCGGTGAACGTGGTGCCGGCCGCGGCGAACTTCTCGGCGGTCTTGCGACACCCGAAGCATCCCGGCTTCGAGTACATCGTGATGGCCATGCCACTCTCCCCCTACCGATTGGCGTACCTTCGTTCTACCCTCAAATAAGGGTCAGACAAAGGTTTTTACCTTGTGTTGGCGGCGTTTTTGGCCCGGCTGTGTACGCGACCCTGCAGGCAGGTGGGCTTGTTTGCCCAGACGGATCGGCTACTGCCCCACTCGTCCACGGAAGCCCTTTCGTCTCCCTGTGGGGGCCGGGGCCGGCGGCACTGCCGTCGCCCCGGTGGGTGCCGGCGCGGGGCCTGCTCTCGCCTGGTGGCGCTTTATTCGGTCCCCCGCGGGACCCGGGTGCCTTGGCGTCACGGTTGCGGCGTCGCCTCCGTTGCCCCGTGCTGCCGGAGGATTCATGGGCGCCCCCCGGGGGTGTGTTTGGATGTGTTCCATGAAGAGCACACCGCCCGCCGATGTGGTCCGGGATCTCGCGCGGCTCGAGAAGGCGTTGGACGCAACGGTCCCGGGCAAATCCGACGGGAACCTGTTGGTGGCGACGTGGAACGTGCGCGCGTTCGGGGACCTGACCCGCAAGTGGTCGGCCGGGCCGAAGGATTCGCCGAAGCGGGACCTGCACGCGATGGCGTGCATCGCCGCGATCGCGAAGCGCTTTGATGTCCTGGCAGTGCAGGAGGTCCGCCGGAACACCACCGCCCTGCAGCACCTGGTGGGACTGTTGGGGCCGGGGTGGAGGTTCATCACCTCCGACGTCACCGAAGGAACCGCCGGCAACGGGGAACGCCTGACGTACCTGTACGACGCCGAGCGTGTCCAGCCCTCCGGGCTGGTCGGGGAGATCGTCCTGCCCCCGACCGCGGACGGACCGGTCCCCCAGTTCGCCCGGACCCCCTACGCGGCCGGCTTCACCCGCGGCACCGCCGGATTCGTCCTCACCAGCGTGCACGTACTCTGGGGCCAGCGCGCGACCGACCGCCTCCCGGAGATCACCACCTTCGCCCAATGGATGCGCGACTGGGCGGAGCACCCGGACGACTGGAACGAGAACCTGCTCGTCCTGGGGGACTTCAACCTGGACCGCATCGGCGACCCGTTGTTCGAGGCATTCCTCTCCACCGGACTCTGGCCGCCAACGGAACTGGACACGGTGCCGCGCACCATCTTCGACAACGACCGGACACGGAACTTCTACGACCAGATCGCCTGGTTCTCCGAACCCGACGGGACCAGCATGCTCCAAAGCCTGCACTACACAGGACGCGCCGGCCACGTGGACTTCCTCCCCCACGTCTTCACGACACTGACCCGGAACGAGGTGTCCTGGCGGATCTCGGACCACTACCCGCTATGGTCCGAATTCACCCTCCGAAACGACCCTTGAGCGCAAAGGAACCATCGCGGTTCCCCGCGGTCCCCGGCGTTGTTGGTTGCCGGCGGGGACGTAGGCGGTTGGCTACCAGATTTTGATGCCGAAGCGCCGCGCGGCGGCGTTCAGGGCCGGGTTGTCGCTGCGGATCGCCGTCCCGGGGTCCGCGACCATCGCGGTTTCCTCCAGGCCGTCGTCCCTGCGCCTTAGCCAGTAGGCCCAGCAGTGCCCGCCGCCGTGCTTGCTCCGGAACCGCAGGCCCAGGGGCCTGCTGCCATCGTCCAGGACCTGTTCCCGGATCCAAGTGGACACCAGGGTGGTTGCCGCGCGGTTCTCCCCGTGGAGGACACCCAGGGTGAGCTGGTCGATACCCCGCCCGTCGTGGAGTCCGGTCCCGATGCCGGCGCCGAGGGCGGCGATGGTCTCCGGGTGTTCGACGTCCACCCACCAGCCCGGTTCGGCCAGCTCGACCCCGGTAGGTGTTGCGGCGGTCCCTCCAGTGCCGGGGCAGGCAGCCGAGCTTGACCTGGTTTCCCCAGTCGTCGTCGATGCCCCGGACGTATTCGTCCAGGCTCATGCCCATGAAGTCGGCGTCCTTCTGCATCGGATGCCGGGCGCCGAGGCGCAGGGCGTAGCCGGAGAGCACCTCGGCGAACGCGATCTCGTCCGTCTCGAAAGATGTACACGGTGGACCCGGGTGTGTCGTACCCGCTCCATTCCCCCACGGTCATAAACAAAGGAGTCTGTAGCCCAATGAAAAGGTCCCATCCCAAGACGGTGCTTTCGTATGTCTGGGCGAGGAACCGGCCTTAGGCTGCATCGGCGAAGATCGCCTCGATGTGCGCGACGACGTCCTCCGGCTTGAACTTCCAGTGCCCGCCAACCTTAGCCCCGCGCGGGGCAAGGCCTAGCTTGAGCCATTCCCGGAACTGATATTCCGAAATATTAAGGAGGTAGGCGACCTCGTGTAGGTCCAAAAGGGGACGGATACCGGCGATCGGAGCGGCGTTGATGCGGGACTGGGTTGCTTTCATACCAGTAGGGAGTGCAGTGTCCCGCGTTCAAGTCTCAGGTCAACCGAACCGCCATCAGCCCCCGCCCTCACGACCTGAAAAGTGGGCTACGCTATTGGATCATGAGCGGACCGATCCGGACCGTGACCTGCACAGAAAGAAGGGCCAATGCCCATCGCCCGCGGGCGTCCGCGCCGCCACGCACCCGGAACCATCGCCGAACCCCGCACCTTATACGACCCGTTCGACGGTGCAGGTCGCAGCACCAATAGGGGTCGCCGGATCATCATCGAGGCCGAAAAAACCGGAACCTCCCTCATTTACAAGGCCAGCGTGCGCTACTGGCCGTTGGATGGGAGCCGAACCCGGGAAGCCACCGCTCAGGGCGCCACGGAGACGGCCGCCAAGGCGGCCGCAGTCGATGGCGCCCGTCGTGCGCTGCGCCACATCCCGGGGACCGACCAGCTCACCCTCGACTCCCCATTCGCCGCTCTGTGGGATGCCTGGATGCTCGAGTCCGGACCCGGCAAGGCCCCGCGCACCCGCTCCATGTATAAGACACAGTGGGAGCACTGGATCGGTCCCGCCCTCGGCGCGCGCACCATCGAGCAGGTGAAGCCTGGAACGGTCACCGCTGTGCTGGCCGCCGTCCGAGCCGGACGAACCGTGCAAGTAAAGACCAAGGGCGGCCAGTTTCGGGACCAAGGCATCGGCGGGCTCGGAGCCGCGCGGACGACCATGCTGCTCATCCGCAACCTGATCCAGCTCGCCGATGACCATGAGGTGTACGGGGACAGGCGGCCCCCGAGGATCCGGGATACCTTCGCCGCAGAGCGCAAGGCCGCTGAAAAAACCCCCCGCGCGCTGTTCCCCTGGGAGGACAAGGCCCTTTTCGACCGGCTCGAGGGCTATGTCCACGGCGGGTCCCGCGACCCGCGGGCCGAACGGGTCCCCGTGATCATGGCCCTCATGCTCTCGAACGCGGCCCGTGTGTCGGAGGCCCTTGCCGCACGCATCGAAAACATCTGGGAGGCCTTCCCCGGCGAGGCGAAGAGCCCCCTAGTGATGCAACTGGCGGGCGCCGTCAAGTTCGACGACAACGGCACTCCTTACTACGAGGCGTGGGACAAATCCAGGTTGCGCGCCCGCACCCCGGTCGTTCTGGACGCCCGAGCATCCCGCTACGTCCGCGAGCAGATCGCCCGCGTCGGGACCACCACCGGCTGGCTGTTCCCCAACAAGGACGGAGGCGTGGTCGACCAGGGCAATTTGGACCGGCAGCTCCGTCAGGCCCTGAAGTTCAAAGTGGGCCCGGGCGACGTGGATCTGAGCTGGGTAGGGACGCACACCTGCCGGCGAACGAGGGTCACCATGGTTGCAATGACGGATCTGGAGGCCGCGCGCGTCTTGGCCGGGCATTCACAGATCTCCACCACTCAGAAGTACGTTGACCCCACCATGAGGCAGTTCCTGGACCCAACAGGCGCGCTCGGCGGACGCCAGGCGCACGTGCGGGGGGGAGGCCGGCTGAATGCCGAAATGTGACTCGTGGAAGAGTTTTGCTAGAGTTGGGGCCCCCTGAGGTCGCCCGGTGGTCGCCTTGGGGCCCGCCGATCCCTTTATCGGCAAGGGAGTTGGTGCTCTATCCCGATGTTGTGATGGCACACAACACGCGTGTGCCTTCCGCCCGTGAGGGTTGTGGGCCTGGCGGCACGGACATGCCGCGGACCGCGAGTCGGTTAGGCTCTACTCTAGGCACACATCCACCCCTGGAGCACCCACCTCCGGGCACCATCGGGAGCATCATGGACTTCTCGCCCCGGCCACCCGAGGGCGCCGAAACCCCGTTCAGGGTGCGCGGCGGCCCCGATGCCGTGCTGCTGGTGCACGGCTTCACCTCCGGCCCGCGCAGCATGCGCCCGTGGGCCGACGCCCTGGTGGAGGCGGGTCTGACCGTCAGCCTCCCCCTCCTGCCGGGCCACGGAACCACGTGGCAGGACCTGGCCCGCACCCGGCACACCTCGTGGACACGCGCCGTTGAGCGGGAGTTCGATTTCCTCCAGCGGGCGCACCGCAACGTCTTCGTCTTCGGCCTCTCGATGGGCGGGGCGCTGGCGCTCCAGCTGGCGGCCAACCGGTCCGTGGCCGGCGTCGTTGTCGCCAATCCCGGCTTGACCTTCGCCGACCCGGCCGCGCGCTTTGCGGGCATCATCAAATACGCGGTGAAATCCGTGGCCGCGATAGCCAACGACATCGCGCTGGCGGGCGCGGACGAGGGTGCCTACGACCGGACGCCCGTCGCCGCCGTCGAACAGCTGGCGCTCCTGTTCCGCCACACGCGGCGCGCCCTCCCCAGCGTCTGGGCGCCCGTACTCGTTTACCGCTCGCGGGTGGACCACGTGGTGCCGGATTCCAGCATCGACGCGCTGTTGGCGGGACTGGCCAAGCGGCCGCCCGGGGCGCCGCCGCCCACCGTCCGCGCCCTCGAAAAGAGCTTCCACGTGGCCACCCTCGACCACGACGCCGTCCTGATGTTCGAGGGCTCGATCGCATTCGTCCGTTCCCACACCGAAGGCGGCAGCAGTGCCTAACCACGATCCCGATCCGCGCCGGGACCCGTCCTCCGACGACGCCGCCTGGCGGGACCTTGTCCGGCAGCTCGAATCCACGGATCCGTCCGCCGAACAGTCCGCACCGTCGGAACGGCCCGCGCCGGCTGTTCCGGCCCCGCGCATAGCGGATCCCGCCGCGCCCGGTCCGCGCGATTACTCGCCGCCGGAACCGGACGACGACGACGACGCCTTCGTCCCCGAGGATCCCCCCGCCTTGGGCAGCGGCAACCCCATGACCGTTCTGGCCTGGTGCGGCGCGGCCGGCGCTCCCCTGGCCCTGCTGCTGCTGGCCATCCTGTGGCGCGGGGCGCCGGCGGTCGCGTGGATCGGCTTGTGCCTGGCGTTCCTCGTTGCGGTCGGCTACCTGCTGTGGCGCCTGCCGCGGCACCGAACGGGCAACGACGACGGTTCGCGCGTCTAGGAGCACCGGCGAAAGGCCGACGCGCCCATCGCCTTACGCCCGCGCCGCGCCGCGCGCCTCGACCCGAGCGAGATCGGCCGATCCGACCAGTCCCGCGTCCGCTCCCAGCCGGGCGCGGAGGACCCGCGCAAACGGGCGGTAGCCGCGGCCGGTGAGTTGCCGCCGATACGAGGCCTCCGCGGCTTCCAGCAGGCCCGTCGACGCCGACCCCAGCCCTCCCCCGATGACAAAGGTGCCGGGGTCCAAAGCCGCGGCCAGGTTCGCCAGTCCCAGTCCCAGCCATTCCCCGGCCTCGGCAACCAGGTCCATGGAGGCGGGATCCCCGTCGCGCGCCAGCCTCGTGACCAGTTCGCCGTTGATGGCTTCAGGGTCCCCTCCGGCCGCGGCCAGCAGCGCGTGGGCCACCGGCGAGTCCGCCCGGGCCATTTCCCGGCCTTCGCGCCCCAACGCGTTGCCGGACGCGTACTGTTCCCAGCACCCGCGGTTGCCGCACTCGCAGCGGTGGCCCCCCGGCACGACGACCTGGTGGCCGAACTCGCCGGCCACCCCATGCCGGCCACGGCGCAAAACGCCGTCGATCACCAGGGCTCCACCGATGCCCGTCCCCAGCGTCAGGCACACGAACTGCTCCTCCCCCCGCCCCGCGCCGAACCGCCACTCGGCCCAGCCGGCGGCATCGGCATCGTTCGCGACGGCCACCGGCCGATTCAAGAAACCCTCGAGTCGGCTCCGCAACGGTTCGTTGCGCCAGGCCAGATGGGGGCTGAAGCGGACGTTCCCCGTCACCGGGTCCATCCAGCCGGCGGCGCCGACCCCCACCGGCATCCCGGGCGTGTCGCCAGCCAGCTCGCGCACCACCTCCACGACGGCGGACTCGACCTCCCGCGGATCGTGCCCCGGCGTCGGCCGCCCGAGACGGCGCAGCACCACGCCTTCGGCGTCGACCACGCCCGCGGCGATTTTGGTACCCCCGATGTCGACGCCGACCGCCGCTCCTGCCGTCATCCAGCACCCTTTCCGAAGTTTGTCCTCGCCATAAGTTACTAGCGGGTATTTTTTGTGACGCGACACACTAGGCTGGAGTCAACGGCCGATCCGCTGGGGTTCGGCCGGAAGGTCCCACTCGACGAAGAGGAGCCCATTGTGCGCGAATTCAGCGTACCCCCGCTTGTGGTCAGCCCGCCCGCGACCAATTCCACCGACTTTGTCTTGCGTCAGGCCGCCTCGGCGGACAATCCCGTCCTGTTCGCGCGTCCGGACGGCAAGGGCGGATGGCTTGATGTCCATGCCAAGGACTTCGCCGCGGATGCGTCCGCCATCGCCAAGGGCCTGATCGCCGAGGGCGTCGAACCCGGCGGACGGATCGGCATCATGTCCCGCACCCGCTACGAATGGGCGCTCGTGGACTTCGCCATCTGGTTCGCCGGATGCGTCTCCGTCCCCGTGTACGAGACCTCCTCCCCGACCCAGGTGGCGTGGATCCTCGGCGACTCCGGCGCCACCGGCGTCGTGGTCGAGGCGGGACACCACGAGAACGTCGTGCGGCAGGCAGCCTCCCAGGAGGGGCTGAACGGGCTGGAGCACGTGTGGCAGATCGACGGCGGCGGGCTGGACGTCCTGCGAGAGGCGGGCCGGTCGGTCGGCGACGAGGTCCTCGAGGAACGCCGCACCTCGCTGAACCTGGACAGCCTGGCGACCATCATCTACACCTCCGGCACCACCGGCCGCCCCAAGGGCTGCGAACTCACGCACCGCAACTTCGTGGAACTCAGCGAGAACGCGGCGGCCGCCCTGCCGGAATGCGTCCACCCGGGCGCCTCCACCATCATGTTCCTCCCGCTCGCCCACGTGTTCGCCCGGTTCATCTCCGTGCTGTGCGTCGCCGCGGGCGCGACGGTAGCCCACACCGCGGACGTCAAGAACCTCCTGCCGGACCTGCAGAGCTACCGGCCGACGTTCATCCTCGCCGTTCCGCGCGTCTTCGAGAAGGTCTACAACTCCTCTATGCTCAAGGCCGAGGACGGCGGCAAGGGCAAGATCTTCCACGCGGCCGCGGACACAGCCATCGCCTACTCGCGGGCGAAGGAGCAGGGGAAGGTCCCCCTGGTCCTCGGGCTGAAGCACCAGCTCTTCGACAAGCTGGTCTACGGGAAGATCCGCGCGGCCATGGGCGGCCGCGTGGTCCATGCCGTCTCCGGCGGAGGGCCGCTGGGCGAGCGGCTCGGCCATTTCTTCAACGGGATCGGACTGATGATCCTGGAGGGCTACGGGCTCACCGAGACCACGGCGCCGATCACGGTCAACACGCCGAAGCGGATCAAGATCGGCACGGTGGGGGCTCCCATTCCGGGCAACGGCGTCAAGATCGCGGACGACGGCGAGATCCTCGCCAACGGCAACTGCGTCATGCGCGGCTACTTCAACCGTCCGGACCTGGAGGCCGAGACGTTCGTGGACGGCTGGTTCCGCACCGGCGACATCGGCGAACTCGACGAGGACGGCTTCCTGCGGATCACCGGACGCAAGAAGGAAATCATCGTGACGGCCAGCGGAAAGAACGTCGTCCCCGCCCAGTTGGAGGACGCGATCCGGGCGGACGCGCTGGTGTCCCAGTGCGTCGTCGTCGGCGACCAGCGGGCGTTCATCGCCGCGCTGGTGACGCTGGACGAGGAGGCCCTGCCGGGCTGGCTGCAGCGCCACAACCTCCCGTCCGCCACCGTGGCCCAGGCGGCCGAGCTGCCGGAGGTCCGCGACGCCATCCAGGGGATCGTCGACCACGCCAACGAATCCGTGTCCAAGGCGGAGGCGATCAAGGAGTTCAGGATCGTTCCCACGGACTTCACGGAGACCTCGGGCCACCTCACGCCGTCGCTGAAGATCAAGCGGGCGCAGGTCCTGCAGGACTTCGGGCCGGTCGTGGAGGACATCTACGCGGCGGACCGCCGCTAGCCGCTCCGGCGCAAAGCCAAGGGCCGGCCCCGCCAGAAGGCGGCGCCGGCCTTTGCCGTGCGCCGGTCCCTACAGCGGGTCGCCGTCCGCGGCGTCGACCCCCAGCGCCAGGAGGGCGTTCTCCACGACCTCCGTGAGCGCGGGATGGATCCAGTACTGCCCCCGCGCCATCGTGGGCACGTCCGTGCCCGCCACCATCGCCTGGATGAGGGGCTGGATCAGGATGGACGCCTCGTGCCCCATGATGTGGGCGCCGAGCAACCTGCGCGACTTCCTGTCCGCGACGAGCTTGACGATCCCCTCGCCGTCGTCCATCGCCCAGCCATACGCCGTCGAGCCGTATTCCTGGACCACGGTGACGATGTCGGTGCCCGCGGATGCCTGGGCGCGAGCCTGTTCCTCCGTGAGGCCCACGGCCGCGATCTGCGGATCCGTGAAGACGGCGGCCGGCACGTGGGACCGGTCCATGATTCGGGGACTGTCCGGCCGTTCCAGGTTGTGCGCGACGACGCGCGCCTCCCGGTTGGCGACATGCTTGAGTTGGTACTCGTTGGACGCGTCCCCCAGCGCGTACACGCCCTCGCAGGGTTCCCCGCCGACGAGGACCCGCTGGAAGTCGTCCACGGCGAGCGTGCCGTTGTCGTCGACGTCGAAACCGGCCGCTTCGACCCCCAACCGATCCGTGTTGGGCACGCGCCCGGTGGCGATCAGCACGACGTCGGCTTCGACGCTCAGGGCGCGTCCGGCGCCGTCCGGCGCGAACGAGGCCGTGACGGAACCGTCGGCGTTCTCCTCGACGCCCGTCACCGCGTAGCCAAGCTCGAGGCGCCAGCGTTCGACGGCAGCGGAGGTGAACCGGCGTGAAATCTCCGCGTCGTGCTGCCGCAGCAGGCGCCCCGACCGGTTGACCTGAACCACATCGGAACCCAGCGAATGGAAGACGTGGGCGAACTCCGCGGCGATGAATCCGCCGCCGAGCACCAGCACGCGCTCCGGCAGCGCGGGCAGCCGCATGACGGTGTCCGAGGTGTGCACCTGCGGCAGGTCCATTCCCGGAAGGTCCGGCAGCACCGCCCGCGAGCCCGTGGCAACCACGATGCGATCGGCCGTGATCTCCGTGCCGGAGTCGGTGAGCAGCGTGCGTGGACCGGTGAAACGGACGTGCTCCTCGTACAGGTCGACGTGCTCCAGCTCGTCCGCGCGGTAGTTTCGCCCGGCGGCGGAGATCGCGTCGATGCGGCCGAAGACCCGGTCGCGGATGTCGGCCCAGCGCACGCCGTCCAAGGCCAGGTCGACGCCGAGGCGCCGCGCCTGTGCCGGCGCGGCAGCCAACTGGGCCGGGTACACGAACATCTTGGTGGGGATGCACCCCACGTTCAGGCAGGTGCCCCCGAACGTGCCGCCGTCGATGATGGCGACCCTCTTGTCGTCCCAGAAGGGCGTGACGAGTGAGTTTCCCGATCCGGAACCGATGATCGCCAGGTCGTAGTGCGGCATGCCGTCAGCCCCTCAGCTCGTCGACGACGAGCGCCGCCAGTTCCATGGCGGCCTCGCGCGTGGCGGGGCGCAGCCGGGCGAGGTCGATGCGGGACCCCTCGGCCAAGTGCGGATCGTGCGGTAGGCGGACCACGGTGGCGACGCGCGTGCGGAAATGCGCCTCGATTTCCTCGACGTTGACCGCGCGGCCCTTCCCGGCCGACTGGTTGATGACCACGATCGCCCGCTCGGACAGGTCCGTGCGGCCGTGGGCCTCCAGCCAGGAGAGCGTCTCCGAGGCGAGGCGTGCCTCGTCCACGCTGGCGCCGGAGACCAGAACGACGGCGTCGGCCTTGTCCAACGTGCCCTTCATGACCGAGTGGACCATTCCCGTACCGGAATCGGTGAGGACGATCGAATAGAACCTGGACAGCAGGTCGGTCACGGCACGGTAGTCGGCGTCGTCGAACGCCTCCGCGACGTGCGGGTCCGTGTCGGAAGCCAGGACGTGCAGCCGGGAACCCTCGCGGGCCGCATACGTGGAGAGCTTGGAGAAGGAATCGACCATGAAGCGGTTCTGCACGAGTTGGCGCGCGGTGTAGCGGGCCTTCCCGGGCGACCGGTCCGTCAGCGTCCCGCGGTCGGGGTTGGCGTCCATGGCGATGATCCGGTCCTCTCGGATCTGGGCGAGCGCCATGCCCAACAGCGTGGTGACGGTGGTCTTTCCGACGCCGCCCTTGCGCGAGAGCACCGGGACGTAGCGCGTCCCCTCGCCCAGCGACGCCGCGATCTTGTGCTCGGTGATGCGCTGGAGCCGCACGGCGTCGGAATCGCCCACGTTGACCTTGCCGAACGTCGAGGCGAACAGCCAGCGGCGCCACCCGGCGGCCGGCGGACGATTGCGCGGTTCCAACAGGCGGTCCGCCGTCAGCGAAGCCGCCGTCTCCGGCGCGTCCACGGTAGCAGAGGCTCCGACCTCGGGCCCGTGCTGCTGCTCGGTCTTGACGGTCCCCGAGGGTTCCCACCCCGCGAGATCCGGCAGGGCGACCGCATCCACGTCCCGAGGACCGTCTTCGGTGGCACCACCGGACGCTTCGGCCACCTCCCCCGCCGGCGCGGAGGACGCTTCGAATGCCGGATCAATTGCCGGATCGGTGGCGTTCTCGGCCGGGGTCCCGGGCCGAGCCGCGGCCGCGCCGTCCGTGTCCGCCTGGTCCGAGGGCGAGCCGGTAGCCGAGTCTTCGTGGTCGGCGTCTCCGGCGTCCAGGGGCTTGTCGTCGGGCGTGCTGCTGTTCTGGGTCATCGTGTCCTCGGTGCGTGCGATGTGGCCTGGGCCGGGTCTGGAATCACCCTAGCGCACGCGGGGACCGGCACCCGGAAGGGTGCCGGTCCCCGCGTGGAACGGCCGGGCGGACGCCCTCGACGGCGTCCGCGGGCGCTATTCGGTGCCCACCGCCAGCAGGAGGTCACCGCCCTGGACCTGTGCGGTGCCGTCGATGGCGATGCGGGTCACCTTGCCGGCAACCGGAGAGGTGATGGACGCCTCCATTTTCATGGCCTCGATCGTCGCGACGGTCGCTCCGGCCTCGATGGTTTCACCGACGGACACCGTGGCCGTGACGGCGCCGGCGAACGGCGCCGCGATGTGGCCGACCTGGTTGGCGTCGGCCTTCTCGGCGGCCTTGACGGTGGACTCGACGTTGCGGTCCCGGACCGTGATGTTGCGCATCTGTCCGTTGAGCGTGCACATGACCTGCCGCATGCCCTTCTCGTCCGGCTCCGAGATCGCCTGGAGGGTGGCCAGCAAGCGCACGCCCTTGCCCAGGGAGATCACGTGTTCGGTGTTCCGCTCCAACCCGTACAGGTAGTCCCGGGTGTGCAGGGTGGAGATGTCGCCGTACTCGGCCACGGAGTTCTCGTAGTCCCGGGTCGGGCCCGCGAAGAGCAGCCGGTTCAGCGTGGAGCGCCGCGTCTCCGAGTCGGCCTGCAGGGCGGCGGTGTCCTCGGCGGAGAGTTCCTCGACGCGCGTGCGCACGTTGCGGCCCTCGAGCGCCTTGGAGCGGAACGGCTCCGGCCATCCTCCCGGCGGGTCGCCGAGTTCCCCGGAAAGGAACTGGATGACGGATTCCGGGATGTCGAACGCCTGCGGATTCGCCTCGAACGCGGCGGGATCCACGTTCATGCCCACCAACTGGAGCGCGAGGTCTCCCACCACCTTGGACGACGGCGTGACCTTGACCAGGCGGCCGAGGATTCGGTTCGCCGCGGTATACATGTCCTCGATGGCCTCGAACCGCTCGCCCAGACCCAAGGCGATGGCCTGCTGGCGGAGGTTGGAAAGCTGGCCGCCGGGGATCTCGTGGCGGTACACGCGCCCGGTGGGCCCGGCCAGGCCGGACTCGAACGGCGCGTACATGGCCCGGACCGACTCCCAGTACGGCTCGAGCGCCGCAGTGGCGTCCAACTCGATGCCGGTGTCCCGCTCCGTGTGCGCGAGCGCGGCGACCAGCGCGGAGGACGACACCTGCGACGTGGTCCCCGCCATCGAGGCGATCGCGACGTCCACGGCGTCCACCCCGGCGTCGGCCGCGGCCATCAGCGTGGCCAACTGCCCGCCGGCGGTGTCGTGCGTGTGCAGGTGGACCGGAAGGTCGAAGCGTTCGCGCAGCGCCGCGACGAGGATCTTCGCCGCCGCGGGGCGCAGGAGCCCGGCCATGTCCTTGATCGCGAGGATGTGTGCGCCTGCGTCGACGATCCGCTGCGCCAGCTCCAGGTAGTAGTCCAGCGTATAGAGGTCCTCGGCCGGGTCCAGCAGGTTGCCCGTGTAGCACAGTGCCACCTCGGCCACCGCGGTGCCGGTGGCGCGGACCGCCTTGATGGCCGGTTCCATCTGGGACACGTCGTTCAGCGCGTCGAAGATCCGGAAGATGTCGATGCCGGTGGCGGCGGCCTCCGCGACGAACGCGTCGGTGACCTCGGTCGGGTACGGGGTGTAGCCGACCGTGTTGCGCCCGCGCAGCAGCATCTGGAGGGGGATGTTCGGAAGTTCCGCGCGCAGCAGGGCCAGCCGCTTCCAGGGATCCTCGCCGAGGAAGCGCAGCGCGACGTCGTAGGTCGCCCCGCCCCAGACCTCCATGGAGAACAGCTGGGGCATGGTGTGCGCGAACGCCGGGGCCGCGGCCAACAGGTCGCGGGTACGGACACGCGTGGCCAGCAGCGACTGGTGCGCGTCGCGGAACGTCGTGTCCGTGACCGCGACCTCGGTCCGGGCGCGAAGCTCCGCGGCGAAACCCTCGGGTCCCTTCTCCAGCAGCACCTGGCGCCAACCGGCCGGAGGTGCGGCACCCTCGGCCGGTCCGTCGAACGGGGACCTGTCCGGAAGCTCGGACTTGTTTCCCGGGTAGTGCGGCAGCTTCTCGCGCGGGTCTATGCCCTCGCGGCGCTCCCCGTTGGGCTTGTTCACGGTGACGTCAGCAAGGAAGGTCAGCGCCTTGGTTCCGCGGTCCTGCGACCGGTTGCCCTTGAGCAGGTCCGGACGCGAGTCGATGAAATCGGTCGCGACGTCCCCGGCCAGGAACTGCGGATCGTCGAGCACGTTCATCAGGAACGGGATGTTCGTGGTCACCCCGCGCACACGGAACTCCGCCAGCGCACGGCGCGCGCGGCGCACGGCCATCGCGTAGTCCCGTCCGCGGCAGCTGAGCTTGACGAGCATCGAATCGAAGTGCGGCGAAACCTCGGCGCCAGCGTAGATGGTGCCGCCGTCCAGGCGCACGCCGGAGCCGCCGGCCGAGCGGTACGCGGTGATCGTTCCGACGTCCGGCCGGAAGCCGTTGGCCGGGTCCTCCGTGGTGATGCGGCACTGCAGCGCGGCGCCGCGCACGCGCAGCTCGTCCTGTCGGATGCCGAGGTCCTCCAGGGACTCGCCGGCCGCGATGCGCATCTGCGAGGACACCAGGTCGACGTCCGTAATCTCCTCGGTGACCGTGTGCTCCACCTGGATGCGCGGATTCATCTCGATGAAGACGTGCTGCCCGGCCCGCTCGCCGACCGTGTCGACGAGAAACTCGACCGTTCCCGCGTTCTGGTAGTTAAGGGCCTTCGCGAACTTGATGGCATCGGCGAACAAAGCCTGCCGGATGTTCTCGTCCAGATTCGGGGCCGGGGCGATCTCGATGACCTTCTGGTGTCGGCGCTGCAGCGAGCAGTCGCGCTCGAAGAGGTGAACGACGTTGCCCTGGCCGTCCGCCAGGATCTGCACCTCGATGTGGCGCGGGCGCAACACGGCCTGCTCCAGGAACATGGTCGGATCCCCGAACGCCGTTCCGGCCTCGCGCATCGCCGAACCCAACGCCTCGGGAAGCTCCTCGCGGGTGTCGACCCGGCGCATGCCGCGCCCGCCGCCGCCGGCAACGGCCTTGACGAAGATCGGGAAACCGATCTTGTCCGCCTCGGCGATCAGCCACTCGACGTCGTCGCTCGGCTCGGAGGAGTCCAGCACCGGCACGCCCGCGGCGCGGGCCGCACGCAGGGCCTCGACCTTGTTGCCTGCCAGTTCGAGGACCTCCGGGGGCGGGCCCACGAACGCAATGCCGGCCTCACGCGCCGCGCGGGCCAGGTCCGGGTTCTCCGAGAGGAAGCCATATCCCGGGTAGATCGCATCCGCGCCGGACTCCTTCGCCACGCGCACAATCTCCTCGACGTCCAGGTACGCCCGGACAGGGTGCCCCTCCTCGCCGATCTGGTAAGCCTCGTCGGCCTTCTGCCGGTGCATCGACCCGCGGTCCTCATGCGGGAAGACGGCCACCGTCTTGGCGCCCAACTCGTAACCGGCACGAAAAGCACGAATCGCGATCTCGCCACGATTGGCAACCAGAACCTTCGAAAACATGGTGCTCCTGGGGAATGTCAGCGGGTGGAAGGCGTCGGGGCGCCCACATGTTGGGGGGCGTCGTCGCCGGGAGGGCCCTTGGGACCGCCCAAAAATTCACCCTACCGTGGCGCGCGCCACAGCCCGAAAACATTGCGCGCCGCGAACCGCGCCGCATCGGCACGCCGCGCGGCGCCCCGCGCTTGGCCAACTATGATGGTCGGGGAGCAGAATCAGGGTATATACACAGAAGAGGTAGTGGTCAGTCCCGTGCAGGTTGTCAGCATCAGCAGTCTCAAAGGTGGCGTCGGCAAGACGTCCGTCACTCTGGGGCTGGCCTCCGCGGCCCTCGCCGCCGGCTTGCCGACCCTCGTCGTGGATCTCGATCCCCACGCCGACGCGAGCACGGGCCTCGGGGTCCGTCCGGCGGGGCAGAAGGACATCGGCCACATGCTTAAGAACGTGCGCCGTTCGGACGTCGAGCCCAACGCCGTCGCCAGTTCGTGGGTGGAAAGGGCCGCCGGGGACGTCGGCGGCCGCGAACCGGTGCTGGATGTGGCCGTCGGCGGCGCCTTCGCCGGTATCTACGACCGGCCGGACCTCCGGATGCGGGATCTGCGCCGGCTGCGCACGCTGCTCTCGCGCACGAACAAGTACTCGCTGGTCCTCATCGACTGCCCCCCGTCCCTGAACGGCCTCACGCGCATGGCCTGGACCGCCAGCAACCGGGTGCTGCTTGTGGCGGAGCCGAGCCTCTTCTCCGTCGCGGGGACCGAACGGAGCATGCGGGCGCTCGAGCTCTTCCGGAAGGAATTCGCACCCGACCTCGCGACCGCCGGAGTCGTCGCCAACCGCTACCGTCCGGCGTCCGCCGAACAGCGCTTCCGGCTGGACGAGATGCGCTCGATGTTCAAGTCCTCGCTGCTTTCCCCCGTTCTTCCCGAGCAGGCCAATTGGCAGCAGATCCAGGGCGCGGCCTATTCCGTGCACCAGTGGCCCGGCGAGGCCGCCCGGCAGGCATCTGGACACTTCGACGAACTGCTCCGCAACGTGACCGACTCCGGAGGACTCCGCAGCCGCGCCTCGCGCGCGGCCCGCTAGCCCCCGCGGCCCGGCACCCCACGGGGAGCGTTCGCCGGCAAACTCATGGCCCACACGACGGCGGCGGGTGGCTTCCCGAGGGAAACCACCCGCCGCCGTCGTGTGGTGGTGTGCGCGGTCGGCCTAGCTCGCCGATTTCTTGGCTGCGCGCCGCTGGCTGAGTTCGTCGTCCGCGAAGGACTCTTCCGCGGCGTGCTCGCTGGGCAGCTCCGAGAGGCTTCCCTCGACCTCGCGCCACACGCGCCCCACGGCGATGCCGAACACGCCCTGCCCGCCCTGCACCAGGTCGATGACCTCGTCGGCGGAGGTGCATTCGTAGACGGAGGCCCCGTCGCTCATGAGGGTGATCTGCGCCAGGTCCTCGACCCCGCGCTCCCGCAGGTGGCTGACCGCCGTGCGGATCTGCTGGAGCGATACTCCGGTGTCCAGAAGACGCTTGACGACCTTCAAAACCAGAATGTCGCGGAAACTATAGAGACGCTGGGTACCGGAGCCCGACGCCCCGCGCACGGCCGGTTCGACAAGTCCTGTCCGCGCCCAGTAGTCGAGCTGGCGGTAGGTGATACCCGCCGCCTTGCAGACTATCGGTCCTCGGTAGCCCGCTCCCTCGTCGAGAACAGGTAGATCCTCGGAGAACAGCAGGCCCTGCGAGGCTCCGTTGCCCGCCACCCTGGTACCGTCGCCCGACGATTCGCGGTGATCACCAATGGGACTCACGTTGAATCCTCCTTATGTCTTGTGCTCCCCGAGGGGAATGGCCCGCTGGGGTCGGAACCGACACAGGCGGATGTCTTCCGCCGGATGTCAGCTCGAACGACAAGCCAGGCAATGGGAAACCTATGCCTTGACGGTACGGCCAGCCGGGCCCAAGGTCAAAGACCTTCAAGCTTAACTTGAGGGCGTGTCGCTAGGGTTCGAAGTCCTCGGGCTCCACGTCGGCGAGGAACTCGCGGAACTCCCGAAGTTCGGCCTCCTCTCCCTCGCTGGAGGTCCCGTCGTCGCTGACCATCACCCCGGCCTCGACGAGCACCTCTTCGGCGCACGTCAGCGGACAGTGGACCCGCAGCGCCATCGCCACGGCGTCGGAGGCCCTCGAATCGACCTCCACGCCGCCGTCGAACACCAACCGCGCGTAGAACACGGTGTCCTGGACGGAGACGAGCCTCGCTTCGACGAGCCGGCGGCCCAGCGACTCGACGACGGAGGCCAGGAGGTCATGCGTCATCGGCCGCGGCGTCTCGATCCCCTGCTGGGCCATGGCGATGGCCGAAGCCTCGGGCGCGCCGATCCAGATCGGCAGGTGCCGCGGCCCGTCGGCCTCCTTGAGCAGGACCAGCGGCTGGTTGGACGGCAGTTCGATGCGAACCCCCACGACTTCGAGTTCCCGCATGCCTCTCCCCTTCCGTGTGGCTAGTGGTCCAGCCGGGCGATCGCTCCGCTGACCAGGGCGCTGTGCAAGGCCAGGCAGGCATCGCTGATTTCGCGAGCCGTCTCTGCCGCGCGTGCCCGCGACGAGACGTCGCGGCGGTTGGTCAGCGGCGCCACGGCGCGTTCGACGAGTCCGAGCTCGCGGTCCGCGGCCACCCGGAAGGCGCGCAGGTGCCGGGGTTCAATCCCGTGGGCGGCCAGTTTGGCGCTCGCGGTGGCGATGCGTGTTGCGTGTTCGTCGAAGCGCTGGTCCTCCTCGACGATGATGCCGTAGGCCAAGAGCTCCCCGATCAACTCGGCGGAGGCCCCCGTCGCCCCCTGAAGTTCCGCCTGGGTCAGCGGACGTCGGCGACCGGCGAGTTCGCCGGCCAGTTGGTCGGTCACGCTGCGCGGGGCGAGCGTGATTCCACCTGGAAGCTGTTCGGGACGGTCCCCGCGGTCGACGGCATCAAGGTAGTCCTTGATGACCTTCAGGGGCAGGTACTGGTCCCGTTGCAGCGCCAGGATGAACCGCAGACGGTCGATGTCCCCGGCGGTATATTTCCGGTAGCCGGCAGCCGTGCGCTGAGGGGTGATCAGCCCCTTCTCCTCCAGAAACCGGATTTTGGACGCGGTCGTCTGCGGAAAGTCGTCGGAAAGTTCCGCCAGGACCTCTCCGATGTTCAAGACCGAGGAGCGCGCCGGCGCGCCGCCCGCTTCGGCTGCGCGCCGGGCGTTTGCGGTGGGGGCCACTGGCTTGGCCGTCAGGCTTGCCGTGCGGCGGTCGTCGGGCGGCTTCCGGCGTAGAACGTCAGTCGGAACTTTCCGATCTGGACCTCGGAACCGGTCCGCAGACGGACCGAGTCCACGCGATCGTGGTTGACGTAGGTGCCGTTGAGGCTTCCGGCGTCGACGACTTCGAAACCGCCGTCAAGGCGACGGAACTCGGCGTGCTTGCGGGAGACCGTGACATCGTCGAGGAAGATGTCCGCCTCGGGGTGACGCCCCGCCGTCGTGCTCGCCGAGTCCAACAGGAAACGAGCACCGCGGTTGGGTCCGGAGTGGGCAATCAGGAGCGCCGAACCTTCCGGCAGCGCGGCAACGGCCGTTCGCTCCTCGGGCGCCAGCGGGATGTCCCCGACCGGACCCTCGGCGAGCGGAGGCAGGCTGATATTCGTGGTCTCCGCGACCGATTCCCCGCGGCCGGGCCTTTTGCCGCCCAAGCCGTTTTCCCCTGACATGCGTTGTCCTCCCTGACGTGCTTCTCAAAAACTGCGGTTCCACGGCCCGGCATGCGCCACGGGCACGCGACGAACCATGTTCCGAACCAGCCTAGCCTACCCAGGGGGCGGAATAGTCGGTTGTCAGCCCGCTGATTACGCCCGTCCCCGGTGGCGGGCTCCGACGCGTCCCCACAGGCGACGGTTCCTCAGCCTTCAATGTTTTTCAAAGTATAGGCACATTCCGTACCGGCCCCGAAGGGCTGCAAAAACGAAGAAGGGGGCCCGGGGAATCTTGCGATTCCCCGGGCCCCCTTCGGCTGGTCGGGCTAGCGGGATTCGAACCCACGACCTCCTGACCCCCAGTCAGGCGCGCTACCAAGCTGCGCCATAGCCCGAGGTTTTCCGCAGCCGTTCTCCCACTCGTTTCCTCGCGGGTCCGTCTGCGAAAAGCTCCTTGGATACTCTACCGCAGAATCGGGACTACTTTTGACGCCCGCGCTTTTCGCGCACGCGCATGCTGACCTCGAGCGGGGTGCCCTCGAACCCGAACGTCTCGCGCAGCCGGCGCGTGATGAAACGCCGGTATCCGGGATCCAGGAACCCGGTGGTGAAGAGCACGAAGCGCGGCGGTCGCGTGGAGGCCTGCGTGCCGAACAGGATCCTCGGCTGCTTGCCGCCGCGGACCGGGTGCGGGTGCGCGGCCACGAGCTCGCCGAGGAAGGCGTTCAGCTTGCCGGTCGGGATGCGCTTGTCCCAGGATTCCAGGGCGGTGTCCAGGGCCGGCACCAGCTTTTCCTTGTGCCATCCGGTCTTGGCGGAGATGTTGACCCGCGGCGCCCAATCCACGTGCGCCAGGTCCTGTTCGATCTCGCGCTCGAGGTAGCGCCGGCGCTCGTCGTCCAGCAGGTCCCACTTGTTGAAGGCCAACACCAGCGAGCGCCCGGATTCGATGGTCATCTGGAGGATCCGCACGTCCTGCTCGCTGAGCACCTCGTCGACGGCCAGGAGCACGACGGCGACCTCGGCCTTGTCGAGCGCGCTCTGCGTGCGCAGCGACGCATAGTAGTCGGAGCCGTGCGCCATGTGCTGCCGACGCCGGATCCCGGCGGTGTCGACGAACCGCCAGGTGCGGTCGCCGAGTTCCACGAGCTCGTCGACGGGGTCGCGGGTGGTGCCGGCCGTGTTGTCGACCACCACGCGCTCGCTGCCCGCGAGCTTGTTCAGCAACGAGGACTTGCCGACGTTGGGCCGGCCGATCAGCGCCACCCGGCGCGGTCCGCCGCGCGGGATGAGCCCTTCGTTCGCCGAGAACTCGGGCAGTTTCTTGACGATCTCGTCGAGGAGATCCGCGGTTCCGCGCCCGTGCAGGGCGGAAACGGGATACGGCTGCCCGAAGCCGAGGCCCCACAGCGCGGCGGAATCCGCCTCCTGGGAGATGTCGTCGACCTTGTTGGCGACCAGGAAGACCGGCTTCTTCATGCGTCGGAGCATCTTCACGACACCCTCGTCGGTCGCCGTGGCGCCGACGGCTGAGTCCACGACGAAGACGATCGCATCGGCCAGATCGGCGGCGATCTCCGCCTGCTCCGCGACGCGCGCGTGCAGGCCCTTCGCGTCGTGCTCCCAACCGCCGGTGTCGACCAGCGTGAAGTCGCGGCCGCCCCACTCGGCGGAATAGGACACGCGGTCGCGGGTGACTCCGGGTACGTCTTCGACGACGGCCTCGCGGCGCCCGATGATGCGGTTGACCAGCGTGGACTTGCCGACGTTCGGGCGCCCGATGATCGCGAGGACCGGCGGGATCCGCTCGTCCTCCTCGTCGAACGAGTCGTCGTCCGCGTGGGAAAGAAGGGCGGCGTCCTCCTCGTCGAGTTCGTAGTCGTCGAGCCCGGCGCGCAACGACGCGGCGCGCAGTTCGGCGTCCTCGTCGGAGATGCCCTGGAGCTTCTCGGCGATGTGGTCCTCGCCCGAGGGGACGTAGTCGTCGCCGTCGCCCGGGTAGGCGGCGCTATCGGTCATGATGAGGGGTTTCCTTTGTTTGCCGCCCCCGCCGGACGCGAAGGCACCTTCCATTTTCGCATGTCTTGGGCCGATGTGTTTCTAGGCCCGTTCGGGCCGCCCCTGGACGATCTCCAGAACGGCCCGCACCGTCTGCTCGAAGTCGAGTTCCGAGGAGTCGAGCGTGACGACGCCGTCGGCCGCCGTGGTGAAGTTGGTGACGGCCGAATCCCGGGCGTCTCGGGTGAGCACCTGCCGGTGCAGTTGCTCCGAGGACTGCGTGCCGCCCAACTGGATCCCGCGGCGCCGCAGGCGGGCCTCCTCGCTGGCGGTCAGGAGGATCCTCGCGTCCGCGTCCGGCGCGACCACGGTGGTGATGTCCCGGCCCTCCGCGACGATCCGTCCCTGGCCGGCGATCAGTTCGCGCTGCCGGCGGACCAGCTCGGCCCGCGCCTCCAGGTTGGTCGCAACGGCCGAGACGGCCTCCGAGACGAACGGCTCGCGGATCGCGAGCGTGACGTCCGTGCCGTGGATCCGAACCTCGTCCACATCTGGGTCCGTGCTGATCGACAGGTCCGCGGCGCGCACGGCGGAGGCCACGGCCGCGGCGTCGGTCAGGTCCGTTCCAGCGTCGAGGCAGTGCCAGGTCACGGCGCGGTACATGGCGCCGGTGTCGAGATACGCGGCGCCGAGGCGCCGGGCGGCCTCCTTGGAAACCGATGACTTGCCGCTTCCGGAGGGTCCGTCGACGGCCACCACTAGCTGCTTCATCTACTGCACCACTTTCCATTCGCGATCGGTGAGGGCGGAGACCAGTTCCTGGCTCCGGCCCGGGAGCACGGACACCTCGACCATGCCGACCTGGTGTCCGGAGGAATGCTCCATGCGGAGGTCCTCCACGTTGATGCCGGCCTCGCCGACATCCGCCAGGAGACGGGCGATTTGGCCGGGGGTGTCGTCCACGAGGACGGTGACCACGGCGAACGCCTGGGGAGGCGCGCCGTGTTTGCCCGGGATTCTCGCCTGGCCGGCGTTACCCTCCCCCATCAGCTCCGCCAGGTCGAGCAGCGCCCCCGGCGCGCCGGGATGCTCCAGGGTGTCGATGAGCCGGTTCAGGTCCTCGCGCAGGCCGTGCAGGATCGGCACCAGCTGGGGGGCGTTGTGGCTGAGGATCTGGATCCAGAGCCGCGGGTCCGACGCCGCGATCCGCGTCGTGTCCCGCAGACCGTTGCCGGCGAGCGCCAGGGTGTGCCCCGGTGCGTTCAGCAGCCGGGAGGCCAGCAGCGACGAGGCGACCTGGGGAAAGTGCGAGATGAGGGCGACGGCGCCATCGTGTTCCGCGGCGTCCATGCGGCTGACCGTGGCGCCGAGGTCGATGGCCAGCGACTCCGCAGCCAGCAGGCTGCGCTGACTGCTCGTCGGGTGGGCGCAGACGACCCAGGGCATGGCCGTGAACAGTTCCCCCCGCGCGGCGGCCGGGCCGGACTTCTCGCGGCCGGCCATCGGATGGGTGCCGACGTAGCGCTCGAGGTCCGCGGGCCGCAGTGACGCGTCCGCGCGCAGCGACTCCAGGATGGACGACTTCACGCTCGCGATGTCGACGACGGTGGCGCCCGGGTGCTCGCGGAGCGCGGCCGCTACGACCGACGCCGTGACGTCCGGCGGCGCGGCGACGACGACAAGGTCCGGAGTTGCCGTCTTGCCTGCGCCCAGGACGGTTCCTGCGCCGATGTCCTGCGCCACCTTCTCCGCCGTGGGCGAAGGATCCGACAGGAGGACGTCGACCCCGCGCCGGCTGAGGCCGAGGCCGATGCTCGCTCCCAGCAGGCCCGTGCCGACCACCAGCACGCTGCCGGAAAGGTGAGTCGCGGTCACCGGCTACATTCCCACCGCGGCGAGCAGGTGCCCGACCTCTTGGTTTCCCAGCGGGCGGATGGTTCCCTGTTTCTGGTCGCCCAGTCGGATGGGACCCATCTGCACGCGGACGAGGCGCTTGACGGGGTGCCCGACCGCATCGAAGAGACGGCGGACGACGCGGTTGCGACCCGAGTGCAGAATGACCTCGACGAGCACCTTGCCGGGGGTGGAGTCCACCAGCTTGAAGGAATCGACGTTGGCCCAGCCGTCCTCCAGCTGGATGCCGTCCTTCATCTTCGCCCCGATGCCCTGCGCCATCGGGCCGGGCACCTGGACCAGGTACGTCTTCGGGATCTCGTAGGACGGGTGCGTGAGGCGGTTGGCCAGCTCGCCGTCGTTGGTGAGCAGCAGCAGCCCCTCGGTGTTCACATCGAGCCGGCCGACGTGGAAGAGCCGCTCGCCGCGCTTCTTGACGTAGTCGGAGATGCAACGGCGGCCCTCCGGATCGTCCATGGTGGAGACCACACCGCGGGGCTTGTTGAAAACGAAGTACTTCAGGGTGTCGTTGAGCTGGATGCGCATCCCGTCCACGTGGATGCTCACCGTGGCCGGATCGACGCGCATGCCGAGCTCGGTGACGATCTCGCCGTCGACCTCGACGCGGCCGCCTGCGATCATCTCCTCGCTGACGCGGCGGGAGGCGACCCCGGCGTTGGCGAGGACCTTCTGCAGCCGCACGCCATCCTGCTCCTCGACGTCCTCCCGCGGCCGCGGCGCCGGCTTCGACGCGGGGCGCTTGCGCGCCACCGGCCCGAGGTTGCGCCCGAAGCGCTCGTTGCCGAACGGGCGCGGGCCCTTGGATGCGTAGGCGCCGCCCTGCTTGGCGCCCGGCTTGCCGCCTCCGGCCTTCCCGGCCCCGGACTTGCCGGAGCCGGCGGGCTTGCCCTTGGAGCCGCCCCTGGGACCGCCCTTGGCGCCGTCGGACGCCCCTCCGAAGGAGCCGCCCTGCCGTTCGTCGCGGCGCGGTCCGCCGTCGCGTCCGGAAGAGGCGGGGCCCTGGCCGCGCCCCGAGCCCTGCGATGGGCCCTGGCGGCGCTGGTCGCCGCGGCCTGCGCCGGAACGGGATCCCTGGGTCATGTCATGTCCTTCAATGTTGCGTAGTTATGGTGCCTAGAACCCGTGGTCCTCGAACTCGTCGAGGTGCTCGATTCCGGGCAGGTGCGGTGAGAGCTTCGGCAGCTCCGAAACGCTACCCATACCCAATCTTTCCAGAAAATACGAGGTGGTCTGGTACAGGAGCGCGCCGGTCTCCGGATCCGTGGATGATTCCTCCACCAAACCACGCACCGTGAGTGTCCGTACAACCGAGTCCACGTTGACGCCCCGGATGGCCGCTATCCGCGCCCGGGACACGGGCTGGCGGTAGGCCACGACGGCCAGGGTCTCCAGCGCGGCCTGTGTCAGCCGGGCGGTCTGGCCGTCGAGAACGAAGCGGGACACGAAGGGAGCAAAATCACGTCGGGAAAAGATCCGGAAGCCCCCCGCGACCTCCCGGAGCTCGAATCCCCGGGTGGTTCCGTAGTCCGCGCGCAGTTCCTGGACGAGCCCTCGCACCCGTTGCGGCGTCAGGCCGAGGACCGCGGCCAACCGTTCGGCGGAGACCGGTTCGTCGACCACCATGAGCACGGCTTCGACCGCCGCGCGCGCGCCTCCGGGAAGCGCGTCCGGATCCGGGACGTCCTGCGGGGTTTCGCTCATGGGGCTCCTTCGGTGGCGGCTCCGGCCGGCTCGGCCGCGGTGTCGTATTCCTCGCGGAGCAGGTCCGGGCTCCAGTTCGTGCCGTGGGCGTTCCAGCGGACCTCGAGTTCCCCCAGCGGCGCCACCTGGTCGAACGCCACGACGTGGTCGCGGAACATCTCCAGCAACGCAAGGAAACGCGCCACCACCACCTGCCGCGATCCGGCGTCGGCAATCAACGTCCGGAAGGATTGCCGGCCGGAGGACCGCAGGATTTCAGCCAGGTGCTCCGCCTGTTCGCGAACGCTCACGGCGGGCGCGTGCAGGTGGGACAGCCCCACCTCGGTTTCGCGGGCGGGCTTGGGCGCCAGGGCCCTCCGCGCCAGGTCGGCAAATTCCGCCGCGCTGGTCTTCCACAGCAATTCGGGCAGGAGAGACGAGAACCGCGGCTCGAGCGACACCTGGCGGGGGAAACGGTCTGCCTCGAGTTCCAGCCTGGTCTCCAGCTCTCCGGCGACGACCTTGAATGCCTTGTACTGCAGGAGCCTGGCGAAGAGCAGGTCCCGGGCCTCCAGAAGGGCAATGTCCTCGTCCGATTCCACTTCCCCGGACGGCAGCAGCCGCGCGGCCTTCAGGTCAAGCAATGTGGAAGCCATGACGAGGAACTGGGTGGTCTCGTCCAGGGCCTTCTCGCCGCCTCGCTCGCGCACCTCGCGGATATAGGCGATGAATTCGTCCGTGACGCGCGCCAGCGAGACTTCGGTGATGTCCAGCCGGTGCTTGGAGATCAGGCCCAGCAGCAGGTCGAACGGACCGGAGAAATTCGCCAGGTTGACGGCGAACCCGACGGTTGCGGGCGGCGCGGTCTCCGCCCCACCCGTGGTCATTACGGGGAGCCGCCGCGGCTGACGAGTTCGCGGGCGAGGTTGCGGTAGGACTCCGCGCCCGGGTGGTTGGTGGCGTAGCTGGTGATCGGTTCCGCGGCCACGTTGGCGTCGGCGAACTTGATGGTGCGCTTGATGACCGTCTCGAAGACCTTGTCGCCAAACGCCTCCAGGAGGCGTCCGAGGACCTCCCGGCTGTGAAGTGTGCGCGCGTCGTACATCGTCGCCAGGACACCGTCGACCTGCAGCCCCGGGTTGAGGCGGTCCTGCACTTTCTCGATGGTCTCCACCAGCAACGCCACGGCGCGCAACGCGAAGAACTCGGCGGTCAGCGGAATGATGACACCGTGCGCCGCGGTCAAGGCGTTGACGGTCAGCAGCCCAAGCGAGGGCTGGCAGTCGATGAGGATGACGTCGTAGTCGTCCGCGACCTTGCGCAGCGCACGGTCCAGGACCTGCTCGCGCGCGACCTCGTTCACCAGCTGGACCTCGGCGGCGGAGAGGTCGATGTTGGCCGGCAGCAGGTCGACGTTGTCGACGTCGGTGTTCATGATGGCGTCCCGGATGTCCGTCTTCCGGTCCATCAGGACGTTGTAGACCGTGGTGTCCAATTCGTGCGGGTTGGTGCCGAAGCCCGCGCTCAGCGCCCCCTGCGGGTCGAAGTCCACCAGCAGCACCTTGCGGCCGTACTCGGCGAGCGCCGCGGCCAGGTTGATCGTCGACGTCGTCTTGCCGACCCCGCCCTTCTGGTTCACCATTGCGATGACACGCGCCGGGCCGTGGCCGTCAAGCGGCGGCGGCTCCGGGAAGGTGGTGAGGGGTCGCCCGGTCGGTCCCATCGCCGGCGGCTCCTTCAGCAGACCTGCCGTCCGGGTGCCCGAACCCTGTTCCTCGCTCACGGTATGAACCACGCTTCCGTTCGTTTGACTCTGATTCCTGCCTACCCCCTAGGCTATCCCCCGCCGTCCGGTGCCGTTGGACGCGCCGGGTCGGCGAGCCTTTACCTTGAAGCTGAGGTGGAGGGTTGACAGGGACGACGACGGCCGCCCCGCCCGATGGGGCGAAGCGGCCGTGCCGTGCTCGCGGCTCCACGCGACGCCGGCGACCCGTGGGTGCTAGCGCGCGGCGCGGCTAGCGGCTTTCCCGGGTCAATGGCTTTCCGGGTGCAGGGACAGCTCGTCGAAGGGGCGCTCCCCCGCCAGCACGGCGCGGGCCTGGTCCTTGTCCAGTTCCCGGGTCCAGGTTCCGATCAGCAGGGTCGCCACGGCGTTGCCGGTGAAGTTGGTCAGTGCGCGCGCCTCGGACATGAACTTGTCGATGCCGACGATGACGCCCATGCCGTCCAACAGCTCCGGGCGGTGCGCCTGGAGTCCGGCCGCGAGCGTGGCCAGGCCGGCGCCGGTGACGCCCGCGGCGCCCTTGGACGCGATGATCATGAACACCAGAAGGCCGATCTGCTCGCCGAGGTTCATGGGCATGCCCATGGCGGTAGAGACGAACAGGGACGCCATGGTCAGGTAGATGGCGGTGCCGTCCAGGTTGAACGAGTAGCCGGTCGGAACCGTGATGCCGACGACGGGCTTGGACACACCGACATGCTCCATCTTCGCGATGAGCCGGGGCAGCGCCGACTCGGAGGACGACGTCGAGAAGATCAGGAGGTACTCGCGGGCCAGATAGCGCAGCAGCGAGAAGATGTTCAATCCGGTGACCACCTTCAGCAGGCCGCCGAGAACGACCACGATGAAGACGGCGCACGTCGCGTAGAAGGCACCCATGAGGATGGCCATCGATCCGATGGCCGCCCAGCCGGTGGCGCCGACGACCGCGGCGATGGCGCCGAAGGCGCCGATCGGGGCGGCCCACATGATCATCATCATCAGGCGGAAGACCACGGCCTGGATGTTGCGGATGCCGTTGAGCACGGGCTCACCGGATTTGCCCATGGACTGGAGTGCGAATCCCACGAAGAGTGCCAGCACGAGGGTCGGCAGCACCGCGATGTCGCCGGGGATCAGTTCCAGCAGGAACTTGACGGTGGCGTTCTCCTCGCCGCCGGCGGCCGACTCGTACGGCTTGAGCTCGAGGCCGGAGCCGGGGTGGATGATGTTGCCCACGATCAGCCCGATCGCCAGAGCGAAGGTGGACATCGTCATGAAGTAGAGAAGCGCGAGGCCGCCGACCTTGCCGACCGTGGCGGCCTTGGCGATGGAACCGATGCCCAGGACGATGGTGCAGAAAATGATGGGGGCGATGATCATCTTGATGAGCGCGATGAACGCGGTTCCGAGCGGTTTCAGGGACTTGCCGAGCTCGGGGAAAACCAGGCCGATCGTGGCGCCGGCGACGACGGCCACGATGACCATCACGTACAGCCAGTGCGTGCGGTCCTTCTTGGGTGCCGCGTTGTTGCCAGCCGGCGTGTTGCCCGGCTGCCCTTCAAGGTGGGTTGGCGTCGTCGCCATGGGTACTCCTCGGTATTGTTGGTGGGACTTCTTATGACCATGGTGCGGCCCGCGTGACCGGCATCACCCCTTGCGTTCATACTGTTCACGCGACGGTCGATGGGTCCGCCGCAACGAAGGGAGAGCCATGGGCAACAGGTCCGCGAGCCTGGCCACCCGGTTGTTCGCGTGGCAACTGGTGCTGGTGACCGCCGTGGCTCTCGTCGTCAGCGCCTTCAGCTACCGCGGCGCGGAGGCGCAGGCGCACGACTTCGCCGCCGACAGGGTCCTTAGCGTCGCGGCGACGCTGGCGCTGGACCCCTTCGTGGAGTCCGCCGTCCAGGGCGCGGACCCCTCCGCCGCACTGCAGCCGTACGCGCGTAAACTCCACGAGAGCGCGTCGGTGGATTTCGTGACGGTGATGGACACCGACCGGACCAGGTACACGCATCCGACACCCGAACAAATCGGCCGCCCCTACATCGGGAGCATCGAACAGGCGCTCGCAGGACGTACGCACGTCGAGGAGTACACCGGCACACTGGGTCCCTCGGTCCGGGCGATCGCCCCCGTCCGCGACGCCGACGGCCAAGTCACGGCCATGGTGTCCGTGGGCGTGACGATGCGGACCCTGGCCATCAGCCGGGCGGCCGGCGTCCCGGCCATCCTGGGTGTCGCCGCCTCCGCCATCGCCCTGGGAGGCGTGGCCGCGTACTTGCTCAGCCGCTACCTGCGCCGGGTCACCCTCGGCTACGGGCCCGAAGAGCTCCGGCGCCTCTTCGCCTACTACGACTCCGCGTTGCACTCGTTGCGCGAGGGGCTGGTGCTCGTCGACGGCGAAGGGCGGCTGGTCCTCTACAACGACCACGCCGCGGACCTTCTCGGCCTGCCGCCAGCGGGTGCCCTCAGGCCCCTCCCGGTGGGCGAACTCGGTCTCGCGGACACCGTCCGCGACCTCTTCGAAAGCGGCAGGAGGGCCACGGACGAGATCCACCTCACCAAGAGCCGCGTCCTGGTCATCAGCCAGGAACGGGCGGCGGAACCCACCGACGGTCCAGTCGGGTTGCGGGTCGGGCGCCCGGGGGCGCGGCGGCCCATGGCGCGCCGCCCGGGCGCCGTGGCCACGCTGCGGGACCATACTGAAATCCAGGCGCTGACGGGCGAGCTGGAGACCATGAAGACCCTGACCGAGGCCCTGCGGGCACAGACGCACGAGCACGCCAACCGCCTACACGCCGTCGCCTCGCTGATCGAGCTGGGGCGGGAGCGCGAGGCGCTGGACTTCGCGGTCCGGGACCGCCAGGAATCGCAGCGGCTGACCGACGACGTCGTGCAGTCCATCGACGAACCGTTCCTCACCGCGCTGCTCGTCGGGAAGGCCGCTCAGGCCAACGAGCGCGGCATCGAATTGACCCTCACGGCCAACGGCGAGCTCCCCCGCGATTCCCTCGACGCCCGGGACCTCGTGACCATCACGGGAAACCTTCTGGACAACGCATTCGACGCCGCGGCGACGTCCGCGGCGCGTCGGGTGTGGGCCGACTTTTCGGTGGTCGACTCGGACGTCGTGATCTCCGTTGCCGATTCCGGTCCCGGAATCGATCCGGATCATCTGGAGGATTTCCTGCGCATGGGAGCGTCGACAAAGCCGGCCTCGTCGACGGCGGGCGGCCGGGGCCTCGGCCTGGCGCTGGTGCGGCAGGCGGTGGTGCGGCTCGGGGGTTCGCTGGAAGTGGATAACGACGCCGGTGCCATCTTCACCGTCACCCTGCCGCTGGAGCGCGGCTCGGCCGCGTATGGACGAACCGCGCGCGGGAAAGCCGGGGGCCGTCCGAATGGCTGATCCACGGCGCGTCCTGCGCGTTCTTGTCGCCGACGACGAACCCATCACCGCCGCCGCCCACGCCGACTACGTCCGCCGGGTGGCGGGGTTCGATGTCACTGCGATCGCCCACAGCGGCTCCGAGGCGCTGTCGCTGTTGGAGGCGGCCGGCGCCGCGGGCGCACCCGTGGACCTGGTGCTCTTGGACATGAACCTCCCGGACTTGCACGGCCTCGACGTCGCCCGGCGCATCCGCGGGCGAGGCAACACGGTGGACATCATCGCCATCACGGCCGTTCGGGACCTGTCGGTGGTCCGGACGGCCATCGCGGCCGGGATCACGCAATACCTGATCAAGCCTTTTCCGTTCGCGGCCTTCCGCGAGAAGCTGGAGAACTACCGCGGCTTCCGGTTGAACCTCTCCGGTCCCGACGCGCCCACACAGGCGTCCATCGACAACGCCTTCGCCGCGCTGCGCACCACCGGACCCGCCAGCCTCCCCAAGGGCATGCTGGAGGAGACCCTCGCTTCGATCGCCGCCATCCTCCGCGGGTCCGCGGCGGGCCTGTCCGCCACGGAGGTCGCGGAGGCACTCGACATCTCCCGCGTCACCGCCCGGCGGTACCTGGAGCACCTCAGCGTCCAAGGTGTCGCGCCCAAGTCGCCGCGGCACGGGACGCGCGGCCGACCGGAATACGAATACCGTTGGAAGGGCTGACGCCAGCGGCCGCCCATGGGCCTAATGCCGGTCCGGCGCCCCAATCTGCCGCTTGACCCGCTCGAGCTCGTCCTTCAGCAGGTCAACGGTGGCACGGTACTTTTCGAATTCCGCAGCCCTGCGCCGGGTCCGGACTAAACCGATGCCGGCGGCGAGAACGGCCAGCGGAAACGACACCACGAGGGCCCATCCGGACACGGCCAGGAAATCCAGCGCCACGGGAAGGGCCCGTTGGAATGCCAGCAAATCGTTCATGCCACCGACCACGCCGTTCAGGGTGGATTCCAGGGATTCGAGGTATTGTCCGACCAGGGGCGTGCCCGAGAGCGACGGAACGCTCAGGGACGGTTGTCCCCCCGCGGCCCAGCGGGAATCACGGAAGTGGTTCAGGACGTAGATCCCGGCACCCGCATTGAGCGCCGCGAAGAGCAGCACGGATCCAACAGCGGTCCAATGAAATCCGTGTGGACGCCAGAGGCCGACCGCAAGCGCGAAGACGCCGGCGGCAACCCACGTCAGGATGCCGAGTTCCTCCCGACCCATTCCGCCCAGTGGATCCAACGTTTTCCCCTCACCGCCGGAATCGACACCCTCCCGGTCCCACGCGAGTTTATCCCAGGCGCCCTTCGCCGGATTGGTGCGAGCCCTCGGGCCGGAGCAGGGGGATCAGGTCCTCCACGACCTGGGGATCCTCGATCGTCGCCGGCACCGCATAGTCGACGCCGTCGGCGATCTGCCGCATGGTTTTGCGCAGGATCTTGCCGGAGCGCGTTTTGGGCAAGGCCTCGACGATCCGCACCTGCCGGAAGTCCGCCACCGGGCCGATCCGTTCGCGGACCATGGCCACCAGTTCGGCGCACAGCGCCTCCTCGGTGGTCGCCGCTCCGTCCTTCAGGACCACGAACCCGCGGGGAACCTGTCCCTTGAGCCCGTCCGCAACGCCGATCACGGCGCATTCGGCGACGGCGGGATGGGCACCCAGCACCTGCTCCATCGCCCCCGTGGACAGTCGGTGGCCGGAGACGTTGATGACGTCGTCGGTGCGGCCCATCACGTACAGGTATCCGTCCGCGTCGAGCAGACCCGAGTCGCCGGTCGCGTAGTGGCCGGGGAACTGCTCCAGGTACGAGGAGATGTACCGCTCGTCGTTTCCCCAGAGGGTCGTCAACGCGCCGGGCGGCAGCGGAAGCCGGATGGCGATGTTGCCCTCCTGTCCGCGCGGAAGTTCCTGCCCCAGGGAATCGAGGATGCGGACGTCGTAGCCGGGAACGGGAAACGACGGCGATCCCGGCTTCAGCGGCAGTTCCTCCAGCCCCCAAGGGCTGGCGGCGATCGGCCAACCCGTTTCCGTCTGCCACCAGTTGTCGACCACAGGCACCCCGAGCACGGCCGTGGCCCACCCGTAGGTGTCGGGATCGAGCCGCTCCCCCGCGACGAAGAGCGCGCGCAGAGACGACGTGTCGTGGGCGGCCAGCAGTTCCGCCTCCGGGTCGGCCTTGCGGATGGCCCGCAGTGCGGTCGGCGCCGTGAACAGGACCTTGACCCGGTGGTCGTCGACGAGACGCCAGAAGGCACCGGCGTCGGGCGTGCCCACGGGCTTGCCCTCGTAGAGCACCGTGGTGGCCCCGGCGATGAGCGGGCCGTAGACGATGTACGAGTGCCCGACCACCCAACCGACGTCGGACGCGGTCAACATGGTGTCCCCTGCGCGGACGCCGTAGATGTTCTCCATGGACCAGCTCATCGCCACGGCGTAGCCCCCGGTGTCCCGGACGACGCCCTTGGGTGCGCCCGTGGTCCCCGAGGTGTAGAGGATGTACAGCGGGTGCGTGGAGTCCACGTCGACCGCGGCCGCGGGCCGTGCGGTCCGCGCGAGCGCCTCCCAGTCGTGCCAGGTGGTCGCCGCGCGACCGGCGTCGTCCGACGCCGGTCGAGCCACGCCGCCGTCGTACTCCGCCAGGTTGGCGATGAAACCGTCCCGGTGCTGCACCACCACGTGCGGGACGGTGTGGTTGGAGAGCCGCAACGCCTCCGCGACCGCTGGAAGGTATTCGACGCGGCGCGAGGGCTCCACGCCTCCGGTCGCCGTGACCAGCGCTGCCGGAGCGGCGTCGTCGATACGCGCCGCGAGCTCGGTGGCGGCGAAACCACCGAACACCACCGAGTGCACCGCGCCGATCCTGGCGCACGCGAGCATGGCCACCACGGCCTGCGGAATCATCGGGAGGTACAGCAGGACGCGGTCCCCGCGGCCGACGCCGAGTCCGACCAGCACGCCGGCGAAACGCTCGACCTCCGCGAGCAACTCGGCGTACGTGTAGCTGCGCCGGGCGCCGAGGACGGCGGAGTCGTAGACCAGGGCCACCCGGTCCCCCGCTCCGGCGGCCACGTGGCGGTCCAAGGCATTGACGCTGAGGTTCAGCCTGCCGTCGGGCAACCAGCCGTAGAGCGGCGCGGCGGATTCGTCGAGGCCACGGGTGGGTGGCGTGGACCAGTCGATGCGCGCGGACTCGCGGAGCCAGAAGCCCGCGGGATCCTTGACGCTGGCTGCGTGCGTGGCCCGGTACGTGCTTGGCTGTTCGTTCGTTGGCGGCATCGGAACTCCCTTGTTCTTTGCTTGCGGCGCGAGCGGTGTCTCGGGTGCTCGGCCCGTCCTGTCTGCGCCAAGACTATGGCGACCGTCACAAACAATTCAAGAGACGTGTATACACAGTGGAAGGACCGGCGCCCAAATACCCAAGAAATGCGATAAGTGGCCCATGAATGGAACAGCTGTGTATACAATGACGATATGAGGGCAAGTGACAAGGCGTACGGCGAATTACGCCGGGACATCGTCGAATGGCGGCTCCCACCGGGGACCGTCCTGGGCGAGGTGGAGCAGGCGGAACGGCTCGGCGTCTCCCGCACCCCGTTGCGCGAGGCGCTGTCCCGGCTGACGGCCGACGGGCTGGCCGTCCAGCAACGCGGCCGGGGCGCCGTCGTCTCCGATGTCTCGCTCGAACACGTCGACGACCTGTTCGCACTGCGACGGGCACTCGAGGTGGAATCGGCACGGATCGCAGCACGGTCCGGCGCCACGGACCCCTTTATCGCATTGTCGCGGCGTTTCGCCGCGGCAGCGACCCCAAGCGGGGAAAAAACCGTTGATGCTCCCCGCGAGAACTACTACCGCCTGGCCTCGGAGCTGGACGCCGCCATCGACGATGCGGTCCGCAACCCGTACCTGGAGCAGGCGCTACGCGGATTGCGCGTCCACCTGGCGAGGGTTCGGAGGCTGGCCCAAGACGATCCCGCACGCCTCCGCGCCTCCGCCGGCGAGCACGCCGCGATCGCGCGTTCCATCGCGGCCGGCGATCCGGACCTCGCCGCGGCGGCCACCATGCTCCACCTGCAGCACAGCCTCGACCACATCAAATCCCATGCACCAACACGAGAGGATCCCCAATGATCAACCACGCCGTACGTGTGTACCGCTCGGAGGAAAACCTTCCCCGCGAAGAGCAGCTGGCCCACAAGATCGCCCGCGTGGCCGCCGATCCGGTCGAGGTCGCGCCGGAGGTCGCGGAAATGATCATCAACCGCGTCATCGACAACGCCTCCGTCGCCATAGCCTCGCTGAACCGCGGACCCATCGTCGCTGCCCGCGCCCAGGCGCTGACCCATGCGCCGTCGACCGGCGGGGCGGGCGCCTCGGTCTTCGGCATCACGGAAAAGGTCTCCCCCGAGTGGGCCGCCTGGGCCAACGGCGTGGCCGTGCGCGAACTTGATTACCACGACACCTTCCTGGCCGCCGAGTACTCCCACCCGGGCGACAACATCCCGCCGATCCTCGCCGTCGCGCAGCACACCGGCGCCAGCGGCAAGGACCTGATCCGGGGCATCGCCACCGGTTACGAGATCCAGGTGGACCTCGTGAAGGCCATCTGCCTCCACAAGCACAAGATCGACCACGTCGCCCACCTCGGGCCGTCGGCGTCCGCCGGCATCGGCACGCTGCTGGGCCTCGATGTCGAAACCATCTTCCAGGCCGTCGGCCAGGGACTGCACACCACCACTGCCACCCGCCAGTCGCGCAAGGGCGAGATCTCCACCTGGAAGGCGCACGCTCCGGCCTTCGCGGGCAAGATGGCCGTGGAGGCCGCCGACCGCGCCATGCGCGGCCAAACCTCCCCGGTGCCGATCTACGAGGGCGAGGACGGCGTCATCGCCTGGATGCTCGACGGCAAGGACGCGGCCTACGAGGTGCCGCTGCCGGGGGATGGCGAGGCGAAGCGCGCCATCCTGGACACCTACACCAAGGAGCACTCGGCCGAGTACCAGGCGCAGGCCTGGATCGACTTGGCCCGCAAGCTCAACCGCGAACACCCGGAGACGACCGACGCCAAGAACGTCGCCTCGGTCCTGATCAAGACCAGCCACCACACCCACTACGTGATCGGTTCGGGCGCCAACGACCCACAGAAGTACGATCCGACCGCCTCGCGCGAGACCCTGGACCACTCCATTCCGTACATCTTCACCGTGGCCCTGCAGGACGGGTCCTGGCACCACGTCGACTCGTACTCCCCCGAGCGTGCCCGCCGTGCCGATACCGTGGAACTCTGGAACAAGGTCACCACCGAGGAAGACACCGAGTGGACGCGCCGCTACCACTCGCTGGACATCAACGAGAAGGCCTTCGGCGGTTCGGTGGTCATCACCCTGAACGACGGCACCGTGGTCACCGACGAGATCGCCGTCGCCGACGCGCACCCGCTCGGCGCACGGCCGTTCGCCCGCGAGCACTACGTCAACAAGTTCCGCGCCCTGGCCGCCGGCCTGGTCGAGGACGACGAGATCGACCGCTTCATCGCGGCGGCCGAAAACCTGGAGAAGCTGGGCTCCGGCGAGCTGGGGCAGCTCAACATCGTTGCGGCCCCCGGCGTCATCGACCTCGCGGCCGCCCCGAAGGGGCTGTTCTAGGATGTTGTACTCCAACGTGACCCCCGCGCAGAAGCGCGCGGCCCTGCGCGGGATGCTCGTGCCCGGAACCGCCCGCCAGTTCCCGGGGGCCTTCAACCCGCTCTCCGCGCGTCTCATCGGGGAAAAGGGTTTCGACGGCGTCTACATCTCCGGCGCGGTCCTCGCCAACGACCTGGGGCTGCCCGACATCGGGCTCACGACCCTCACCGAGGTCGCCCAGCGCGCAGGCCAGATCGCCCGGATGACGGATCTGCCCTCCCTCGTCGACGCCGACACCGGCTTCGGCGAGCCCATGAACGTGGCGCGCTCCGTCCAGGAACTGGAGAACGCCGGCCTCGCGGGCTGCCACATCGAGGACCAGTTCAACCCCAAGCGCTGCGGCCACCTCGACGGCAAGAACGTCGTTGACCTGGACACGATGGTCAAGCGGGTCGCCGCCGCAACAGACGCCCGCCGCGACCCCAACTTCCTGATCATGGCGCGCACGGACGTCCGCGCCGTCGATGGTCTGGATGCGGCGATCAACCGTGCCAAGGCACTGGTGGACGCCGGCGCCGACGCGATCTTCCCGGAGGCCATGCGGGACGTATCCGAGTTCGCGGCCGTCTGCGGGGCCGTGGAGGTTCCGGTCTTGGCCAACATGACCGAGTTCGGCAAAAGCGCGCTGTTCACCCGTCGGCAACTGGCCGACGTCGGGGTCGCCATGGTTATCTACCCGGTCACCCTGCTGCGCAGCGCCATGGGCGCCGCGGAGCGGACCCTCGACGCCATCGCCGCCACCGGAAGCCAGGAGGAAGAGGTGCCCAACATGCTCACCCGCGTGAGACTCTATGAACTGGTGGACTACGAGGCCTACAACAAGTTCGACACCGGCATCTTCAACTTCCAGGTCCCCGGCCTGGATATCGACGGCAACAACGCCAACCCGTAAGCGTTCGAAGGAGAGCACCACCATGGGCGATACCGATACCAAGGACATCAAGAAGGGGCTCGACGGCGTTGTCGTCGACTACACGGCCGTCTCGAAGGTCAATCCCGACACCAATTCCCTGCTTTACCGCGGCTATCCGGTCCAGGAGCTCGCGGCCAGCAAGAGTTTCGAGGAGGTGGCCCTCCTGCTGTGGAACGGCGACCTCCCCAACAAGGCCGAACTGGCGGAGTTCGTCGCCTTCGAGCGCGCGAACCGGTCCATGGAGGCGAACGTGAAGGCGGCCATCGACCTGCTGCCGACCACGTGCCACCCGATGGACGTGGCGCGCACCGCGGTCTCGGTGCTGGGCGCCAACCATCCGCTGGCGGAGGACTCCTCCCCGGAGGCCGAACTCGCGAAGGCGAAGTCGCTGCTGGCCGCGTTCCCCGCCGCCGTCGCGTACGACCAGCGCCGCCGTCGCGGACTGGATGCGGTGGAGCCGCGGGAGGACTTGGACTATTCGCAGAACTTCCTGTGGATGACGTTCGGCGAGGAGGCCGCACCCGAGGTCGTCGACGCGTTCCGCGTCTCGATGGTCCTCTACGCCGAGCATTCGTTCAACGCCTCGACCTTCACCGCCAGGGTGATCACCTCCACCCTGTCGGACCTGCATTCGGCGGTCGTCGGCGCCATCGGCGCCCTGAAGGGCCCGCTGCACGGCGGGGCGAACGAAGCCGTGATGCACACCTTCGAGGAGATCGGGATCCGCACGGACGAGTCCCGGGAGGACGCCGCCGCCCGGGCCAAGGCCTGGATGGAGGAGGCCCTCTCCCAAAAGAAGAAGGTTATGGGCTTCGGCCACCGCGTCTACAAGAGCGGCGACTCCCGCGTGCCGTCGATGAAGGCCGCGCTTGACCGCATGATCGAGCACTTCGGCCGGGCCGAGATGCTGGGTCTGTACGACGGGCTGGAGCAGGCAATGGGTGAGGCGAAGAACATCAAGCCGAACCTGGACTACCCCGCCGGTCCGACCTACCACCTCATGGGTTTCGACACGGCCATGTTCACTCCGCTGTTCATCGCCTCGCGCATCACCGGGTGGACCGCCCACGTCATGGAACAGCGCGCGGCCAACTCGCTGATCCGGCCGCTGTCGGCCTACAACGGACCGGACCAGCGGGCCGTCTGACGGACAGCGCCATCGCGAAAGGAGGCCGTGCGGCGATCGCCGCACGGCCTCCCTCGTTTCCCCGCGCGCCGGTCAGCTGAAGCGCAGCGACCGTGCGAAGCGGACCGTGTCTGCCCAGGACTGCGACTCCAAATAGGCCCCAAGTTCGGCATCGGATTCGAACCCGAGCCGAGCGGACAAGCCCTGCGCCACCACGAACGTCCCGTCGACCTCCAGGAGGCGGTCCGCCTCGCACAGCGCCCCCTCCGCCGGCTGTCCGGCGCGCACAAGTCCCACAAACGACCAGCTCCCGACGGCGTTCGTGCCCGTCATGAGAGCTACCTCCAGCGACCCCGCGTCGTCCGTCGCGGACACTGCCTCACTCGCGTGGATGCGGTAGGTCTCCTGGCCCGGTTCGCAGGTTCCGCCGGCGGACGGATCCGCGCTGAAGCGTTCGAGACTCGCGGTGTGGGCACCGTAGCGGTCGAAGAACACGAGACGCTGCGACGGCGCACCGTCCGGATCGGCCTCGCGCACTTCCCAGTCCGAGCGGTGCTCCACGCTGAAGCCCGAGGGGCCCGTGTCGAGACCAGTCCAGTCGTCCTGCGGCTCGTCCGGTGCCCACGTCGCCGTGTTGGGGCCCAGGAGACTCTGGGGATCATCGATCTCGATTCCGAACGAATCGAATACCGCGTCCGCCCGTTCCCGGGCCGTCGGTCCCACTGTGGTCGGCGCACCACCGTTCGCCGTCCCAACTCGCCAGGTAGAGGCCCGCGAAGGTGTCGCCGTGATCGGCGTCGAAATGGGCGAGATCCGTGAAAACCGTGAAGGCCGCGTGGTCCCCGACGCAGCCCACGGCCCGGTTGACGTCCGGGTCGCCTTCCAGCGGGGCCGGCGGCGCATCACCGGTGACGGGCGCGATCAGCACGGTGTCGACGTCCAGCGAACGGCATGCCGGGGAATCGTCCCATCGGACGTTGGCGTGCGCGGGAAGCAGGCCGTTGGGCAGTTCCGGCCCCGTCTGCTCGTCGGGCGGGTCGGTGGCCGCACCGGAGGGTGCGGGATCCGAGGACGCCGTGGAGTCCGTCGCCGTCCCGGACTTCGTGGGTGAGGGGCCGGCAGGCGGCGCCGGCTCGCGCATGCCCGTGCCAAAGGGGTTCAGGACCGTGGCCGCGACGCCTCCGCCTTCCCCACCGCGGCTCGTTCCGGCGAGCCCGGGACGCGACGCTCGGTCACGGTGTACCCCGCGACGCCCTCGTTGTCCCGGGACAACACCACGTGGACGTCCAGGGCCCTCCCCTCGATCAGCGGTACCAGCCAGCGCGGGGAGTCCTCCCACATCCGGTCGGTCGGGAGCGCGTCGGCGGGATGCCAGGCTCCATGGAGTTCGTCGGTGTCGCGCAGCGTCCCGGCGGTGTGCGGGGCCAGCATCACGGTGCATTCCATGTCCGCCTGCGGCTGGGCGGGGAATTCGAAGCGGATTCCGGCCACCTCCCGGAGCGCCACCGGATCGGTGGTCAGCCCCGTCTCTTCGGCAAGTTCCCGTGCGGCGGCCGCCGCCGCCGATTCCCCGGGTTCGATCTTTCCGCCCGGCAGGACGATCTTCCCGGCGCCGAATCCGCGCTGTTTGTGGCCCAGGAGAACGCTCGTGCCCGCGCCATCGCGACGCAACACGAGGCAGAGGACAACGGCGGTGCTCATGGCCCCAGTGTAGGCACGGTCAGCGGGCGCGGGGGTGCGCCGCCGCGTAGACCTCGCGCAGGGTGTCGGCGGTGACCAGCGTGTAGACCTGCGTCGTGGTGACGGAGGCGTGGCCCAGCAGCTCCTGGACCACCCGCACGTCGGCGCCTCCCTCCAGCAGGTGCGTGGCGAACGAGTGCCGCAGCGTGTGGGGCGAGACGGTCTTGGCGATCCCGGCTCGCTCGGCCGCGGCCTTGAGCGCCGTCCAGGCCGATTGGCGGCTCAACCGTCCGCCGCGCGCGTTCAGGAACAAGGCGGGGGTTCCCTTGCCCTTGGCCACCAGCGCAGGACGGCCGCGCACCAGATAGGCCTCCAGGGCCGACAGCGCGTACGAGCCCAGTGGAACCACCCGCTCCTTGGATCCCTTGCCGGTCAGCCGGACGACGGCGGGGCCGTCGCTGGGACGCTCGAGGTGGAGGTCGTCGACGTCGAGCCCGACGGCCTCGCTGATCCTGGCCCCGGTGGCATAAAGGAACTCCAGGAGTGCCCGGTCCCGTTGCCCGGTCTCGGATTCGGCCGGCACGGATTCGAGGATCGCTCCCACCTCTGCGACGGTGATGGCCTTGGGCAGGCGCTGGCCCGCCGCGGGCGGCCGGAGGTCGGATGCCGGGTTGTCACGGGCCGTCCCCTCTAGGGCCCAGAAGCGGTGCAACCCGCGCACCGCAACGACACACCGCGCCGCGGACCGCGCGCTCAGCACCGATCCGCCGTCGGCCCCGTCCCGAAGGGCCTGCGCAAACGCGGCGAGAACCGTTCGTTCCACGTCGTCCGCCGCCTCGATCCCCCGTGCCGCCAGGAAGGCGGCGTAGCGTCCGAGGTCGCGACGGTACGCCGACACGGTGTTGGCGGCCATGCCCCGCTCCACCGCGAGGTGCTGGAGGTAGGCGGCCATCTGGCGGCCCGGCCGCGTGGATTCGAGCGCTGTGGGCACCGTGTGCGCGGCGGGTGCGTCGGAGCTTGATGCGGTCATCCGTGGGCCTACGGCGCGGACGGCGGCTGGGGCGGCGACGAACGCCGCATCCGGGGGTGCGCCTCCCAGGGCGCGTCCGCCGGACGGAGCGTGGCAAAGCCGTCCGCGGCCGAGGCATGGCAGGCCAACAGGCCGGCGACCGCGGAAGGGTTGTGGATGCGTCCGTCGAGGACCGCGGCCACGGCGTCGCCGAGCGGCAGCCATTGGACCGGCATGTCCGCTTCCTCGTCGGTGCGCACGTGCCGCTGGTTCTCCGGCACGGGCGCGGGAGCGCGCGCGAGGTAGATCCGGATCGCCTCGCTGGAGGAGCCGGGCGAGTTGAACACGTCCACGAGGGTGTGCCACGTCGCCGCGGTCAGATCGGCCTCTTCGGCGAGCTCGCGCGCCGCCGCCAGCTGCGGGGCCTCGCCGTCGACGTCGAGCAGCCCCGCGGGGACCTCCCAGAGCGTCATACCCACCGGATGGCGGTATTGGTTGATCAACAGGACGCGCCCGCGGTCGTCCATCACGACGACGGCGACCGCGCCCGGATGGTCGATGTAGTCGCGCACCAGCGGCGCCTGGTCCTCCGCAAACCGGAAACTGTCCTGGACGACGTTCCAGATCCGTCCCTTGTAGACGGTCTCCGAAGACAGCAGACGGCGGGGGCTCGCCTGGTCGGCCAGCCCTCCGCCGTCGGCTTCGGCCATGCCTACCGACCGGCCTTCTGGTGCTCGAGCGCGGCCTTGACCAGCCCGGAGAACAACGCGTGGGGCCGGGTCGGACGCGAGCTCAGCTCGGGGTGCGCCTGGGTCGAGACGTAGTACGGGTGCACGTCCCGGGGCAGCTCGACGTATTCGACCAGTTTGCCGTCCGGGGAGGTTCCGGAGAAGGCCAGTCCCGCCGCGGCGATCTGCTCCCGGTATTCGTTGTTGACCTCGTAGCGGTGGCGGTGGCGCTCGGAGACCTCGGTCTTGCCGTAGGTTTCGGCCACGACGGACCCCTCGGCGAGCTTCGCCTCGTAGAGGCCCAGCCGCATCGTTCCGCCCAGGTCGCCCTTGCCGTCGACGATGTGGAGCTGCTCGGCCATCGTCGCGATCACCGGGAATTCGGTGTCCGGTTCGAACTCGGTGGAGGACGCGCCCTCGAGCCCGACGACATTGCGGGCGTACTCGATGACCATGGACTGCAGGCCCAGGCACAGGCCCAGGGTCGGCAGCTTGTTCTCGCGGGCGAACTTCAGCGCGCCGAGCTTGCCCTCGAGCCCGCGGATGCCGAACCCGCCGGGCACGCAGATCGCGTCCACGCCGGCGAGGGCCTTTTGGGCCCCCTCCAGGGTCTGGCAGTCGTCCGAGGGAACCCAACGGATGTTGACCTTGGCCTCGTTCGCGAAGCCGCCGGCGCGCAGGGCCTCGGTCACCGAGAGGTAGGCGTCGGGCAGGTCGATGTACTTGCCGACCAGGGCGATTTCAACATGGTGCTTGGGGTGGTGGACGGCCTCGAGCAGCCGGTCCCACTGGCGCCAGTCGACGTCCTTGAACTTCATGCCCAGGGTCTGCACGATGTACGCATCCAGGCCCTGCTCGTGGATGACGACCGGGATGTCGTAGATGCTCGGGGCGTCGGCGCAGTTGATGACGGCCTCGGGGTCGACGTCGCACGTGCGCCCCAGCTTGATGCGCATCTCCTCGGGGATTTCTCGGTCCGAGCGGATGACCAGTGCGTCCGGCTGGATGCCGATGGAACGCAGCGCCGCGACCGAGTGCTGCGTCGGCTTGGTCTTGAGCTCCTGGCTGGGCCCGATGTATGGAACCAGGGAGACGTGCACGAAGAAGACGTTGTTGCGTCCGATGTCCTGACGGACCTGGCGGGCGGATTCGAGGAAGGGCTGCGACTCGATGTCGCCGACCGTTCCGCCGATCTCGGTGATGATGACATCCGGGGCCTTTTTGCCCTCGGACGGGAGGCGCATGCGGCGCTTGATCTCGTCCGTGATGTGGGGAATGACCTGAACGGTGTCGCCGAGGTAGTCGCCGCGTCGTTCCTTCTCGATGACCGTCGAATACACCTGACCGGTCGTCACGTTGGCCATGCCGTCGAGGTTCTCATCGAGGAAGCGCTCGTAATGGCCGATGTCGAGGTCGGTCTCGGCTCCGTCGTCGGTGACAAACACCTCCCCGTGCTGGAAGGGGTTCATCGTGCCCGGATCCACGTTCAGATAGGGATCCAGTTTCTGCATGGTGACGGATAGGCCGCGCGCCCGAAGCAGGTGACCGAGGCTCGAAGCCGTCAGTCCCTTGCCTAGGGACGAGGCGACACCGCCGGTGACAAAGATCTGCTTGGTAGTTTCGGAGGACCGGGAATTACGGGAAAATGTTCGCTGCACCACGGAATTCGAGCCTATCATCATTTTCGCCGGACGGATTTGGGGATCACTCTACTGGACGGCCTCAACGAAGCGCCGCGACCGCCTGCTGGGCATCGTCGAGAAGCTCCTCGGCATGGGCCTGGGCGGTGTTCGAGTCTTCCTGTCCGGCCAACATCCGCGCCAGTTCGCGCACGCGCTCGGCCCCGTCAAGGAGCACGACGTCGCTCGCGGTGAAGCCCGCGCCGCCGTCGGCCCCGGCATCGGAGTTCTTGATCACGCGAATGTGGCGGTCGGCATACGCCGCCACCTGGGGCAGGTGCGTCACGACGATCACCTGTACGTGGCGGGCCAGCATCGCCAGCCGTCGGCCGATTTCGACGGCGGCCTTACCTCCCACCCCGGCGTCCACCTCGTCGAACACAAACGTCGGGACGGGATCGACCTCCGCCAGCACCACCTCGATGGCCAGCATGACGCGCGAGAGCTCACCCCCGGATGCGCCCTTGCCCAGCGGGCGCGGCGCGCTGCCGGCGTGGGGCCGCAACAGCATGAGGATCTCGTCCCGTCCATGGCGTGCCGGTTCGGCGGCAGGCACGACCTCCACGACGAACCGCGCGTCCGGCATCGCCAGCGCGGCGAGTTCGGCGCTCACGCGGTCGGCGAGTTCCCCCGCGGCCCGGGTCCGCAGGTTGCTCACGAGGGAACCGAGGGAATCCAGGCGTTCCTGGAGGTCCGCCTCCTCCGCGGTCAGGGCCTCGATCCGACCGGTGTCGTCCTGCAGCTCCGCGAGGCGCGTTCGGGAGGACGCCGCCCATTCCAGGACCTCGTCGATGCTGGGGGCGTACTTGCGGATCAGGGCGTTCAAGTCGGCCCGCCGGGACTCGATAGCGCCCAGTTGCTCCGGCCCTTCGGAATCCAGCGACGCGGCGTAACTGGCCAGATCGGCGGACACGTCCGCCATGAGGAATCCAATCTCCGCCATGCGGCCAGCCAGGGCCTTGATCTGGGGGTCGTCGTCTTCCACCTGCTCCAGTGCCCGCTTTCCCGCGTCCACGAGGCTCACCGCGTCCGGTTCTCCACCGAACTCGTCCGAGGAAAGCGCGGTTCCCGCGGCGGCCGCGGCGAGTCTCAGACCCTCCACGTTGGAGAGCTTCTGGGCGTCCGCCTTGAGAGTCTCGTCCTCGCCCGGCTGCGGATCGACGCCGTCGATCTCCTCCAGCGCCAACTGCAGCGACTCGGCCTCGCGGACCCGTTCGCGCGCCTGCGCGACGAGCTCCTCGAGGGACGAACGAACGTCCCTCCAGCGGTCGAAGGCAGCGCGGTAGTCCCCCAGTGCCCCACCGAGTTCCGCCCCACCGAACTTGTCCAGCGATTCCCGCTGCGCGACGGCACCCTTGAGCCGGAGTTGGTCCGTCTGCCCATGGACGGCAACGAGGGAATCACCGATCTCCGCGAGAACGCCCACCGGTGTGGACCGCCCGCCCACGGCGGCCCGGCTGCGGCCCTCGGCGCTCAGGACGCGGGCGATGATGAGCTCGGCGCCGCCGTCGTACTCCTCGACGAGCGCGCCGGCCTCCTCTGCCCTGGCCATTGCGGGGCTTCCGGCCGGGAGCCGGACGGTCGCCTCGGCGACCGCCTGCTTGGACCCGTGGCGCACGGCACCCGGATCGGCACGTTGGCCCAGGAGCAGGCCGAGCGCGGTGACGACCATGGTCTTGCCCGCGCCGGTTTCACCGGTGACCACGCTGAGGCCGGCGCCCAGCGGCAACGTGGCCTGTTCGATGACGCCGAGGTCGGAGATCCGGATTTCCTCGATCATGGGCGGGGCTCCGTTTCCGAGCGCGGTTCGTGGTGGCGTGGCTCGACGACGTGGAGCGGGGCGGAGGTGATCGGAAGCGCGCTGGTAGCCGTCATCCGGTCGGCGGACGGGACGGGGCCGCGCCACCCGCGCGTGGGCAGTTCGAACTTGCTGACCAGCCGTTCGCTGAACGGGGTGCGGTTCACCCGCGCCAGCCGCACCGGGGTGGCCGAGCGCGTGACTTCCACGCGCGAGCCCGGCGGCAGGTCGATGGTGCGTCGGCCATCGCACCACAGGACGGCCTGCGCATCCGTGCGGGTCAGGATCTCCAGTGCCATGGTGGAGGTCGGCGAGACGACCAGCGGCTTGGCGAAGAGCGCGTGCGCGCTGATCGGAACCATGATGAGGGCCTCGACCTCCGGCCAGACGATGGGTCCGCCCGCGGAAAACGCGTAGGCCGTGGAACCGGTGGGGGTGGCCATGACCATGCCGTCGCATCCGAAGGTACTGATGGGACGGCCGTCGATCTCCATCACGACCTCAATCATCCGTTCGCGGTTGGCCTTCTCCACGGCGGCCTCATTGAGGGCCCACGTGTGCGCGATGCGGCGGTTGTCCAGCCAGACCTGCACGTCGATCGTCATGCGCTCCTCGACCGTGTATTCCTTGTTGACGACCCATTCGACCGTCTGGTCCAGGTCCGCCCGCTCGCTTTCGGCAAGGAAACCCACGTGCCCGAGGTTGACTCCCAAGAGCGGAACGCCCGAAGTCCTGACGAGTTCAGCGGCACGCAGAACCGTCCCGTCTCCGCCGAGCACCATGCCGAGGTCCACGCGATCCAGTTCGACGTCTTCGTCCAGGATCTCCACCTCGAGCGACTCGCCGTCGACGGCGTTGCGGAGGTTCTGCAGTTCGAGTCGACGCATGACGGGAATAAGTCCGGCGGCCCGGAGGCTGCGGCAGGTGTCCAGGGCGGCCTGCAGGGCATCCGCACGTCCGGTGTGCGCGAGGACCAGGATCCTTCTCATGCGTTCCTTCCGTCGACTGCCGCGGGGCGAACCCCGAGTTTGGGGGCCCCGCTCAAGAATAGTCAACCTTTGGCAACACCGGCGGGTCCGCTGGCGAAAGTGGAGAAACCGCGTGGCCAGGACGCCGCATCCAGAGGAAGAACTCCACGTTCCCATCCTGTCCCCGCAGGGGGCTGCGAGCCAACCCGGCCAGTTCGAGGCCCTCCCGGATTCCCGCGGCCACCACGCCCTCGACGGCCCGGCGCCTCCACCCGGGGTCGGTCACCACTCCGGTGCGCGCGAGGTTCTCGCGTCCAATTTCGAATTGCGGCTTCACCATCAGCACCAGGTCTCCCCCGCGGCGTGTCGCGGCCGCCAGCGGACCCACCACGAGCCTCAACGAGATGAACGAGAGGTCCGCCACGACCAGATCCACCGGTCCGCCGATGTCCTCCGCCTCCAGGTAGCGAACGTTGACGCCTTCGTGGACATCCACCCGCGGGTCCACGCGCAGTGGTTCGACCAGCTGGCCATGCCCGACGTCTACGGCGACCACCCGGGCGGCCCCTCTGCGCAGGAGGACATCGGTGAAACCGCCGGTGGACGCGCCGGCGTCGAGGCAACGCCGGCCGGACACCCCCACGGGGCCGAACGCCTCGAGCGCGCCGGCCAGCTTGTTCCCCGCGCGGGAGACGTATTCCTCGCCCTCGGCGGGAAGGACATCGAGGTCGGCGTCGGTTCCAACGGTCCGGGCGGCCTTGTTGGCGCCTTCGCCGTTGACCCTGACCCGGCCTTCGGCGATCAGTTTGGCGGCATGGGTCCGCGAGCGTGCAAGACCGCGGACCACCAGCTCCTGGTCGAGGCGGCTCACGGCTCTTCTCCGTCGTGCTCCTCCAGGGCTGCGCGCAATGCGTCGTGCACGGAGGCGTAGACGGCGGAATGGCCGGAGACCGGCGCTGTCGGCAGCGTTTCTAGCGCCCCGAGTGCATCGTCGACCAACGGATCGCCCGTCGGCTGGTCTCGGGTGGGCAACTCTGCAGTCGTTTCGCGTTCGTTCACGGATCTCCCCGGGTTGGCGTCTCAGAGGTTTCGGTCGGATTGCTACCGCGTCAGGACTGGAAATCGAGGTCGGGCTCGCGCGCGGTCTCCGAATTCGGGTGTGCGTACCACCAGGCCGCACACGCGGCCCGCCAGGAATCGACGTCGTCTTCGGCGCCCGCAACCACCAGCCGGTCGTTTTCGATCCATGCCCGGGAACGGCCGCATTCGAAGTCCCTGCCCGTGGCCTTGATGGCCGGATAGGCAGTGAACAACTCCGTGAGGTTGCGCAACATGAAGTCTGGGCGCTCGGCTGCGCGTGCGGCGAGGATCGAACGGGTGGAATCGATGCCGGTCAGGACGGCCGCCGTCGTGTAGCCCGCCCGGTTCCCACCGAGGATGTCGGTGTCGAGACGGTCCCCGACCACTAGCGGTCGGTTGGCCTGCAGGTGTTCCGCGGCGCGCCGGAACATCACCGGCTCGGGCTTGCCGGCGACGCGCGGCATGGCGCCGGTCGCCGCGGCTACGGCGTTGACCAGGGAGCCGTTTCCCGGCGCGATCCCACCGGCCTGCGGAATCGTCAGGTCGGTGTTGGTGGCGAACCACGCCGCGCCATTGGCGATGGCGTAGGACGCCTCGGCGAGGTCCTTCCAGCCGATTGCCGGGTCGAAACCCTGGATCACGGCGTCGGGCCGGTCCTTTGCCGATTCGGCCAACCGGAATCCGCGGCGGGCCACGCAGTCCCGAAGGTATGCGCTGCCGACCACCAGAACGCGGTCCCCCCGGTCGTGGGCCGCCGCCAGCATGTCGGCGCCCGCGTCGGCGGAGCCGAAGACGGTCTCGGCGGTCGCCGGCGCGCCCAGGTGGCGAAGGTGATCCGCCACCGCCGTCGGTGAACGTGAGGCGTTGTTGGTGATGTAGGCCAGGCCCACGCCAACACCAGCGAGGCGATCCAGGGACTCGGTAGCCCCCGGGATCGCCTCGCTGCCGGCATAGACCACGCCGTCAAGGTCCGCCAGAACGGCGTCGAAACCAGTGATCAACATGCGTGCCGAGGGCCTATCGGTTGTCGTCGTTGGTGTCGATCGACGTCGGATCCTGCTCGTCGGCCGCCACGGCGGAATCCTCCGAATCCCAGAATTCCCCTGCGTTGTCGACGCCTTCTTCCTCGTTCGTTTCGGATTCGGCATCCGCGTTGACGTCCTCGGAAACGGCCTCGGCGACGGCACCATCCGAACCGTCGTTCCCCGTGGCGACGTCGGCATCGGACTCGCCGGCCTCGTCCTCGGGCTCGGCCACGGCCTCGGCTCCCAGATCGACGCCGTCGGTGGACGTCAGGCCGTCCTCGGCATCGACACCCGCTACCTCGGCATCGCCGTCGAGGACGTCCTTGACCCGCGGCTTGCGCTCGATGGGCTCGTCGTCCTCGTCAACCAGGTCCATGATCTCGGGTTCGGCGAACTCACCCACGCCGAGGGCGTTTTCGGCGACGACCACCTGGCGGCGCCACAACACCGCCTCGTCGTTCTTCCCCAGAGCCTCGAGCGCGTCCGCATAGACGGCAAAGAGGCGCGGGCTGAAGGAAAACGCCCGGTTGATGTCGAGCTCCGGAATCTGGAGTTCGGCCAAGGCCTGCTCCCGATTGCCGAGATCGGTTTGCGCGCCCGAAGCGACGATCGCCATTTCGACGCGTGCCGGGGCATCGAGCGCGGACGCCTCTTCGCTGTGCGCCGTCTCGAGTGCCTTCTCCGGCTTGCCCAGTCCGCGTTCGCAGTCCGCCATGATCGGCAGGTGGATGTTCGATCCGCTGATGCGACGGTAGGTGCGGAACTCGCGCAGCGCGTCGGCGTACTGACCCGATGCGTAGGCGGTCAGGCCGACGGCTTCCCGCACGACGGCGACGCGTCCCCCACGGCGACTGGCGGCCAGCGCGTGCTCGTGGGCGAGCTCGGCGTCGAGATCGATCAGACGGCCCGCCATCACGAGGTGCTTCGAGACCCAGTCAAGGTTCTTCTCATCCAGGTAGCGGAGTTCGGCCTTCGTGACGCGGTCGAGTTCCTTGCCGGTGACGTCGTCATCGATCTCCGGGGACCGCGGACGGTCAGCGCGGTTCGCGCTCCGCAGGTCGGCTGGGTTGTGCGCGGCGCGCTCACCTTCGGCCACCCCTGGGAACGAACGCGTGTCGTCGCCCGTGTTCTCGCGGCGGTCGTTGTCCTTGCGGAACCCACCCTCGCGGCGGTCGCCC
>NZ_JBIMER010000013.1:0-80747 GCF_051262515.1 Arthrobacter arnarulunnguaqae | reverse complement strand
CGTCCAAACCACCACGCCCACCGGCCACACCTACACCTCCACAGCACCGGCCCTCCCGGGCACCCCGGCCCCCCGGCAGCCCGCAGGGGAACTCATCGAATACCGCGGCCAACGCCGCAGAACACGACTCCTCCAACACCTCAAACCACGCAAAACCGCATGATGCTTCGGACGGATTCACCGTCTCGAGGGCGTCGATACCGGCCTCAACATGGCGTATGTCAAGTGTGCGTTTCAGGCAATGATCTCGTCCAGTGCCGGCCCCAAACTGGGGTGACGGAAGCGGAATCCGGCGGATTCCAAAACCTTCGATGTCGCGTGCCGTCCCGTAAGTCCCAGTGCGGCGTCCGTCCGCAATGCGAGGGCGCCGACCTTCAGCAGGGGAGCGGGGGTGGGCAGCGCAAGTCGCTTCAACGGGCCGGGTGCGAGGCGCGCGCGCAGCAGTTCCATGAGTTCGGCATTCCGAACAGGTTCCGGCGCCGCGGCAATCACCACTCCCTCGGGCAGTTCGACGCCGGGTTCCAGGCCAAGCGCGGCGCGGACAACGGCCAACCAATCCTCCAGGTGGATCCAGCTGAACCACTGTTGTCCGTCGCCCACGGTGCCGCCGAGGCCGGCGCGCGCAAGCATGGCCAGCCGGTCGTAGGCGGGACACTCCTGTTCCAACACGATCGACGTGCGCAGGACCGTCGTGTGGTCTGCATGCGCCCTCTCGGCGGCAGCCTCCCAGGGTCGGGCGACGCCTGTCATCTGCTCCAGCGCGGCAGGTCCGACAGGCAACGGGGAGCCTTCATGCATCCTGCCTTCACCGGCGTCTCCGAAGATTGCGGTTGTGCTGCCCTGCACCCAACGGGTCACCGGACGCTCGAGCGCCGCACTGGCTTGGGTCAAGACACGGGTGGCGTTGACACGCGAGCTGCGCAACGCAGCGATGTTGGCCGCGGTAGGAGGCGCGTCGACCAGTTTTCCGGCGAGATTGACGACGGCGACCGGCCCGTCATGCGAGTCCTCGCTATCGTGGTGTCCCAGTCCCTTTGCCCGCCCGAGTTCCTTGGTCCACGCACCTACATCCCGGCCGTCCCACCACGCTTGCCGGAACGGCGATTTGGGATCCGGATGGCGGCTGAGCAGAACAACGTCGTGTCCGCGGCAGAGCAGATCAGCTGCCAAGCGGCTTCCAAGGAAGCCGGAGCCGCCCGCGATGACGATCTTGAGGTCGCGTGTGCGGGTTCCGCCGGCCAGCCGATAAAGATGTGCGCAGTTCGCGGCGAATCCGGAAGCCAGGGGTTTGGCGGTGGTTTCCGCGAACACGGCCGAACCGTGCCCGTTGATCGATACCGTCTGGGCGAGTCGAGTCCCGCCGTCAACCGGCTCCAGCTCCCAGCGAATCGCGAGTCCGCCTCCGGGCTGGTCCTGCCGCCAGGCGATCAACCGTTCAGGGTCGAGATGGGTCACGACGGCGGGAGGTGCGGTGCGGGCATGGATGGCGCCCAGCGCGCGCGGATTCGGAACGTAATCCAGGCCCGTCCCCACCGCGAGGGATGCGCGCGGGGTGAGCGACCGGACGGCGCGGTTCCAGCGCGGCAACATGGTGGGGTCACCCACCACAGTCCACAGTGTCTGCGGCGAGAGGGCGAGGAAGTGTGCTTGGGTGCGGGACCAGGACATGCCCTCCACCCTAGTCGTGGACGTAGTAAAAAACCGCTGGCGACCGTCCCGGGGGGAACGGTCGCCAGCGGCAGCGGGTGGACGGTAGGTTCACCGTCCGGTCGCACGCTTGTTAGGCGGCGCGCCTCTTGGTGATGAAGCCCCAAATGATGAGGACCAGAAGTGCGCCAATGATGGCCCAGAACCACGAGATGAGATCGAAGAAGCCTGCGGTCCCGCTGCCGAAGAGGCTACCGATCCAACCGCCAATCAAGGCGCCAATCACGCCGAGAATCAGTGTTGCGATCCAGCCGCCGCCTTGCTTGCCGGGCAGGATCAGTTTGGCGATGGCGCCCGCGATGAGGCCGAGAAGCAGAAATGCCAGGAAATTCATGCGATTTTCCTCCCTATATGGCCGTCCCGTCCGGAACGGTTTGTTGGTGCGCCGGCGACGGTGGCCACCGGTGTGACTCTCGAAACGTTACCAAAAGGTGGGCTCAGGGTATCCGTAACGTCGCAAATCAACCACATATTTTGGTGTGTTCACCGGGACTTTCCCGAACCGATGCCGAGCCGTCGGGCGGCAGACGTGGGTTATGCCTGCGGCTCCGGGAATTCGCCGTCATCCGTGTCCCGCCCGGGCTCGCCCCCGGCGTCCTGAAGCTCGCGATCCGCGGTCACCTCATCCGTGTAATTGGCCAGCGGATGCGGGGGCATGTGGTCCATCAGTTGCCTGGCGGCATGGGGCCAGCTGATCACGCCGGAGCGGCGGCGAGGCTACGCCGCTATGCGGTCATGCCGAATGCCAGGTGGAGCACAAAGACGCGGTAGACGTCGCCGTGGAGCATGACCCGGCATCCGGTGGCGTCGTCGCGTACCCAGACGACGCCGTGGGCGGGAGCGGTGGCCTCCACGCGGCCGCGGTAGTGGACATCGTTGAAGCGGCGCGCCTCGACGGTGTCCCCGGGGCCAAGCGTCCGAAGATCCTGGATGTGGCTGACCGAAACGCTCATGGTGTGTTCCTCGCGGATGGTGCGGATGCTGATGCCCCAACTCTCGCGCCACGTTGTTACCGCACGGTTTCCGTGCGGTTAGACATGGGTGATTTCCGTCTTGCGCCAGTGTGTTGTGCGCCACCGCGCTCATGGCACCGCGCGGAAACGGCGCCCCGGCCGGTGGGCCGGGACGCCGTCGCGCCTTGGGTGAAGACTAGCCGCGTGGAGCGGTGGCCAGTTCCTCGCCGCCGACGTGGCCCTCCATCAGGGAGAACTCCGCTTCGATCGTTTCGTTTCTGCGGTACGTCGCCTTGGAGACCGCGACGGCGGCGATGGTGCTCAGGATGAAGCCCGGAACGATCTCGTACATGGAGCCGGCCAGCGCGGGGATGTTGCCCCAGACGAACACCGTCACCGTGCCTGTGACCATGCCGGCCAGCGCGCCCATCGACGTCAGCTTGCGCCAGTACAGGCTCAACAGGATCAACGGGCCGAAAGCGGCGCCGAATCCGGCCCACGCGAACGCGACCAACTCGAGGATGGTGGTGTCCTTGTTCAACGCCATGAGCGATGCGACCACGGCGATGACCAGTACGCCGAGGCGCCCGAGCATCACCTGCTTCTTGGGCGTCGACTCGCGGCCGACGATGTTGTAGAGGTCCTCGACCAGGGCGGAGGAGCAGACGATCAACTGCGAGGAGATAGTGGACATGATGGCCGCCAGCACGGCCGCCAGGACCAGACCGGCCACGAACGGGTGGAACAGGATCTGCGACAGCAATAGGAACACCGTTTCCGGATCATCCAGTGACAGGGCGGGATCGGAGGCGAAGTACGCGATGCCGATCAACGCGGTGGTGACGGCGCCGATGGAGGTCAGAACCATCCAGCCGATGCCGATGCGACGCCCGGCCTTCGCGTCCTGCGGGGTGCGCAGGGCCATGAACCGGACGATGATGTGGGGCTGCCCGAAGTAGCCCAGGCCCCATGCGGCGGTGGAGAAGATGCCCAGCGCCCACAGCAGGGAGTTGCCCTCGCCGAAGCCCGCGAAGAGGTTCAGTGCCTCGGGGTTGATCTGCTGGATGCGTTCCACTGTGGCGCCGATCCCGCCGGTCTGGAACACCGCGACGATGGGCACGGCGATCAGGGCCGCGAACATCAGCAGTCCCTGGGCGACGTCGGTCAAGGTCGCTCCGAGGAAGCCGCCGAACAGCGTGTAGACCAGTGTCACGATGGTGACGGTCAGCATGCCCGCGAGGTAGCTCCAGCCGAAGGAACCCTCGAAGAACTTGCCTGCGGCGACCATGCCGGAGGACACGTAGAAGGTGAAGAAGATGAGGACCACCACGGAGGCGGTGATTCGCAGGACGTGCGACTTGTCTTTCAGACGCTTCTCGAAGAAGCTCGGAATGGTGATCGCGTTCTGCGAGACCTCCGTGTAGGAACGCAGCCGCGGGGCAACGAACTTCCAGTTGAGCCATGCGCCGATGGTCAGGCCAATCGCGATCCAGGCCTCGATGAGTCCGCTGACGTAGATGGCGCCGGGGAGCCCCATCAGAAGCCATCCCGACATGTCCGAAGCGCCGGCGGACAGGGCGGCGACGCCGGGCTTGAGTTTGCGTCCCGCAAGCATGTAGTCATCGAGGTCGCTGGTGCGCTTGAAGGCGAAATAGCCGATGGCCAGCATGGCGGCCAGGTAAACGCCGATGGCGAATAGCTGGAAAGTCTGGTCAGTCATTTTTTCCTTGGGTTGAGGGACTCACGGTGTGAACCTGCGGCGTCGGTGGCGTCGGTGGCGTCGGGGCGCCCGGCTGCCTCCAGTGTTGCACTCTCCGGTCGAAGCGTGTGACGGCAGTCACCGTGACGTTATCTTTCCGTGATCATTTTAGCCGAGGAGGAGGCCAGTCCGACCGCTTCCTTGAGCAAGGCCCGCCGGACCGCGGCGATCGCGGGATGCGCGGCGCTGGACCTGCGCATCGCCGTGAACACCGTACGCTGCGGCAGGCCGGGAAGGTCGACGAGTCGCACGGCCGCCTCGCGCTCGGACCAGACCAGGTCCGGCAATAAGGCGACGGCGTTGCCGGACTCCACGAGCCGGACATGTGCCTGGAGGTCAGCCGTCTCGTAGCGGACATCCGGCTCGAATCCCGTCGACCGGCAGGCCTGCTCGGCCCAGTGGCGGGAAGCGGCGCCGTGCGGCTCCATGACCCAAGGCAGGCGCGCCGCCTGGGCGAGGGACCCTACCCGCTGGAACTCGGCCGGAATCCCCGGGCCAGCGTGCGACCGGGCGGTCGAGTCGCCGTCGTCTTGCCGGCCACCCTGCGGCGGGCCGGGCAGCGCCAACCGGATCTCGTCGTGGATGAGTGGCTCGCGATCGAGTTCCGTGTAGTGGGGCGCCGAATGCCCCGGGTACTGCTCGGCCACCACGAGGTCGAAATCGCGTGCCCAGGTCTCGTGCAGCGCGGTCTCCGGTTCGTGTTGGACCATCTCCACCCGCACCGCGCCGTGCGATTCCCGCAGCGCGCGCAAGGCGTTGGGTACCAGCGCCAAGGCGGCCGTCTGGAACACGGCCAGACGCACGGTCCCGCCGACGGTCTGCGCCGTCGCGGCGAGCGCGGATTCGGCGCGCTCGAGCGATTCCAGGAGTTCCGAGGTGTGGGCCACGAGGACCTGGGCCTGGGGAGTCAACTGCAGCCGGCGCCCGCTCTTGCGGAGCAGCTCCACCCCGGACTCCTTCTCCAACAGGGAGAGCTGTTGGGACACCGAGGAGGGGCTGTAGTTCAATGCGGCGGCGACCTCGGCGACCGTGCCGCGGATGCTGAGCTCGCGCAGGAGTCGCAGGCGTCTGACGTCGAGCATGCGGGGGCTCCCGGGGGGGTCGGGCAATCATTCGGTTTCACCGAACAATACCGTTCGGAAAAGATCGCTTTTGCTTAACCTACGTCGGCCGGATACTTGTGTCCAAAGGGCCCTAGCGCGCGCCACCATCGGCGGGCGGGGCCAGCGCCCCCATCCCGAAGGAGCACCCAGCCAGTGACGACCCCCACCACCCCGGCCACCGCATCCATCCGACCGCAGGACGTCGCCGACGACGCCGTTGCGCTGGTCCGCCATTGGCTAACCGAGGGTGCGAAGGTCCCGGTCGATGCCTCGGGCGAACAGCTCGCCGGCGTCCTGAAGGACCCCAACGGGCTGGACTTCACGGTCGGGTTCGTGGACGGCGTCGTCCGTCCGGAGGACCTCTCGGTCGCCGCCCGCAACCTGAAGGCGATCGCGCCGAAGGTCCCCTCGTTCCTGCCCTGGTACATGAAGTCCGCCGTGGCTCTGGGCGGCGCCATGGCACCGGTTCTCCCGGGCGTCGTCGTGCCGATCGCCCGCCGCGTGCTGCGCGAGATGGTCGGGCACCTGATCGTCGACGCGACCGACACCAAGCTTGGGAAGTCCATCGCCGCCGTCCGGAAGGACGGGGTGAACCTGAACGTGAACCTGCTCGGCGAGGCCATCCTCGGCGAGGGCGAGGCCGCCCGGCGCCTGGAGGGAACGCGCCGACTGCTGGAGCGCGACGACATCGACTACGTGTCCATCAAGGTCTCCTCCACGGTCGCCCCGCACAACCACTGGGCCTTCGACGAGGCCGTCGGCCACATCATCGAGAACCTCGCCCCGCTCTACCGGCTGGCCCGCGGGTCCTCGCCCCGGAAGTTCATCAACCTGGACATGGAGGAGTACAAGGACCTGGACCTGACGCTCGCGGTGTTCATGGAGCTGTTGGACCGCGAGGAGTTCCGCGGCCTCGAAGGCGGAATCGTGCTGCAGGCCTACCTCCCGGACGCGCTGTCCGCCATGATCCGACTGCAGGAATGGGCGGCGAAGCGCACGGCCGAAGGCGGCGCGCCGGTCAAGGTCCGTCTGGTCAAGGGCGCCAACCTGCCCATGGAGACCATGGACGCCGACGTCCACGGCTGGCCGCTCGCCACGTGGAACAGCAAGCAGGAATCGGACACCTCCTACAAGGCCGTGCTGGACTACTCGCTTCACCCCGAACGGATCCGCAACGTCCGCCTCGGCGTCGCCGGCCACAACCTCTTCGACGTCGCGCTGGCGCACCTCCTCGCCGAGGGGCGCGGAGTGTCCGCCGACGTCGAGTTCGAGATGCTGCTGGGCATGGCCACGGGCCAGGCGGAGGCCGTCAAGCGCGACGTCGGTTCGCTGCTGCTCTACACGCCGGTGGTCCACCCCGCCGAGTTCGACGTCGCCATCGCCTACCTGATCCGCCGCCTCGAGGAGGGGGCCAGCCAGGAGAACTTCATGTCCGCGGTGTTCGAGCTCGAGGGCAACGAGGCGCTCTTCGAGCGCGAGAAGAACCGTTTCCTCGCCTCGTTGGCCGAGTTGGGCGACGAGGTCCCCGCCCCGCACCGCATCCAGGACCGCAACACGTACGACGCAGATGCCGCCACCGCGGCGGTCCTCGCCCGCGCGGCCGAGCAGGAGGACGCCGGGGTGCCCGCGGGCTACGGCAACCCGGTCGCGACGTTCGACAACACCCCGGACACCGACCCGGACCTGCCGGCGAACCGCGCGTGGGGCCGCCGGATCCTGGAGCGCGTGCCGGGCTCGGAGCTCGGAAACGCCACCGTCGCGGCGCACACCCTGACCACCACGGACGAGCTGGAGGGAGTCGTCGCCGCCGCCACGGGTGCGGCCGCCGCGTGGGGAGCGCTCTCCGGCGCCCGGCGCGCCGAGGTGCTGCACCGCGCCGGGGTCCGCCTGGAGGCCCACCGGGCCGAGCTGCTGGAGGTCACGGCGTCCGAGTGCGGCAAGACCTTGGACCAGGGCGACCCCGAGGTCTCCGAGGCCATCGACTTCGCGCACTACTACGCCGAGCTGGCCAAGAAGCTGGACCAGGTCGACGGCGCCCGCTTCGTTCCCTCGAAGCTGACCGTGGTCACCCCGCCGTGGAATTTCCCCGTGGCGATCCCCGCCGGGTCCGCGCTGTCCGCGCTGGCGGCCGGCTCCGGCGTCGTCATCAAGCCCGCGGCCCAGGCGCGCCGCAGCGGCGCCGTCATGGTCGAGGCCATCTGGGAGGCACTGGACGAGGCGGGCATCGGCCGCGAGATCCTGCAGTACGTGCAGCTCTCCGAGCGCGACCTCGGCACGGCGCTGGTGTCCCACCCCGCCGTCGACCGGCTGATCCTGACCGGCGGCTACGAGACCGCGCAGCTGTTCCGCTCCTTCCGCCAGGACCTGCCGCTGCTCGCGGAGACCTCCGGAAAGAACGCCCTCATCGTCACCCCGTCCGCGGACCTGGACCTCGCCGCGCGGGACGTCGCGCAGTCCGCGTTCGGGCACGCCGGCCAGAAGTGCTCCGCCGCCTCGCTGGTGGTGCTGGTCGGATCCGTCGCCACGTCGCGCCGCTTCCACCACCAGCTCGTCGACGCCGTGCGGTCCCTGAAGGTCGGCTACCCGGTGGATCCGCAGACGCAGATGGGCCCGATTATCGAACCGGCCGGCGGGAAGCTGCTCCGCGGGCTCACCGAACTCGGCGAGGGCGAGAAGTGGGAGCTCCAGCCGCGCCGGCTCGACGGGACCGGCAAGCTCTGGAGCCCCGGCCTGCGCTACGGCGTCCGCCGCGGATCCGAGTACCACCTGACGGAGTACTTCGGCCCGATCCTTGGCGTCATGACGGCGGCGACCCTCGAGGAGGCCGTGGAGATGGTGAACGAGGTCGACTACGGCCTGACCAGCGGGCTGCACTCGCTGGACCCCGACGAGCTCGACTACTGGCTGGAGAACATCCAGGCGGGCAACCTCTACGTCAACCGCGGCATCACCGGCGCGATCGTGCGCCGGCAGCCGTTCGGCGGTTGGAAGAAGTCGGCCGTCGGCGCCGGCACCAAGGCCGGCGGGCCCAACTACCTCGTGGGCCTCGGCTCGTGGAAAGACACACCCGCGGAGGCGTCGCCCGCACCGGCGACCGTTCCCTCGGGAGCGCCCGCACGACTGCTCGACGCCGTCCGTTCGGCGACCGTCGGCGGGTCCGCCGGCCTGGACACGAACGACGCCGATTGGCTCGCCGGGGCGCTGGCCTCCGACGCCGCCGCGTGGAGGTCCGAATTCGGCGTGGCCAAGGACGTGTCCGGCCTGCAGGCCGAGCGCAACATCTTCCGCTACCGCCCCGTGCCGGTCACCGTGCGCTACGAGGCCGGAACGTCCGGCCGCGGCGTCGCCGAGCTGGTTCGGGTGGCCGCGGCGGGGCTGCGCGCCTGGGACGACGCCCCCGCCGCCGGCCCGGGCCGTGCCGGGGCGCGGATCACCGTGAGCACCGGCGTCGAACTGCCCGAATCCGTTGCCGGGGCGTTGCGGACGGCCGGCGTCGTGGTGGCCGTGGAGGACACGGCCGAGTGGGCGGCGCGGGCCGCGCGCCTCGCCGAGCGCACCGGACCGGACTCCGCCGCGCGGATCCGCCTGATCGGCGCGCCGGTCGCGGCGACCGCCGAGGCGACCGGCGGCAAGCCGGACGTCGCGCTGTACGCGAACGACGTCGTCTCCGCGGGGCGCGTGGAACTGCTGACGTTCCTGCACGAGCAGGCCGTGTCCATCACCGCGCACCGGTTCGGCACGCCGAACCACCTCAGCGACACGTTGATCTAGTCAACGACCCAGGGCCGGCAACAACCCGGTTCCGACAACGAAGAAGCGCCCGGCGATACCATCGCCGGGCGCTTCTTCTATGACAGCTCGGCGCGGACGGAGTCGAGCGTCGGCTCGGTCGCGGAGCGGTTCCAGGGCATGCGTCCCAGGACGTCGGCCATGGGGCAGATGTTCGCGAGCGCCGTGGCCGCGAGGGCGCCGGCCACCCCGCCGGCCAGCAGGCGCAGGTTGGGGGAAACGAACTTGCCGCCGAGCAGGCCGGCCAACACGAGCGAACCGGCGGTCAGCCGTACCTGGCGGTCCATGGCCCAGACCTGTTTGCCGCGCACGACCTCGCCGCCGTGTTCCGCGAAGCCTGGAACGCCGCCGTCGAGCACGGTGGCCTCGAGGCCGACCGCAGCCAGGGCCTTGCCCGCCTGCTCGGCGCGGGCGCCGGTCTGGCAGGCGAGGACCACGCGGTTCCCCTGCAACGACGCGGCGAGTTCCTTCGCATGGGCGCCGATGATCGGCAGAGGGATGTTGATCGACGACGCGATGCGCAGGGACTCGTGTTCGGCCGCCGAGCGCACATCGAGCACCCGCACGTCGGGGTGGAGGGAGCGCCATTCGGCGAGGACGGCGGGGGCGATGGTCGAAGTGGTCATCCTCCGATCATCCACGCAAGACGCCGCCCTCCGCAAAGGGCGGCGTCATGCCGCGAGATCTCCGCGGCTCCTGCTACTCGGCGTCGTGGTCCGTCTCGAGGATCGTGACGAGCGCGTCGAGGGCGGCCTCCGCGTCGGCGCCGTCGTCCTCGGTCCGGAGCACGACCTTGGTGCCGTGCTCGGCGCCCAGCCCCATCAGCGAGAGGATGCTGGACGCGTCCAGCGCGTCGTCCACCGGCTCGCCCTCCAGGGCGATGGTGACCTCGACGGGCTGCTCGGCGGCGGCCTCCGCGAAGATGGCGGCGGGCCGCGCGTGCAGGCCGACGCGGCTGGCGATGGTGGCGGTGCGTTCTGCCATGGTGTTTCTCCTTGGGTCGGGTGTTCGGTTCGGTGGACGGATGGGTGGTTTCGCGCCGCTCAGAGTCCGAAGACGTCGAGCTCGGGCAATTCGGTGCGGACGGCGATCCGCGCCTCGTCCGCCGAAGCGGCGGCCAACGCCAGCCTAGCGATCCGCTGCGCCCCGGCAAGGTCCACGGTCTTGAGGATGGCGGCGACGGCGGACAGGGCGCGCTGGTTCATCGACAGCGTCGACACCCCGAGTCCCACGAGAACGACGGCGAGGGCCGGGTCAGCCGCGGCCTCGCCGCACACGCCCACCGGCTTGGCGCCGCCCGCCGCGGAGGCGCCGCCGTCGCAGGTCGCCTTGATCAGGTGCAGGACGGCGGGCTGCCACGGGTCGTTCAGCTCGGCGAGGGCGCCGAGCTGGCGGTCCGCGGCCATCGTGTACTGCGTGAGGTCGTTCGTGCCGATGGATGCGAACTCAACCTCCGCGGTCAGCTGCCGCGCCATGACGGCGGCGGAGGGGACCTCCACCATCACGCCCGGCGTCTTCAGCCCCGCCTCGGCGCACATCGCCGCGAACGCGGCTGCTTCGGCCGGGGTGGAGATCATCGGCGCCATCGTCCACACGTCGGCGTCCGAGCCCTCGGCGGCCTCGGCGATCGCGGACAGCTGGCGGGCCAGGACGCCCGGGACGGCCGCGTCGGTCCGGTAGCCGCGGACCCCGAGGGCGGGGTTCGGCTCCGAGTCGTCGGTGAGGAACGGCAGCGGCTTGTCGGCGCCGGCGTCCAGCGTCCGGACCACCACCTTGGATCCCCCGAAGGCGTCGAACACGGCGCGGTAGGCCGTAACCTGTTCGTCGTGGGCGGGCTCGGTGTCCCGGCCCAGGAAGCAGAACTCGGTCCGCAGCAGGCCCACGCCCTCGGCTCCCGCCGCGGCGGCCACGACGGCGTCGGCCCCGCTGCCGACGTTGGAGAGCAGCGGGACGCGGTGCCCGTCGGAAAGCCCGCCGGTTCCGTTGAAAGCGGGCAACTCGACCCGGGACGCGTAGGCCTCGGCGAGGGCAGCCTCCTCCGGTCCGGGGCCGCGCACCACGGTGCCGCCGATCCCGTCGACGAACACGGAGTCGCCGTCGGCCAGCGCCACGGTCTCGCGGGCGGCGACGATCGCCGGGAGCCCCAGCGAACGGGCGATGATCGCGGTGTGCGACTGCGGTCCGCCGTCGCTCGTGACCAGCGCCAGCACGCGCGCCGGGTCGAGGGTGGCGGTGTCCGCGGGAGCCAGGTCGATGGCGCAGAGCACGAACGGTTCGTCGGCATCGGGAATGCCCGGCGCCGGGACGCCGCGCAGTTGCGCGACGATCCGGGCGCGGACGTCCAGGACGTCCGTGGCGCGTTCGGCCATGTAGCCGCCGAGGGCGCCCAGCTGGGTGGCGACGGCGTCCGCGGCCTCCCAGATGGCGGACTCGGCGGTGGTGCCCGAGGCGACCAGCCTGGTCGCCGACTTCAGCAGCGTCCGGTCGGAGGCCATCAGGGCGGTGGCCTTCAGCACGGCCGCGGCGTCCCCGGTGGCGGCGGCCGCGCGCTCCTTCAGGGCCGCGGCGACGGCGCGCGTGGCCTCGGTCAGCCGCTCGGTTTCCGCCTCGGCGGTGACGCCCTCGGGGAGCGGGGCGCCGTCGGCCGGAGCCGTGATGGGGTCCGGCATCCGGCGGACCGGGCCGATGACGCGCCCGGCGCTGACGCCGACGCCTTCGAACGTCTCGCTCATGCCGCCACCTTCTTTTCGCCAGCCGCCTCGACGGCGGGGGACTTGCGGGCGTAGCGCTTCAGGGCGATGACGGCGAGCGCCGAGACGATGACGCCGACGGCGACGGAGATCAGGAACATCGCGATGTTGCCGATGGCGAAGAAGACGAAGATGCCTCCGTGCGGTGCCTGCGAGGTGACGCCGGTGGCCATCACCATGGCGCCGGTGACGCTGGCGCCGAGCATGCTGGCCGGAATGACGCGCAGCGGGTCGGCCGCGGCGAACGGGATGGCGCCCTCGGAGATGAACGCGGCTCCGAGCAGCCAGGCCGCCTTGCCGTTCTCGCGCTCGGCCAGGGAGAAGCGGCGGTGGTCCAGGGCGGTGGCCAAGGCCATCGCCAACGGCGGCACCATGCCGGCGGCCATGACCGCGGCCATGATCTCCCACGGGGCCTGGTTGGCGATGGAGCCCGTGCCGAGTCCGGCGACGGCGAAGGAGTAGGCGACCTTGTTCACGGGTCCGCCGAGGTCGAACGCCATCATCAGGCCCAGGATGACGCCGAGCAGGATGGCGGCGGTTCCGGTCATGCCCGTGAGCCAGTTGTTCAGCCCGGTGGTCAGCGAGGCGATGGGTCCGCCGAGGAACAGGAACATGGCACCGGAGGCCAGGATGGAGCCGAGCAGTGGGATGATCACCACTGGCATCAGGCCGCGTAGCGCGCGCGGAACCTTCCAGGAGCCCATCCAATGGGCCACGACGCCGGCAAGCAGCCCGCCGACGATGCCGCCGAGGAAGCCGGCTCCCATGAATCCGGCGACCGCGCCGGCGGTGAACCCGGGGGCCAGCCCGGGGCGGTCCGCGATGGCGAAGGCGATGTAGCCGGCGAGGACCGGGACCAGGAAGCCCATGGACAGGGCGCCGATCTTGAAGGCGACCGCGCCGAGGTAGGCGGCCAGTCCGCCTTCGGGCAGGTTTCCGAAGTTGTTCTCGAGGACCACGGTGTCGGCGACGTCGGTGATGTCGTAGCCGCCCAGGAGGAAGCCCAGGGCGATCAGCAGGCCGCCACCGGCGACGAACGGGATCATGTAGCTCACGCCGGTGAGCAGCGCGCGCTTGAGCACGGCGCCGAACCCTTCCTTGCCGCCGTCGCCTGCGAACTCGGAGTCGCCGCCCGCGCCGTAGCCGGTGACGCGGCGGGCGTTCGGGTCCTTGGCCGCGGCCAGGGCCTCGGCGACCATCTCGGCGGGCTCGTCGATTCCGCGCTTGACCGGGGACTGGACCACGGGCTTGCCGACGAAGCGCTCCTTGCCGCGGACGTCGACGTCGACCGCGAAGATGACGGCGCCGGCAGCGGCGATGATGGCCGGGTCCAGCGGCGTCGCGCCGGAGGATCCCTGCGTCTCCACGTGCAGGTCGACGCCGGCGTCGGCCGCCGCGGCGACCAGCGAGTCGGCCGCCATGTAGGTGTGGGCGATGCCGGTGGGGCACGCGGTGACGGCGACGAGGACTGGACGCTCCGGCGTCGTGCCGGTGTCCGTGGTGATTGCATCGGGGACCGGCGTGGCGGCGGCGGGGGCCGGGCTGACGGCGTTCTCGACCAGGGCGACGATCTCCGCCGGCGTCGTGGCGGCGCGCAGGGCCGCGGTGAAGTCCTTCTTGACCAGCGAGCGGGCCAGCTTGGAGAGCAGCTTCAGGTGTTCCTTGTCGGCCCCCTCCGGCGCCGCGATGAAGAAGACGATGTCCGCGTCGCCGTCCTTCGCGCCGAAGTTCACCTTCGGATCCAGCCGGGCCATCGCGAACGTGGGTTCCAGCACGGCGGTGGAACGGCAGTGCGGGATCGCGATGCCGCCGGGGACGCCGGTGGCGGTCTTCTGCTCGCGGGCCACGGCGTCGGCGTAGAGGCCCTCGAAGCCGCTGGCGCGCCCGGCTCCCACGACCAGTTCCGTGAGGCGGTGGATCACATCGGTGCTGGTCGAACCGAGGTTCGCGTCCAGCAGGACCAGTTCTTCGGTGATAAGTCGGGACATGGCTTTTCCTAGAGGGTTTGGAGGGCGGCGACGGCGACGGCATCCGGCGTCGTCTGGCGGGGGGACGGAATGGTGGTGCCGGGCAGCGACACCGCGGCGGAGCCGTGGGCCACCGCCTGGCGGAGGCAGTCGGGGGCCGAGGCCCCGCGGCTGTGGGCGAGCAGGTAGCCGGCGAGGGACGAATCCCCGGCGCCGACCGTGCTGCGCGCGGCAACGGGCGGATGCGTGGCGTGCCACGCCCCGTCCGCCGTGACGAGTACGGCTCCCTTGGAGCCCAGCGTGGCGAGTACGGCTCCCGTTCCGCGGTTCAGGAGGTCGCGGGCGGCCTCCGCGGCGCGGGCCGGATCGGATTCGAGGTCCTCCTCGGAGCCCGTGCCGGTCAGTTCGGCGAGCTCCTCGGCGTTGGGCTTGACGAGGTCCGGCGCGCTGTCCGGCCCTGCCGCGAAGAGCGCCCGCAGCGGGTCGCCCGAGGTGTCGACGGCGACGAGCGGCGCGCCGGCGCCGAGCTCCCGGCGGAGCTGGAGCGTCAGCGATGCGTAGAAGTCGGCGGGGACGCCCGGGGGCAGCGAGCCGGCGAGGACCACCCAGGCCGCGCCGACGGCCTCCGCGATGACCGAGTCCGCCAGCAGGCGCAGGTGGCCGGCTGACAGCACGGGTCCCGGCTCGTTCACCTTCGTTGTGGTCCCGTCCGGTTCGGCGAGCGTGATGTTGCAGCGTAGGGCCTGGCCGATGGGCAGCGCCCGGTGGGCCAGCCCGGCCTCCAGCAGGCCCTGGACTACGGGGTCCGTGGCGTCGCCGGGAAGCACGGCCAGGGTGGGAACCCCTGCGGCGGCGAGGCCGCGGGAGACGTTGACGCCCTTGCCGGCCGCCTGCGCGGTGGCGGAGGCCGCGCGTTGGACGCCGCCCCGGGTCAGTTCGCCGGCCAGTTCGACCGTGCGGTCGATGCTGGGGTTGGCGGTCAGGGTAACGATCATGCGGATACCACCTCGATGTCTGCTTGTTCCAGGGCGGAGGCCAGGGCGCGGCTCGGCGTTCCGGTGGTGACGAGGGTGTCGACGTCATCGAACGCGGCGAAGCGGACCAGCGTCTCGACGTCGAGCTTGCTGGCGTCGGCGAGCACGACCACCCGTCGGGCCGAGCGCACGATCGCCGTCTTCACGGCGGCCTCCATCGGGTCGGGCGTGCTCAGGCCGAAGTCCGCGTGGACGCCGTTGGCCCCGATGAACGCGATGTCCGGACGCAGATCGCCGAGTTGGTCGATGGTGCGGCTGCCCAGCGCCGCGCTGGTGAGGCCGCGGACCCTGCCCCCGAGGATCTCGAGCGCGAAGTCGGAGGCCGCGGAGATGCGGTAGGCGATCGGAACGGCGTGGGTGACCACGAGCAGCTCGGCGGCCCGGTGCGGTGCGAGCGTCTCCACCATCTGGGCCGCGAGGAGTTCGGTGGTGGTGCCGGCGTCGAGCACGACGGACGCGTTTCCGGCGGGGATGAGCTCCAGCGCCCGCACGGCGATGCGGCGCTTGTCGTCGAGGTTCCGGTCGGTGCGGACGGACAGGCTTTCCTCGGCGGTGCTGGCCTTGGCGGTGGACACGGCCCCGCCGTGGACCCTCCGCAGCGCGCCCGACTTCTCCAGGTGGGCGAGGTCGCGGCGCACGGTCTCCCGGGTGATGTCGAACTGGCCGGACAGCTCGGCGACGGTCACCTGCCCCTGGGTGGCGACCAGTCCGCCGATCAGGCGGTGGCGTTCCTCGGCGAACATCTGCGGGGCCTCCGTGGGGTCTGGGTGATAGGCGTCACATGCGTACCTGCGTTGGAACGACTGTAGTGGCGGACTCGGTCACATGTCAACATAAATCCACATAAAACCAAATAAACGGGCATCGTCGGCGTGGTGCCGTCTTGCGTCGGTTCGGCTTGTCGGATTGGGTGGAGGGATGGCTTCCCCCATCGAGGACTACGCGCTCCTGTCCGACCTGCGAACCGGCGCCCTGGTGTCGAGCACGGGGAGCGTGGACTGGCTCTGCTTCCCCCGCTTCGACTCGCCCTCCGTTTTCGCGTCGCTGCTGGGCGACTCGAACCACGGCCGCTGGCGGATCGCGCCGGTCGGCGCGCCCGACGAGTGCGCGTCGAGGCAGGGCACGGACGTCGGGGCGGAAGGCGCGGGCGTTCCGATCGTCGTCGACCGCTCCTACGTCGACTCGACGTTCGTCCTGCGCACGCTCTGGAGAACCCCGGGCGGTGAGGTGCTCGTCACCGACTTCATGCCCGTGGGAGATCGCCGCGCCTCGATCGCGCGCCGCATCGAAGGACTCGCAGGGAGCGTCACGATGCACCAGGAGTTGACCATCCGCTTCGATTACGGCGAGGTCGTGCCCTGGGTGCGCCGGGACGGGGACGGCATCACCGCCACCCAATCCATCGTCGCCATCGCCGGACCGAACGCGATCGTCCTGCACGGGGACCGGCTGCCTAGCGCCGCCGGCCACAAGCACTCCGGCGAGTTCGTGGTCTCCGCCGGCGAGGTCGTCGACTTCGAACTGTGCTGGTTTCCTTCCCACCGCACCGCGCCGAAGCGCATCGACGTCGGACAGAGCCTGCAGCACACGACGACGTACTGGCGCGATTGGGCGCGGGACATCCCGAAGCAGGGGGCGTACGACGCGATCGTCCGGCGCTCGCTGCTGGTGCTGCGCGCGCTGACGCACGAGGCGACGGGGGGAATCGTCGCCGCCCCGACGACGTCGTTGCCGGAGGCGTTCGGCGGCGAGCGGAACTGGGACTACCGCTTCTGCTGGCTGCGCGACGCGGCCCTGACGCTGGAGGCCATGATGACGCACGGCTACGGGAAGGAGGCGCTCCAGTGGCGCAACTGGCTGCTGCGCGCCGTGGCCGGGGACTCGACCGACCTGCAGATCATGTACGGACTCGGCGGCGAGCGGCGCCTGCCCGAGCGGAACCTTGACCACCTGCCCGGCTACGCGGACTCGCGGCCCGTGCGCGTGGGCAACGGCGCCGTCGACCAGTACCAGGGCGACGTGGTCGGCGAAGTGCTGGTCGCGCTCGAGAAGCTGCGCAACATGGGCGGCACCGAGGACCATTTCTCCTGGCCGCTTCAGAAGGCGCTGCTGAGCTACGTGGAGCGGCACCGCGACCGCGAGGACCACGGGATCTGGGAGATGCGCGGGGATCCGCAGGTCTTCACGCACTCCCGCGTCATGATGTGGGCTGCGTTCGACCGCGGCGCGCGTGCCGTGCGCGAACACGGGCTCGACGGCGACGCGGATCTCTGGGAGAAGCACCGCGACGACCTGCGCGGGGAGATCATGTCCCGGGGTTTCGACGCCGCGGAGAACACCTTTACCCAGACCTACGCCAACACCGAGGTGGATGCCTCCCTGCTGGTGCTGCCGCAGGTCGGGTTCGTCGCCTACGACTCGCCGGAGATGCTCGGTACCGTGGAGCGGCTGGAGCGCGACCTGGTCGATCCGACCGGCCTCATCCACCGCTACCGGACCCAGACCGGACTGGACGGGCTCCCGCCGGGGGAGCATCCGTTCCTGGCGTGCTCCTTCTGGCTGGTGGAGCAGTACGCCCGCTCCGGCAGGATCGACGATGCGCGGACCCTGATGGACCGGCTGGTCGGCTACGCCAACGGGCTGGGGCTCATGGCCGAAGAGTACGACACGGAGAACCTCCGCATGGCCGGGAACTTCCCGCAGGCGTTCTCCCACCTGGCGCTGATCCGGGCCGCGGACGCCGTCAACGGGCACGGGCAGCCGGCCGTCTGACATCCCCACCCCCCGAAGTGGACACTACCTAGGGTTAGGCCCCGTGGTCATGTCCACTTCGCGGGGTTGTAGACGGGTGTAGTGCTATGCGGCTTGGGCTGCGGGTTCGCTGTCCAGCGGGTGCGCGATCTCGTCCTTCGCCATGCGCGCGGCGAGCCAGGCGGCGACGGCGATCACCGGAGAGACGACGCCTCCCACGAGGAACACGATCCACAGCGGCACCACTTCGCCGATGGGTCCGGCCAGGGCCATGGACACCGGCATCAGTGCCAGCGACACGAAGAAGTCCAGGCTGGAGACCCGGCCGAGCATGCGGGTGGGAACGCGCCGCTGCAGCAGCGTTCCCCAGATGACCTGCCCGGTGCCGCCGCTGGCGCCGACGATGAACAGGATGGCCGCGAGCTGCCAGAACTGGGTCGAGAATCCGATCCCGACCAGCGGCAGCGTGCCGAAGCCCCACAGCATGATCATCCAGGTGAGGTAGCGGCGCGGCAGCGGTAGCGACGCGGTGAGCATGGACCCGACGGCGGCCCCGATGCCCAGCGCGGCCAGCAGGAAGCCGAACGTCCGGGCGTCGCCTTGTAGCTGGCCGGTGACCACGAACGGAAGAAGGACTTCGAGGGGCCCCACCCAGCTGAGGACGGAGATGACGGCGAACAGCAGGGTCCACAACAGCCACGGCGTGCGCACCGTGTAGGAGACGCCCTCGCGGAGGTCCGCCACCACGGACGGGCGCACGATGCCCGGCTCCAGGTGCGCGTCGTAGCGGCTGTCGTTGCTCAGCCGGGTCATGACGAGCAGGGCCGCGAGCTGGCAGACGGCGATGCCCGCGATCGCATGCGCCGGCGAGAACGAGGCGACGACCATGCCGGCGGCCGCGGGTCCCGCGGCCTGTTGCAGCACGGGCCGCAGCGTTCCCTCCATGCCGTTCGCGGCCAGGAGGTCCGACGACGGGAGGATCCGCGGCAACAGCGCCGAGTAGGCGGGGAAGAAGAACGCGGCGCCCGCGCCGACCATGAACCCGGCGACGGCGAGGTGCCACATGGCGACGTTTCCGGTCAGCGCCAGGACGGACAGGATGGTCATGACCGTCAGGCTGGTGCTCTTCACCGTCAGGATGATCCGGCGGCACGAGAAGCGGTCGGCCGCGATGCCCCCGGCCAGGACCAGCGTCACGAGTCCCACGCTGGTGGCCGACGCGACGATGGAGAGCTGCGCGGGTCCGCCGCCGAGCCGCGTCACCTGGAACACCATGGCGACGGCCCAAATGCCGTGTCCGAGCACGCTCAGGACAAGGGCAGTGATGAGGGTGCGGTAGTCGCGGTAGGTCAATGGCCGGAGGGCGCGCGGTGCCATGGTGGTCCCCTTTTGGGAAATGGTGCGGTTCTTGGGCGCGACGGCGGGATCCGACCGCATGCGCCGCATCAAGTGTGCCCCAGTGATTGGATTCAGTCAATCAGTACCCTCGCCCGCCCGCCACCACGCTCCCGCCCTCCACCTCCGGAAGTGGACATTACCTAGGGTTATTTGCCGCGGTCATGTCCACTTCGCGGGGCGGGGCTAGGTTACTGGCGAGTAGTATCGGTTCCATGCACATGATCTTCAGGTTTCTGGTATTGCTGTTCACCGCCCGCCGCCGCGGCCGGCTCTCATTGTTCGACGCCGGATCGTTGCCCATGCGGGCGCTGCTCACGGACATCGATATGGCCGGACACGTCAATAACGGCATGTACTTCTCCCTGTTCGACCTGGGACGGACCGATCTGATGGTCCGCGCCGGAGCCTGGGACGTCATGCGGCGACGCGGCTGGTCGCCGGTGGTCCAGGCGGAGACGGTGACTTTCCGCAAGTCGGTGGTGCTGCACCAGCGGTTCACCCAGGAAACGCGGATCGCCGGTCTCGACGACCGTTGCATCTACTTCGAACAGCGCATCGTTGCCGACGGCGAGGTGTACGTCAGCGCCCTCATGGCCACGCGGCTGCTCTCAAAGAACGGGCCCGTACCCAACGCCGAGATCCTGGAAGCGATGGGCGCCGAGGTCCCGACCGATCTGGAGCTTCCCGCGTGGGCGGAACGATGGCGCCGGGACACGGCGCTTCCCGGTTCCCGCAAGTCGGCTCCGCACGCCTGGTCGAGGTCCGGCTCATCGCCCTCCTTGCAACGCGAAGTGGACATTACCGGTATGTAACTAACCCGGGTAATGTCCACTTCGCGTGGTGGGGGATGGACGTACGACGCCGGCCGCACACCGGGCGAATGGCTCGCCTTCGGTGCGCGACCGGCGTCGTATTTGTTGCTCTTGCTACTGCTTGAGCCAGGCGGTTGCGGCCCCCGGCAGCGCGCCGTCCGCGACCGGGGCGCTGCCCAGGAGCACCTCGCCCTCCGGGAGCGGCGCCGGCTCGTCGCCGAAGTTGGTGACCGTGACCCAGCCGTTCGGCCGGCGGAAGGCCAGCACCGACTCCGATCCGGTCTCGACCCACTCGAGCGTCTCCTCGGTTTGGAGTTCGCGGCGCAGGCGCAGGGCCGCGCGGTAGAGCTCCAGCGTGGATCCGGGGACCCCGTCCTGGGCCTCGACCGAATACTCGCCGAACCAGCCGGGTTGCGGCAGGTGCGCACCGCTGGCGCCGAATCCGAACGAGTCGCCGTCGCGCTCCCACGGAAGCGGCACGCGGCAACCGTCGCGGCCCTTGTCCACGCCCGGGTTCCGGAAGAACGTCGGGTCCTGTCGCGCGCCGTCGGCGATGTCACCGACCTCGTGCAGGCCCAGTTCCTCGCCCTGGTAAAGGTACGCCGAACCCGGCAGCGCCAGCTCGAACAGGCTCGCGGCGCGCGCGCGGCGCTCGCCGAGTTCGCGGTCCAGCTGGTCCTCCGGGGCGCCATCGAGAATCCACGACTGGCCCTGCTTCTGGTCCTGCTCCGTGCTGCCCACGGCCTGCTCCAACGGCGGCAGCCCGTAGCGCGTCGCGTGGCGGACGACGTCGTGGTTGGACAGGACCCAGGTCGACGACGACCCGGACTCCCCGGCCAGCTCGGCGCTGTCGCTGACGACCTCGCGGAACGCCGCGGCGTCGAACTCCTGCGTCAGCAGATCGAACTCGAACGCCTGGCCGAGGCCCTCGGCGCTCGCGTAGCGCGGACGCCGGTGGCGGTCCACCCAGGCCTCGGCGACGGCCGTGCGCGGCGGGTGGTAGGAGTTGAAGACCTGGCGCCATTCGGCGTAGATCTCGTGCACCTCGTCGCGGTCCCAGATCGGGTGGGCGCCGCCGTCGCGGGGAATCGCGTCCATCTCCATCCTGGAGGGAAGCGGTTCGGACATGTCCTTGGTTAGCGCGTGCGCGACGTCGATGCGGTAGCCGTCCACGCCGCGGTCCGACCAGAAGCGCAGGGTCTCCAGGAAGTCGTCGCGGACCTCCCGGTTGGACCAGTTGAAGTCCGGCTGCTCTGACGCGAAGAGGTGCAGGTACCACTGGCCGTCCGCGACCCGCGTCCAGGCCGGTCCGCCGAAGATGCTCTGCCAGTCGGTGGGCGGCTCGTTGCCGTCCGGCCCGGTGCCCTCGCGGAAGATGTAGCGGTCGCGCTCGGCGCTCCCGCGGCCCGCCTCCAGCGCCGCCTGGAACCAGACGTGGTCGTTGGAGGAGTGGTTCGGGACGACGTCGATGACCACCTTGATGCCCTCGGCATGCAGGACGGCGACCATCTCGTCGAATTCCTCGAGGGTCCCGATCTTCGGGTCGACGTCGCGGTAGTCGGCGACGTCGTACCCGCCGTCGGCCAGCGCCGACGGGTAGAACGGGCTCAGCCAGACGGCGTCGATCGAGAGCCGCGCAAGGTACGGCACGCGGGAGATGACGCCCTTGAGGTCCCCGATGCCGTCGCCGTTGGCGTCGGCGAAGCTACGCGGGTAGATCTGGTAGACGGCGGCCTGGCGCCACCAAGTGGGATCGTCCATGCGGCGGACCGGGGATTCGGGGGAGGTGGTGGTCATGGGGTGTTGTTCCTTTCGGAGAGGGTGGTCTGGGGTTCTGCTACTTCACGGCTCCCTGGGTGACCCCTGAGAGGACCCAGCGCTGCGTGAAGATGAAGACGACGATCGAGGGCGCCATCGCCATGAGGTAGGACGCGAAGGACACGTGGTAGTTCTCGCTGAACTGCGTCTGGAAGATCTGCTGGATCACCGGCAGGGTCTGCACGGTGGGGTCGGAGATGATCAGCGACGGCATCATGAAGTCGTTCCAGGAGGCCAAAAAGGCGAAGATGCCGACCGTCGCGCTCATCGGGGCGAGCAGCGGGAAGATGATGCGCCAGAAGGTCTGCCACGTGCTGGCGCCGTCGATCCGCGCGGCCTCGTCCAACTCGTCGGGCATGTTCCGCAGGAAGGTGGTCAGCAGCAGGACGTTGAAGCCGAGGCCGAACATCACGTGCAGGAGGCCGACGCCGAGCGGGTTGTCCAGACCGAGGATGCCGGTGAGCTTGATCTGCGAGAGCGCCAGCACCGGGAACGGCAGGAACATGGCCGCCAGCAGGTAGAAGAAGGAGAAGCGGAAGAACTTGCGGTCCCAGTTCACGTGGATCGCGTAGGCCGCGGCACTGCCGACGAGGATGGCCCCGACGACGGCGACGGCCGAGACGAACAGCGAGATGGTGAAGCTGACGGGGAAGTCGGTCAGCTTCCAGGCCTCGACAAAGCCCTCGATGCTGATCGGATTCGGCAGGTCGAAGGCGCGTCCCTGAACCGCCTGGGCGCCGGTCTTGAACGCCATGGAGACGGTGACAAACAGCGGGACAAGCACCGCGAGCGTGCACAGCCCGAGGACCATGGTCAGGCGCCAGTTGACGCGGTCCCTCGTCAACGGGGACGCGGACCGGTCCGGGCCTTCGGCGGGGGCCCTGCGGGTGGTGCCGATGGGATTCATGCCCTGGGTGGTCATCGGGACTGCCCCTTTCCGCGCATCAGACGCAGCTGGATCATGGCGATCGCGAGTGCAATCAGGAAGAAGATGGTCGCGTTGGCCATCTGGTAGGCGTAGTCGCCCGTGTCGAAGCCGGAGAAGATCGTCATGGCGACCGAGCGCGTCGACGTGCCGGGTCCGCCGCCGGTCAGGCCAATGATGACGTCGTAGGCGTTCAGGAAGTTCTTGAACGTCAGGATCACGTTGATGACGATGTAGCCGGCCATCAGCGGCAGGGTGATCGTCTTGATCTGCTGCCACGCGCTGGCGCCGTCCAGGGACGAGGCCTCGTAGAGTTCGCGGGGGATCGCGACGAGCCCGGCGATGTAGATGAGCATGGTGCCGGGGATCGCCTGCCACGCCGTGACCAGCACGATCGAGAGCCACGCAAGGTTCGGATTGGCGAGGATGCTGTCCTCCAGCGGTCCGAACCCGATTGCCTGCGCGGCGGCCGGCAGCGACTTGGAGAACAGGAAGTTGAAGACGTACGCGATGATGATCGCGGAGACCACCATGGGGATCACGAACACCGTGCGCAGCAGCACGCGGGCGCGGATCTGCGAAGTCAGTCCCACGGCGAGCAGGAAGGCGATGACGTTGGTGACGACGACGGTCACGGCCGCGAAGCCGAGGGTGAAGCCGTAGGAGGCCAGGATGGCCGGATCGGTCAGCATCAGGGCGTAGTTGGACACCCCAACGAAGTCCCATTCGCCGTAGCCGACGGAGTTGGTGAAGCTGAAGAAGATGCCCATCACCGCCGGCAGCGTGATGAAGAGCGTGAACGCGGCGATGGCGGGCAGGAGGAAGAGGTAGTGCGTGCGGTCGATGCGGCGCTTGCGGTGGGGCCGCAAGTCGGTATGCGCCGTCCGGGCGGGTGCGGGGGAGGTTGTCAGGGCCATGGGAATTCCTTGCCGGTCGCGGGTTAGGAGCGCCGGGCCAGGCGGGCCCAGTCGGCGTCGAGGGTGCGGAGCGTGTTCTCCAGGTCGGCGCCGTAGACGATCGCCTGCGAGTAGCTCTCAAACGGAATGGTTCGGGGCACGCCCTGCGACGCGCCCTGGTAGAAGGCGCCGCGGTCAACATACGGCTGCATCTCCAGCAGGCGCTCGTCCTCTACGGGGGGAGCGTCCTTCCGGACGCCGAAGCCGAGGGCGTGGGCGTTGTAGGCGTCCTGCACCGCCGGTTGCGTGAGGAACCGCAACAGGGTGCGGGCCTCCTCCTTGCGGTTGGACTTCTCCGGGATCCAAAGCGAGAGGTCCAGGTTGACGCGGACCTTGTTGTCGGCGGCGTCCTCCGTCATCGGCAGCGGGAACGTGCCGACGCGGATGTCCGGATTGAGCTTCTCGAGTTCGAGGAGCGCCCAGGGGCCCTGCAGGTACATGGCGGCCCCGCCGTTCGCGAAGGCCACGTTGCCGTCGCCGTACTTGCGCCCGGCGGCGTCCGCGTTGGAGTAGGCGGCGATCTCCAGCATCTTCTCGAGCGGTTCGCGGAACACGCGGCTGAAGGAGACGGGAGAGTCCGGCGTGACGTCGGCCCCCTGCTCGCGCATCTTCGAGTAGAAGTCGATCACGTCCACCATGCCGCCGATCGAATAGTCGACCAGGCCCTGCATGACCGTCCACGCGTCGCCGAAGGTGCTGTAGATCGGCGTGACGTCGGCGGCCTCGAAGGTCTTGCAGGCGGCGATGAACTCGCTGTGTGTGGTGGGCACGGCGACGTCGTGCTTCTCGAAGAGGTCGCGGTTGTAGATCACGGACGCGGCCATCATCGAGTACGGCATCACCGAGGTCTGCCCCTCGAAGCCCGGGTACAGATCGACGAGGTCCTGCACCAGCGGCGAGATCGCCCGCGACTGCGGGAGGTCCGCGAGGTTGGAGAGTTCGCCTCGGGCCCGGAAGTTCGCCATCTCGTAGTTGTAGTTCAGGCAGCCTAGGTCCGGCGGGTCGTTGCGGACGAAGGTGCCCGCCAGGCCGCCGAGGCTGCCGCCGATCTCGTGCACGGGCCGGATGCCGGGGTGTTCGGCGGCGAAGTCGCCGAGCAGGTCCGCGAAGTAGGGAATCACCTCCGGCTTGGACTGGAAGAAGCGCACCTCGGAGGTGGCCGAGGCGGCGCCCCCGCAGCCCGCCATGCCGAGGGCGGCAGCCCCGCCGAGGCCGGCCAGGAAGGCGCGCCTCGAGGTCGATCCGGTGGCCCGGAGGGGGCAGGGTGAAAGCGGTCTGAGCATTACTTCGTCTCCTTGGTGTGAGCGGAGGGCGCGGGGTTGTGTGACCGGCACCACAGGAAGCTGAATATAATTTAGCACGTAAATTTATGTTCGTCTATAATCTTTCGCATGGAGACTTCCGCAGGGATTCGGGCCGGCCACCGCGCTTTCTGGCGCGGGACGCCGAAGGTGTACGACGCCGGATCCTCGCCGCGCGCGGGCAACGCGCGCCGCGTCCTCGCCGCGGCCTGGCCGGGGGAGCCGCTCACGGCGGGGGACCTGATGGAAGCTACCGGGCTGACGCGCGCCACCGTCCTGTCGGTGTGCAAGGACCTGGTCTCCGCGGGCTGGCTGGGCGAACTGGCCGATGCCCGCGCGGCCGGCGACTACGAAAAGGGCCGTCCGGCGAGGAGGTACGCGTTCCGGCCGGACTGCCGCTACGCCGTCGGAGTCGACGCCGGCGCACATTCCCTGACCGCCGCCGTCGTCAATCTCGCGGGCACAGAACTGGCGCGGATCCGGCGCGCTTCGGACCCCGAGGCCTCCGGCCTTGACCGCCGCGCGGCCCTGGAATCCCTGGTGCTCGACGTGCTGGCCCAAGCAGGAGTCGCTCCCGAGGCGGTCGCCGCCGTCGTCGTCGGCGTGCCCGCACCCGTGGACGCGTCGGGAAGGTCGCCGCAGGACAGGCTGGACAACTTCTGGAACCGCATGAACCCGGAATTCATCACCGTATTTGGGGACCGCGACTGGGACGTCGTCGTGGACAACGACGCCAACCTGGCCGCGCTCGCGGAGTCCGCGACCGGCATGGATGCCGGCGTGCGGGGCTTCGCTACGCTCCTCTCGGGCGAACGGTTCGGCGCCGGGGTCGTCATCGACGGGCAACTGATGCGCGGCAAGCGCGGCGCCGTGGGAGAGCTGCGGGTCCTGGATCTCGTGGTGGGTGTGGATTCGGCGGATGGGCTCGCGCACCAGGCCCGCGCCGAACTGCGCAACGCCGCCGCGGCGGGCCGGCTCGTCGGGATGCTCGCGGCATGCCCGGACATGGAGCCCGACGCCAAGCACGTCTTCGCCGCGGCGGAGTTGGGCGACCCGCTCGCACTTGAGATCGTCGACGTCCTGGCGCGGCGCCTCGCCCCGGTGGCGATGTTGCTGTCCGGCCTGCTGGACCTGGAGCGGATCATCGTCGCGGGCGCCATCGCGCCGGCCGTGGGGCCGGTGCTCAAGCGCACGCGGGAACTCATGGGCCGGGACAGCACGCTCTCCTGGGCCGAACTGGTGGCCTCCGAACACGGAGACGGCGTCGTGCTGGCCGGCGCCCTGCACTCGGCGATCGCCCTGGTCCGCGAAGGCGCCCTCACACCCTCCCCGCCCCCCGAAGTGGACATTACCGGTATGTAACCAACCGAGGTATTGTCCACTTCGGGGGGTGGGAGGAGCGACTAGGTGAAGGAGATGGCGGGAATGGAACGACGGACGGCCTCGCCCAAGTTGGTGCCCTCCGCCCTGGTTTCACTGGCTGGATTCCTGATTTTCGTGCCGGAGGAACGCGCGATCGGCCTCGGCGTGCTGGCGCTCGCCCTCGTCGTCGCGGTGGCCATCGATCGGCCCCTGTTCAAGGACCTGCTGCTGATCGCGTTCGGCCTGGCGATCATCAGCACAGTGCCCATCACCACGGACATCAGCACGGAGCACATGATCGTGATGGGCGCCGCCATGATCCTCGCGGTCGGCATCCCGTACGCGGTATCGCGCTTCCTGTTCCGCGACCACGCCATCCGCTTCCCCGTGATGACCGGAAAGCGCTGGACGCGCGCGGAGTGGTGGTACCTGCTCGCGGTCCCGGCCGTGGGATACGCGCTGCTGCCGGTGTACATGGTGGGCACCGGGGTCTACCGGAACTGGCCCGCGGTGGACGACGCAGATGGGATCCTGCGGCTGTTCGCCGGGACCAACGCGTTGGGCATCTGGGACGAGCTCTTTTTCATCTGCACCGTCTTCGCCCTCCTGCGCCGGCACCTTCCGGACTGGCAGGCAGTCGTGCTCCAGGCGGTGCTCTTCACGTCGTTCCTGTGGGAGCTGGGCTTCCACGCGTGGGCGCCGCTGTTCATCTTCCCGTTCGCCGTGGTGCAGGCGCTGATCTTCCGCGCCACCAAATCGCTGTCCTACATCGTGTGCGTGCACCTGCTCTTCGACTTCGTGCTGTTCCTGGTGCTCATCCACGCCCACAACCCGCAGTGGATCCGGATCTTCGTGTACTGACCGGCACGACGCCGTTGCTCCCGCGGTCTCCCGGCCCGCCACCGCACGGCCCGCCAAGCCCTCCACGGCCCCGCCCGCCACGCGGCGGTATGCTCGGGCCATGGCGCGCTTCCTGATCCTTGCCCTGCTGTTGGCCCTCGGCTTCGCCACCATGGTGGCCGCGGCGCTCGGGTCCGCCGGATGGTGGATCCTGTCCGCGGTGCTGGTCGCGCTGCTGGTCCTGGGCATCCACGACGTGCTCCAGACGAAGCACGCCATCCTGCGCAACTTCCCGGTGCTGGGCCGCATGCGCTACCTCCTGGAGTCCATCCGCCCGGAGATCCAGCAGTATTTCATCGAGCGGAACTACGACGGCAAGCCGTTCGACCGCGACACCCGCTCACTGGTCTACGCCCGGGCGAAGGGCGCGGACAGCCACAAGGCGTTCGGCACGGAGCGGGATGTCAACGCGCTCGGCTACGAGTTCCTCCTGCACTCGACGGCGCCCGAGGCTCCCGCGGCCGAACCGCACAAGGTGCGCATCGGCGGACCCGACTGCGCCCGGCCCTACGACATCGCGCTGATGAACATCTCGTCGATGAGCTTCGGGTCCCTGTCCAAGAACGCCGTGCTGGCGATGAACAAGGGCGCGGCGCTGGGCGGCTTCATCCACGAGACCGGCGAGGGCGGCCTCACGAAGTACCATCTGGAGTACGGCGCGGACCTCTTCTGGGAGATCGGGTCCGGCTACTTCGGCTGCCGCGACGGCGAGGGGCGATTCGACCCGGAGCGGTTCGCCGCCAAGGCCGCGCGCAACGAGGTCAAGGGCATCACGCTGAAGCTCAGCCAGGGCGCGAAGCCGGGACTCGGCGGGGTCCTGCCCGCCGCCAAGGTCACGGCGGAGATCGCCGAGGCGCGCGAGGTGCCGCTCGGCCGGGACTGCATCTCCCCGGCGTCGCACCCGGCGTTCGGCACGCCCCGCGAACTCATGGGCTTCGTCGCGGAGCTGCGCCGGCTCTCGGGCGGCAAGCCGATCGGCTACAAGTTCTGCGTCGGGTCGCGGACGGACGTGCTGGCGATGTGCAAGGCCATGCTGGAAACCGGCGTCGCGCCGGACTACATCATCGTGGACGGCTCGGAGGGCGGCACGGGAGCGGCGCCGCTGGAGTACGAGGACCACGTGGGGACGCCCCTGACCGAGGGGCTCATGGTGGTCCACAACGCCCTGGTCGGGTGCGGTCTAAGGGACCGGATCAGGATCGGCGCCGCCGGGAAGGTCGCCACCGGCAGCGACATCGTCAAGCGGCTCATCCAGGGGGCCGACTTCACGATGAGCGCGCGGGCCATGATGATGGCGACCGGCTGCATCCAGGCCCAGAAGTGCCACACCAACGCGTGTCCGGTGGGCGTCGCCACGCAGGATCCGCGCCTGGTGCGCGCCCTCGACGTCGAGGACAAGGGCAACCGCGTGCACAACTACCAGAAGCTCACCGTGCGGGAGGCAACGCAGATCCTGGCGTCGATGGGAGTCACGGAGCCCGGGCGGCTGAACCAGCGGATGCTGCGGCGCCGGGTGGACCACCTCACCACGCGCAGCTACGCAGCCATCTACAACTGGCTGCGCCCGGGCGAACTCCTGGTCGATCCGCCGCGGGGCTGGCGCCTGGATTGGGAGGAGGCCGACGCCGATCATTTCGGCGAGCACGCGCCGACCCCCTGGCTGGAGCCGATGGAGGCGTACGACGACGCCGTGGCGGACTGGGGTGCCGCACGGCGCGCGGGCGCGGCCAAGGGCACGGACGCGGTGCCGGCCCCCAGCCGGGTGGAGGTCAAGGACACCACCCACGGGACCACCCCGCGCGTGACCGGAAGCGCGGTGCGGCCGGAGGCCCGGCCCGGCGGCTCCTGACGCCTGGCGGCGGTTGCCCGCGCGGGCCCGGCGGGTGGACGATGGAGGACGGCTCCGCCCCAACCACCCGGAGGTTCACATGGCACACCTTCCCACCGGCTTCGTGCTCGAGTCGCCCCCGTGGCTCGCCGACGCACTCGCCGAGCTCCCGGACGCGCTACCGACGCCGGAGGACCGGATCCGCGCGGCGAACCGCCTGGCTCTGCGGAACGTCGAAGAGGGCACCGGCGGGCCGTTCGCGGCGGTCGTCACGGAGGCGCCGGACGGGCTGGTGGTCTCCGCCGGCGTCAATCTGGTGCTCCACTCCGGGCTGTCCGCGATGCACGCGGAGGTCGTCGCGCTGCAGTTAGCCCACACCGCCACCGGCGGCTGGGACCTCGGGGCCGGCGGCGCCCGCCGGAGGCTGAGCATCAACGCCCAGCCGTGCGTCATGTGCCTCGGCGCCGTGATCTGGTCCGGCGTGCGCGCGGTGGAGTTCGCGGTGGGCAGCCGCGAGGTCGAGTCGTTGACGGGCTTCGACGAGGGCCCCGTGCCCGCCAACTGGGAGGGAGAGCTCATCGCCCGGGGAATCGATGTCGACGACGGCGTCCTGCACGAGGAGTCGCTGGCCGTGCTGGGCGAGTTCCGGCGCCGGACCGCGGACGGATCGGCCGTGGTCTACAACGCGCGCGCCACCGGCAAGGTGACGCCGATCTAGCCCCGGAGCAGCCCTAGGCTTCTTCCCCGGTCTCGGCCGCGTATTCCGCCAGCACCTGCTTGCCGATCTTGAACGCGACGTTCGCCGCCGGGACCGAGCAGTAGATGGCGCACTGCAGGAAGATCTCCTTGATCTCCTCCGGGGCCACGCCGTTGCGCAGGGCCGCGTGCACGTGCATCTCCAACTCCTCCCAGTAGCCGCCGGCGATCATGGCGGTCAGCGTGACGGCGGAACGCGTGGTGCGGTCCAGACCCGGGCGGGTCCAGATCGTGCCCCACGCGTAGCGGGTGATCATCTCCTGGAACTCGGCCGTGAACTCGTCCGCGTTGGCGTTGGCGCGGTCCACATGCTCGGCGCCGAGGACCTCGCGGCGGACCACCATTCCGGCGTCGTACGGGTCGCCGGGCAGGCGTGCGGAAGCGGACATGGGGACCTCCAGGGGGTTCGGAATCAGGCGCCGGCGGCGTCGCGGTAGAAGTCGACCAGCAGGCGGGACATCTCCTCCGGAGCCTCGGCGGGGGCCAGATGCGCGGCGGACTGCACGACGGCGGAGCGTCCTTTCGCGACGCCGGCGGCCAGGGCCTCGGCGTCGGCGGGCGGGCACACGGCGTCGTGCGCGCCGGCGACCGCGAGCAGCGGATCGGTGATGTTCCCGAGTTCGGGGCGCAGGTCGAAGCCGGCGAGGGCGCCGCAGGCGTGGGCGTAGGCGAAGCGGTCGGCCTCCTGCAGGGTGTGCAGCAGGGCCGTGGTGACCTCGGGGTTGCCGTCGATGAACCCGGGGGCGAACCAGCGTTCCGCGGATCCGGCGACCATTGTCGGGGTGCCGGCCTTGGCCACCAGCTCGGCGCGTTCGGTCCACGCCTCGGGCGTGCCGATCTTGGCCGCCGAGCACACGATCGCGAGCGCGCTGAACAGCCCGGGGTAGTCGTGCCCCAGCTGGATTCCGGTGGCTCCGCCCACGGAGACCCCGGCGTAGAAGACGGGTAGCGCCGCATCGAGCCGGCCGTCCTCCTCGAGCCCCTTCACCAGCGTGACGACGGCGGCCGCGAGCTCGCCCATCGTGAACGGCTCGGTCGAGGGCGCGCTGGCGCCGTGCCCGGGGAGGTCCCAGGCAACGAGCCGGAAGTGTTCGGTGAGGTACGGCACGGCCGGTCCCCACAGGGCCACGGCTCCGGTGCCGAGTGAGGGGCCGAGCACCAGGGTGGGCTTGCCCGCCAGGTCCTCGGCGGAGTGGTTGAGGGCGGTCGCGGTCAGCTGCGGTTCGGTCATGGTTCCTTCCGGGGGTCTTGCCACGCGGCGTTTCCGGCCGCGGCGCGGTCGATGAACGTGCGGGCCTGGCCGAGGTAGCCGGACGGATCCAGCGCCTCGGCGAGTTCACTGTCCGAGAGCCTATCGGCGGGGACGGCCGAGCGCAGAAGATGACGCAACGCGGTGCCCTCCTCCAGCGAGCGTTTGACCAGGGCCTGGACCTCCGCCTTGCCGCCGTCTACCAGCGGGGCGAACCGGGACACGATGCGCTCGCTCACCAGCAGGTCCCCGCCCATCGCCGCGTTCCGGGCCATGGCCTCGGGGTCCACCGTGAGGCCGGACGCCAGCTCGGCGAGCTTCTCCGCGGCGCCGCCGGCCAGGCGCAACAGTTCCCGCAGGGCGGGCCACTCGCTGTGCCAGGCGCCGTCGGGCCGCTCGTCCACCGCGGTTCCGGCTGCGAGGAAGAGCTGCGCCGCGTGGTTCGGCGCGGCGAGGGCGGCGCTGCGCAAGAGGACCGACAGCACCGGGTTGCGTTTCTGTGGCATGGCCGACGAGCCGCCCTTGCCCTCGGCGACGGGTTCGGCGACCTCGCCCACCTCGGGGCGCGCCAGCACCAGCACGTCCGCGGCGACCTTGCCGGCCGCGGCGGCGACGTCCGCCAGCGCCGCGCCGAGTCCCGTGACCGGCAACCGGTTGGTGTGCCAGGGGGCCCCGGGATCGGCCAGGCCCAGTCGGGCTGCCAGCGCCGCGGTCAGGTCGGCGACGCCGGCGCCCTCCGCGGGATCCGGGCCGACGGCGTCGGTCAGCGAAGCCAGTGTGCCGACGGCGCCGCCCCACTGCAGCGGGGCCGCGTCCAGCGCCTCGTCCAGGCGCCGGCCCGCGAGCACGACGCCGGAGAGCCAGTTCGCGGCCCGCAGGCCGAACGTCGTCGGTAGCGCGTGCTGGGTGAGCGAGCGGGCGACGCAGAGCGTGTCCGCGTGCCGGGCGGCGAGGGCCTCCAACGCGTCGGCGGCGCGGGCGAGGTCGGCGCGGATGATCGCTCCGGACCGGACGGCGAGCAGCATCAGCGCGGTGTCGACGATGTCCTGGCTGGTGGCCCCGCGGTGCACTGCGGCGGCGGCCGACGCCGGAGCCCCCTGGCTGCCCAACTCGCGGCGCAGGTCCGCGAGCAGCGGGATCAGCGGGTTGCCGCCGTCGCGTCCGCGCGCCGCGATGGACGGCAGGTCGTAGAGCGAGGCGTCGGCCGCCGCGTCGAGCGCGTCGGCGTCCGGCTGGCCGCAGTGCCCGGCGTCGGCCAGCACCGCGACCCAGGCCGCCTCGACGTCGAGCATCGCCTGGACCAGCGCGGCGTCGCCCGTGGCCGCGGCGACGGGGGTTCCCGCCCACGCGGGGGACAGCAGGCCGTGGTCCGCATCGGTCATTCGTGCTCCCAGGGGTTGTTGTTCGCGGTCAGGCGCCGCGCGGGTACTCGAGGAAGACCGTCTCGCCGTCGCCCTGCAGGCCGACGTCGAAGCGGAGGTCCCCGTTGGGTTCGCGGGTGGCCACCAGCGTACTGCGGCGGTCCGCGTCCAGCGAGGCGAGCAGCGGGTCGGCGGCCAGGGCCGCGGTGTCCTCCGGCAGGTAGATCCGGGTGAACAGGCGGTTCAGCAGGCCGCGGGCGAACACCGTGAGCATGATGAACGGGGCCTTGCCGTCCTCGGTCGCGCCCGGATTGACGGTGTCGAAGGTGTAGCGGCCCACGTTGTCCACGGCGGCGCGTCCCCAGCCGGTGAAGGTGTGCCCGTCGCGGATCAGGGAGCCCTCGCGCTGGACGACGTTTCCGTCCTCGTCCGCCTGCCAGATCTCCAGCAGCGCGTCGGGGATCGGCGCTCCCTTACCGTCGGTGACGACGCCGTGTAGCCGGATGGCGCCGGGGTGGGCGCGGTCGACGAGCTTGTGTCCGTCGGCGAAGGGCAACGCGTAGCCGTAGAACGGGCCGATCGTCTGGCCCGGCGTGGGCGTCAGCTTGAGTCCGGGTGCCTGAGCCATTTAGTGCTCCTCCTCTTCGGTTTCCATCCAGGTGCGGTTGCTGCCGGTCAGGACGATGTCCCAGTTGTAGCCGGTGGCCCATTCGTGGCTGGTCAGCGAGTGGTCGTAGGTGGCCACGAGGCGCTCGCGGGCCGCAGGATCCGTGATGGCCTGGTAGATCGGGTCCAGGCTGAACAGCGGATCGCCCGGGAAGTACATCTGCGTGATCATGCGCTGGGTGAAGTCCGTGCCGAACAGCGAGAAGTGGATGTGCGCCGGGCGCCACGCGTTGTGGTGGTTCTTCCACGGGTACGGGGCGGGCTTGATGGTGGTGAACCGGTACTCGCCATTCGGTCCGGTAATGGCTCGGCCGACGCCGGTGAAGTTCGGGTCGATCGGCGCGGGGTGCTGGTCCCGCTTGTGGATGTAGCGCCCGGCCGCGTTGGCCTGCCAAACCTCAACGAGCTGGCCGGCCACGGGGCGGCCGTCGCCGTCGAGCACGCGTCCGGCGACCACCAGGCGCTCGCCGATCGGCTCGCCGTTGTGCTGGATGGTCAGGTCCGATTCGAGCGGGTGGACGTCGCGCTCGCCGAAGGCGGGGCTCCACAGCTCGATCGATTCGGGATCGGCGTGGTGGAGGGACTTGGTGGGATGGCGCAGCAGCGACGAGCGGTAGGGCGCGAAGTCGATACGCGGCTGGACCTCCTCGGCCTGGCCCGCGGCGACGCCTTCGCGGTACTCCGAATGGAGGTCCTCAATCTCCCGGGTGATCGCCTCCTGGGAAAGGGCCGTCGCGGCGGGGTCGAGCACGTGGCTGTTTTCGAAGGACTCGTTGGCGTTCTTCTCGGAACCCACAAGGCTCTCCTTTCGGTGGTGTGTTGTCGCTGTGGTGGTGCGGTTGCGGTTTTCCAATGTCCGGGTGGGCAGGGCGCTCAGGCGGGCCTGCCCGCGTGCGGCCACCCGGTGTAGGACTCCGCGAGGTACTGCCTGCCGTAGCGCGAGCTGGTGACCGTCTCCAGTTCGCCGAGTGCCCGCCGGCGCATGAACGGGTCCCCGTTCGGCGGCGTGTGCAGCATGCTGGTCATCCAATAGGAGAAGTTCTGCGCCTTCCAGACCCGTTTCAGGGCGCGGTCGGAGTAGCCCTCCAACAGCGAGGGGTTGTTCGTGGAGTAGTGGGAGTCGATGGCCTCGAACAACACCCGGACGTCGGCGAAGGCGAGGTTCAGGCCCTTCGCTCCGGTGGGCGGGACGGTGTGGCCGGCGTCGCCCACCAGGAACATCCGCCCGTGGCTCAGCGGCTCCCGCACGAACGAGCGGAAGGCCAGGACAGTCTTGTCGAAGATCGGGCCGGTCTTCAGTTCGAACCCGTCCGGTCCGGCGACGCGCTTCTGCAGCTCCGCCCAGATCCGGTCGTCGGACCACGCCGCGGTGTCCTCTTCGGGATCGCACTGGAAGTACATGCGCTGCACGGTCTCGCTGCGCTGGGAGATGAGGGCGAAACCGTCGGGCGAGTTGGCGTAGATCAGTTCGGGGGAGCTCTTGGGCGCCTCGGTGAGGATCCCGAACCAGGCGAACGGGTACTCGGTCTTGAAGTCCTGCGTGCCGGGGACCGCGCGCCGGCAGAAGCTGCGCGAACCGTCGGCGCCCACGAGGATGTCGCAGTGGACCTCGAACCCGGCGCCGGATTCGTCCGTGAAGTGGAACTTGGGGGTGTCGGTCTCCAGGTCGAAGACCGCGTCGACGACGGCTCCGAACCTGACGTCGCCGCCGTCGCGTTCGCGTGCCGCGGCGAGGTCCACGAAGACCTCGTTCTGCGCGTAGAGCGTGACGGTCGCGTCGACGAGGTCCTTGAAGTCGAGCGGGTGGGATTCGCCGTTGAAGCGGAGGTCGATACCCGCGTGTTCGTCGCCGTGGGTCAGGACCCGGCCGTCGACGCCGGAATCGGAAAGCATCGCGACCGAACCGGCCTCGAGGATGCCCGCGCGGTGGGTGTTGCGGATGGTCTCGTGGTCGCGTGATTCGACGACCAGATTCTCGATGCCGGCTTTTGCGAGAAGGTGGCTGAGCATGAGCCCGGCGGGCCCGCCGCCGACGATGCCGACCTTCGTTTTGACGACGGTGCGGGACGCGACCATCGGATGCCTCCTTCGGGGATCAACCGGATGCGCCGACCCATCGAAAGTCGATGGCGGAGCGTTCCGTCGTGTACGGATCCAGTGTGTGCCCGGCCGCTGGCCCCGCGCCAAGGGTGTCTCATTCAATGAGATTTATGTCGACCTCGGGCCTATGTCGATTGCGGAACCCCGCCGAACGCGGCCTTGGCCAGTAGCCGCAGGAGTACTTCGCGCTCCGACGCATCCAGCCCCGCGAGGGCCTCGTCCTCGGCGGCCGCGGTTGCCTTGCGGGCCTCGCGGTAGACGGCGCGTCCCTCGAGGGTGGCGGACACCAGCTTGGAGCGCCGGTCGGAGGGGTCGGATTCGCGGCCGACCAGTCCCCGGCGTTCCAGTGCGTCGACCAGTGCCACGATCTGGCTCGGGTCCAGGGACAGGAAGTCCGCGAGTTCCCGCTGGGTCGGCGCGGGCTCCGCGCAGGCCAGCGAGAGCACCGAGTAGGAGCGGACCCGAAGGTCCAGCGCGGCCAGCCGCCCGTTCGCCAGGGCGGAGCCGAGGGAGCGGGTGCGCGCCACGAGGAAGCTCGGCTCCCTGGCCAGGTCGGAATCCATGAGGCGCGGGGCGCCGGTGGTGGTGGCCGGATTACTGGGGGCCATGAGCCCTCCGATCGTGTCGGGGTGCCGACCCGTCCTGCGGGTCGAATATTCGTTGACTTTCTCAAGAATATAAGTTGTCATGTATTTGAGATAAGAATCCCACGGAAGCGCGCCGCTCGGCAATACGCGGACGCAGGCAAAGGAGCCAACATGTCACTCGCAGGAAAAACGGCGATCGTCACCGGCAGCGGCCGGGGCCTCGGCCTCGCCTACGCCCGGGAACTGGCGCGTCGGGGAGCGGCCGTCGTCGTGAACGACGTCGACGCCGCGGTCGCCGAGGCGGCCGTCGCCTCCATCGCCGCCGACGGCGGGCGAGCGGTGGCCGTCGTGGCACCGGTGGGCAGCGCGGAGACGGCCAGGGTGCTCGTCGGAGCCGCCATTCAGCACTTCGGGGGCCTGGACATCCTGGTGACCAACGCCGGGGTGCTGCGCGACAAGTCGTTGCTGAAGATGAGCGACGAGGATTTCGACCTCGTGGTGAACGTCCACCTCCGGGGCACGTTCACCTGCGTCCGCGAGGCCTTCGGCCATTTCAAGGAGTACGGTGTGGCGGGGCGGATCATCGCGATCGGCTCGCCCACGGGCCAGCGCGGAAACTTCGGCCAGACGAACTACGCCGCCGCCAAGGCCGGCATCGTCGGCATGGTGCGCACCTGGGCGCTGGAGATGAAGCGCGCCGGAGTCACCGCGAACGTCGTCATTCCGGTCGCCGTGACGGACATGACCCGCTCCGTCCCGTTCTTCGCCAAGGCGGTCGAGGCCGAGGACAACGGCGAGCCGATGCCCGCCTTCTTCCGCAAGGACCTCGGTTTCGGGACGGCCGACGACGTTTCCGGTCTCGTCGCCTACCTCGCCTCGGACGAGGCGGCGGGCATCACCGGCCAGGCCATCGGCGTCGGTGGCGACCGGCTGCAGCTCTGGAGCCACCCGGAGGCCATCGCCAGCGAACTCCGTGACGGCGGCTGGGACTACGAATCGCTGCGGGCGGGCTTCCCGTTTTCCGGGAACCTGCAGACCGTTGGCGAGGACTTTCCCGAGCTTCCCGCCGAGCTGCGCCCCGAGCAAGCCGGCAAGTAGGGGTGGCGGTCATGCGCTACGAATCGGCCATCGACGTCGAGGCGGTCTCGGCGATCGACATGCACGTCCATCTTGAGGTCGACGGGCACGGGCACCAGGCCATGCCGCAGGACCTTTTCGACGCGTCGGCCAAGTACTTCAAGGCCGAGGAGCGCACGCCCTCCATGGACCGGATCGCCGGGATCTACCGCGGGCTGAACATGGCGGCGGTCGTGTTCACAGTGGACGCGCGGACGGCGTTCGGGCACCTGCCGAACTCCATCGACGACCTCGTCGCCGGGGCAGCCCGCCACAACGACGTCCTCATCCCTTTCGGAACCGTCGATCCCCGGACCGGCGAGGAAGCGATCGCCGAGGCCCGCCGCCAGGCAGGCGAGCTCGGCGTGCGCGGCTTCAAGTTCCATCCGTCGCTGCAGGGCTTCGACCCCTCGGCCGCCCAGTTCACCCCGTTGTGGGACGTGCTGGAGGGGCTCGGTCTGCCGTGCGTCTTCCACACCGGACAGAACGGGATGGGCGCGGGGCTTCCGGGCGGGAGGGGCATCAAGCTGCGCTATTCCAACCCGCTGCTGCTGGACGACGTCGCCGCGGAGCACCCGGGACTGACGATCATCATGGCGCACCCCTCCGTCCCCTGGCAGGAGGAGGCCAATTCGATCGCCACGCACAAGGCCAATGTGTTCATCGACCTCTCCGGCTGGAGCCCTAAGTACTTCCCCGAGTCGCTGGTGCGGCTGGGAAACAACGTCCTTTCGCGCAAGCTCCTCTTCGGCACCGACTTCCCCCTCATCACCCCCGAGAAGTGGCTGTCCGCGTTCGAGGCCCTGCCGCTGAGGGACGAGGTCCGTCCGGGGATCCTCAAGGGCAACGCGGCGGCCCTCCTGGGGCTGGGACAGCGGTGACCGGTTTCTACCCGAGCGACCGCTACGGCTTCTCCGAGCTGCTCACCCCCGGGGAACTGTCCGCGCTCGGGCGCCTCCGCGGGGTCCTGGACCGCGACGTCCGCCCCGTGCTCGCCGAGAGCTGGGAACGGGGCGAGTTCCCGTTCCACACGCTGAAGCCGCTGATCGACCTGGACCTCATGGACCCGGCCGAGGTCCGCGCGGAGGGCGGGCGCCCCTCGGCGCTCTACGGCGGATTTCGCAACTTCGAGCTGGGCCGCACCGATGCGTCCATGGCCACGCTCTACAACGCGCAGTCGGGTTTGTTCCGCACCACGGTCAACCTCGGCGGAAGCCCCGGGCAGGCCGCGGAGCTCGATCCGCTGATCCGCTCCTTCGGGCTCACGGGTGTTTTCGCGCTGACCGAGCCGGAGCACGGTTCCGACATCGCCGGCGGGCTGCGGACCCGCGCGCGCTTCGAGGCGGACGAGGACGGCGGCTCGTGGGTCATCGACGGCGCCAAACGCTGGATCGGCGGGGCCGCCACCGCGGACGTGCTGGCCGTGTTCGCGCGCGACGAGGCCGACTCGCAGGTCAAGTGTTTCCTGGTTCCCGCCGGTGCGCCCGGTGTGGCCATCGAGAAAATGCACGGCAAGACGTCCCTGCGCATCATGCAAAACGCCGACATCACGTTCGATGGCGTCAGGGTGCCCGCTTCCGCGCGGCTCGCGAACATCAACTCCTTCAAGGACGTTGCCGCGTGCCTGCGCAACATGCGCTCGGACGTCGCCTGGATCGCCACCGGCGTGGCCGCCGGGGCCTACGAAGCCGCCCTGCGCTATGTCACCACGCGCGAGCAGTTCGGACGCCCCCTGGCCGGATTTCAGCTCATCCAGGAGAAGCTGGCCCGCATGCTGGCCAACGTGACCGCCTGCCTCGGCATGGTGGTCCGGCAGACCCAGCAGCAGGAGGCCGGGGTCTACCGGGACGAGAACTCCGCGCTGGCCAAGATGTTCACCGCGCAGAGCCTGCGGGAAACGGCGGCGCTCGCACGCGAGGTCGTCGGCGGCAACGGCATTCTGCTCGAGTACGACGTCGCCCGCTTCCACGCGGACGCCGAGGCCATTTACTCCTACGAGGGCACACACGAGATTTGCGCGCTCGTCGTCGGGCGCGCCGTCACCGGCGTCGGCGCCTTCACCTAGGCCGCACACCCTGGATTTTCCCACCGACCCAACACCACAGGAGGAACCCGTCATGGGCCAGACCGTCATCAGCTACGAGGAACTCGCCAACGCCGCCGGAACCGATCTCGGCTACAGCGAATACCGCACGATCACCCAGGAACAGGTCAACACGTTCGCCGACGCGGCAGACGACCACCAGTGGATCCACACCGACCCCGAGAAGGCCAAGGAGGGGCCGTTCGGGGGACCCATCGCCCACGGCTACCTGACACTTTCCCTGCAGATCGCGTTCTGGACCGAACTCTTCCAGGTGTCCGGGGTCAAGACGAAGGTCAACTACGGGCTGGAGAAGGTTCGCTTTCCGGCGCCGGTTCCCGTCGGGTCGCAGGTCCGGATGAAGGCGACCATCGCCGCGGTCGAGGAGGTCAAGGGCGGCTACCAGATTGCCGTCGACCAAGTCGTCGAGGTCGAGGGCGCCGCCAAGCCGTCAGTGGTCTCACGCGGGATCTACCGCTTCTACGCCTAACTCGCCATCTACGCCTACCGAGCCGCAGCGCGCTCCCCGACGGTCAAAAGATTGTCACAATCGACGTAAAAGTCTTGATTTTCTCAACTATTGAACTTACATTCGATTCGGGCGTGATGCGGATCACATCAACCAACGGGCCGGGGTTGCCAATCCCGCCGGACACAAGGAGCAAGTCATGAGGAATCACTTCGGCACGATGTTCGCGGGCGCAGCGGTCGTGGCCCTGGCGCTGACCGGCTGCGGGCAGGGCTCGCCCTCCGGGAGCGGCGGCGGGGACGGGGACGACGCGAATGGCGAGTTGACCAAGGTCAGTGTCGGCGTGCTGTCCATCGCCCCGTCCGCCGCGGTGCAGTACGGCATCGACGAGGGAATCTTCGAGGAGCATGGATTGGAGATCGACTTCCAGACCGGGCAGGGCGGGGCGGCCATGCTCCCGGCAGTTTCCACGGGCACCATGAACTTCGCCATCGGCAACCCGCTCTCGGTGCTCGTCGCGGCGGACAAGGGGCTGGACATGAAGATCGTCTCCGGTTACTCCAATTCCAAGGCCGAGGGTGATGACATCACCGGCGTCGTGGTGCGCAAGGACTCGGGCATCGCAGGCTGGAAGGACCTTGCCGGCAAGACCGTGGCCGTGAACGCGGTGAACACCCAGGGCGACCTCACCATCATGGAGGCCGCCGCCCAGGACGGAGCCGATGCGACGGCCGTCAAGTTCAGCGAGATCAGCTTCCCGGACCAGCCGGCGCAGCTCGAACGCGGCAACATCGACGCGGCCTGGCTGCCGGAGCCCTTCCTGGCCAACGCGCTGGCGGACGGGGAGAACGAGTTGCTCGGATACAACTACCAGGACGTCGTCCCCGGACTGCCGACCATGGTCGCGTTCACCTCGGGCGCCTACGCCGAGGAGAATGCCCAGACCGTGTCCGACTTCCAGGCGGCCCTTGCCGAGACCCTCGAAGCGGCGGAGGCCGACGCCGAAGGCGTGAAGACCTCGGTTGCGGGCTTCCTCAAGATCGAAGAAGAAGCGGCCCAGAAGATCAACATGGAGGAGTTCGCGGCTGAGATCCGCACGGAGGAGATGAACGCCATGGGCGAACTGATGCTCAAATACGGTTTCGTGGACAAGGCGCCGGACGTCGAATCGATCCTGGTCAAGTAGCCGCGACGCGGAGGAACGGAGGCGCGGAGTGCTCAACAACGGAATCGGCGCGTGGATCCACAAGCGCCGCGTCAAGTCCGCACAGGGGATCGCGGTCGTATCAGCCGACGGGTCGCTCGGCTACGCCGAGATGGCCGGCCGAATCGACCGGTTGGCCAACGCGCTGGCCGACGCCGGGGCGGAACGCGGGAGCCGGGTCGCCTACCTGGGCAACAACCACCCGGCCTTCCTCGAAACGCTGTTCGCCTGCGGCCTCCTCGGCGCCGTTTTCGTGCCGTTGAACACGCGGCTGGCTCCACGCGAGCTGACCTACGCACTGGAGGACTCCGGCAGCGGCATGCTCATCCACGCCGCCGAGTTCGACGACTTGGCCGCCGCCAGCGTCGGGGGCGCCCCGGTGTCGCGCCGCTGGAGCGTGGGCGGCCCATCGAGCCCGTTCGAGGAGTTGGTGGCCCTCGGCGCCGACGCGCACCCGGATGTCCCGGTGGCCATGGAGGACCCGGCGATCATCCTCTACACCTCGGGGACCACCGGCAAGCCCAAGGGGGCCGTGCTGACCCACGGGAACCTGACGTGGAACGCCATCAACGTCCTGGTCGACTACGACGTGACCGGCCGCGAGGTGGCGCTCATGATCGCGCCGATGTTCCACGTGGCGTCGCTCGGCATGGGGGCGCTGCCCACGCTGCTCAAGGGCGGGACGCTCGTGCTGCAGGACCGCTTCGATCCCGGAGCGGCGCTGGCGGCGATCGAGCGGCACGGCGTCACATCGCTGTCCGGAGTCCCGACCACGTTCCAGATGCTCGCCGAGCATCCGGCGTGGGCCGGCGCGGACCTGACGTCGCTGGCGAAGCTCACCTGCGGCGGGTCGGCCGTTCCGGCGCGGGTCCTTGACGCCTACGAGGAGCGGGGCCTGTCCTTCTCGGGCGGCTACGGAATGACGGAGACCGCTCCTGGCGCCACGTCCCTGCAGCCGGAACGTTCGCGCGGAAAGGCGGGATCGGCCGGACTGCCGCACTTCTTCACCGACATTCGGATCGTGGATCCGCTGGGTACGGACGTGCCGGCAGGCGCCGTGGGGGAGATCCTGGTCTCGGGACCCAACGTCGTCCCCGGCTACTGGAACCGGTCCGAGGCGACCGCTGAGGCCTTTGCGGAAGGCGGATGGTTCAAGTCCGGCGACATGGGCTACGTCGACGACGAAGGCTTCCTCTACATTTCCGACCGGCTCAAGGACATGATCATTTCGGGCGGCGAAAACATCTACCCGGCCGAGGTGGAGCAGTTGGTCATGGAACTCGATTCGGTCGCGGCGGTCGCCGTGGTCGGGGCGCCGGACGACACTTGGGGCGAGGTTCCGCTGGCGGTAGTGGTTCCCGCCGAGGGGCGGGAACCGTCGGAGCAGGAAATCCGCGCGCATCTGGAGGGGCGGCTGGCGAGATACAAGATCCCCAAATCCGTGCGGTTCGTCGATGAACTGCCGCGCACGGCATCCGGGAAAATTCGCAAGATCGAAGTCAGGCGGCAATTCAACGGCTAGCGTATGTTCGAAACGAGACCGGTCCGGTGTTCTGAATCACACCGGACCGCACTACCTTTGACCCATCAGCCAACACCCGTTCACCATGCACGACAAGGAAGTCAACCATGAAAAAGCTCACGAAGTCCGCGGCATTGGCCGCTACGGTATTGGCGCTGGCCGCATGCGGGGGAGGATCCCCGAGCGGTTCCGACGGCGGCGGCGAGTCCACGGGAGCCGGCGATCTGACGACGGTCACGGTGGGTGTCATCCCCATCGTCGACACCGCCCCGATCTGGCTGGGGGAGGCCGAGGGGATCTTCGCCGAGGAGGGCCTGAAACTGGACATCCAGACGGCGACCGGCGGTGCCGCCATCGTCCCGGGCATCCAGTCCGGCAGCTACGACTTCGCGTTTTCGAACCTCATCTCGCTCATGGTCGCCAACGACAAGGGCCTGAACATGAAGATCGTCGCCAACGGCGCCACCACCACCGGAACGCAGGAGGACTTCGGCGCCGTCGTGGTGGGTGCCGATTCCGACATCGCCTCGCCGAAGGACTTGGCAGGCAAGAAGGTATCGGTGAACAACCTCTCCAACATCGGAGACACGACCATTAAGACCGTGGTCGAGGAGGACGGCGGGGACCCGGACGGCGTCGAATTCGTCGAGGTCGGCTTCCCGGACGCTCCGGCGGCGCTGGAGAACGGCGTCGTGGACGCGGCCTGGATCCTCGACCCGTTCCTGAGCCAGGCGGTCGGCGACGGGGCCAAGGTCATCAGCGCGAACTTCACCGACTTCGATCCGAACCTGGACATCGCCGCCTACTTCACCAGCCAGACGACCTTCGACGAGGATCCGGAACTGACCGAGAAGTTCCAGCGCGCCATGAACAAGTCACTGGAGTTCGCGCAGGAGAACCCGGACAAGGTCCGCGACATCGTCGGCACCTACACGAAGATCGACGAGGCGACCCGTGCCGAGATCGTGCTGCCCCGCTACCAGGTCGAGATGAGCCGCGAGGCGGCGCAGAAGCTCGGCGACGCCGCCGTGAAGTACGGGACGCTGGAAGAGGCGCCCGACCTCGACGCGCTGCTGCCATGACCCACGCCCTGGAAGCGCCGGCGCGGCAGAGCGCCGGGAAGAAGGCGGGACCGGCCAAGGCCCTGCCGAAATGGCTGCTCGGCCTGGCGGGTGTGGTGGTCTTCCTGGGGGTGTGGGAACTCCTGCCGGCGCTCGGCGTCGTGGAGGCGAGGTACCTGCCGCCGGCGTCGGAGGTGATCGTGGCGCTGGTGCTCGACTTCGGGCTCACCGCCTTCTGGGTGGCCGTGGGCGAGACCCTGTTGGCCTGGTCCCTCGGCCTGGCGATGGCGGTCGCCCTGGCCCTGGTGCTGGGACTGGTGATCGGGATGTCGCCGTTCCTGCGGCGCTTCACCAACTCCTCCATCGAGTTCCTGCGGCCGATCCCGTCGGTTGCCCTGATTCCGTTGGCCGTGCTGCTGTACGGGGTGAAGATCGAGTCATCGCTGATGCTGATCGTCTACGCGTGCTTCTGGCAGGTCCTCATCCAGGTCCTCTACGGGGTCGCGGACGTCGACAACGTCGCCATGCAGACCGCGCAGTCCTACGGCTTCACCCGCTGGCAGCGGATCAAGGACGTCGTCTTTCCGACCGTGCTGCCGTACCTGATGACCGGTGTCCGGCTCGGGGCGGCCGTCGCGCTGATCCTGGCGATCACCGCCGAACTGATCATCGGTTCCCCCGGGCTGGGACATGAGATCGCCCTGGCCCAGTCCGGCGGAGCGATCTCGGGGATGTACGCGCTGATCCTCGCCACGGGCTTGCTCGGGGTGCTGATCAACTCGGGCATGCGCGTGGTCGAGAAGCGGGTGCTGGGCTGGCACCCGTCCGTCCGCGGGGAGGTCATCGCATGAAAACGCTCAAGTCCATCGGTTATGTCCTCGCCCTTCCGGTTCTGCTGCTCGCGCTGTGGTGGGCCGGGACCTCGGGGGAGCCGAACTTCTTCGTTCCCACCCCGCCGCAGCTCGTGGAAACCTTCGGTCCGACGTGGTTCCAGGGCAGGATCGTCTCGGACGTGGTGCCCAGCCTGGGCCGGCTCGTGGTCGGCGTCCTGCTCGCCATCGTCCTGGGTGTGGTCGTGGGGTTGCTGGTCGGGTTGAACCGGACGCTGCGCGCGATCACGGAACCGGTCTTCGAGTTCTTCCGCGCGTTGCCGCCGCCGGTGTTGATTCCGGTGCTGATGCTGCTGATCGGGGTCAACGACTCGATGAAGGTCGCGGTCATCGTCTCCGGGGCGGTGTGGCCGGTGCTGCTGAACACGATCGAGGGAGTGCGCTCGATCGATCCGGTGCAGAACGAGACGACCCGCTCCTACGGCATCAGCGGATTCTCCCGCATCCGCTACCAGGTGCTGCCCTCGGCGATGCCGACCATCATGGCCGGCATCCGGCAGTGCCTGTCCATCGGGTTGATCCTGATGGTGATCTCGGAGATGTTCGCCTCCTCCTCGGGGCTCGGATTCACCATCGTGCAGTTCCAACGTTCCTTCGCGATCCCCGAAATGTGGTCCGGCATCATCGTGCTCGGACTGATCGGCGTCGTCATGTCGTTCATCTTCCAGTGGGCCGAACGGCGCGTCCTGCGCTGGTACCACGGACTGAAAGAGGTAGAAAATGCAGCCTGAGACCCAGAAACCGCAGCCGGACCACATCGCCCAGCCCTCGGGAGCGTCGGCGACGCCTGCGCCGTCGGGACGCACCATGCCCGCCGGGACGGCGTTGCTCTCGGTCCGGAACCTGAAGAAGGTCTACAAGACCGACGGCGGCGACATCGAGGCCGTCCGGAACCTGACGTTCGATCTGGGACGCGGAGAGCTGGCCTGTCTGGTCGGACCGTCCGGGTCCGGCAAGACCACGCTGCTCAAGTGCATCGCCGGCCTGCTCGGCGCCACCGAGGGGGAGGTGCTGCTGGACGGGCAGAAGGTCACCGGTCCGCCGAAGAAGATGGCGGTGGTGTTCCAGGAGTACGGGCGCTCGCTCTTCCCCTGGCTGCGGGTGGCCGCCAACGTCGAACTGCCGCTGAAGAACGCCGGGGTCCCCAAGGCCGAGCGTGCCCGCCGGGTCGCCGAGGCGCTGGAGGCCGTGGGGTTGGACCACGTCCCCAAGTCCTACCCGTGGCAGCTCTCCGGCGGGATGCAGCAGCGCGTGGCGATCGCCCGCGCCGTCGCCTACCAGCCCGAGGTCCTGCTCATGGACGAGCCGTTCGCGGCCGTGGACGCGCAGACCCGCGCGGACCTGGAGGACCTGGTCCGCCGTTTGTGGAAGGACCTGGGCATGACCGTCCTGTTCGTCACCCACGACATCGACGAGTCCGTGTACCTCGGTGAACGGGTCATCATCCTGTCCTCCTCGCCGACCGTGGTGCAGGAGGACATCGAAATCGACCTGCCGGCGGAGCGCGACCAGCTCGAGACCCGCTCCGCGGCGCGCTTCACCGAGCTGCGCCACCACGTCTACGAGCAGATTCAGCTCGCGAAGAAGGGGCACCGCCCGGAGCAGGCCATCACCTCGGTCGTCCGGGACGCGAAGTAGGGACGCGGCCGGCCCCGGGAGCCGCGGCTCCCGGGGCCGGCAACGGCCTTAGGCGACCGCAGGGGGCAGCATCAGCCCTGCGCCCGGGATGGCGTCCAGAAGCGCCCGCGTGTAGGACGTTTGTGGATTGTCGAAGACGTCGTCCGTGGTCCCGACCTCCACCAGCTTGCCCTTCTCCATCACGCACACGTGGTCCGCTATCTGCCGCACCACGGCGAGGTCGTGGGTGATGAACAGGTACGTGACCGGGCGGCAGCCCGTTGGCGCGCAGGGTCTCGCGCACTTGGAACCCGATCAGCGACATCGGATTCAGCTTGGAGGTCGGATCCTTCGGAGCCATGCCAATCGGGGGACCCGCGCAATTCGATCATTCGTTTCTCCGGCGCCGAGGTGATGTCCTCGCCGTCGAACAGCATGTTGCCGCCAGACCCCCAGAGCGTGGGGCATTTCGCCGCAAAGTGTGACCAGCGCACATCCCGTCTTTACTTTTCGGCACCCGCGTCGAGTCCGCGCGCAATGCCCCGGGCCGCCGTCCGCAAGGCCATGACCGCCGCCGGGAGCTGGTCCGAACCACGTGGAACCACGATGGCCAACGCCGCCGCCGCCCGTCCCCTCGCGTCCAGGATCGGGACGGCCGCGCCGGTTGTTTCCTCGTCGATGAAGCCGTCGAAGGTCGCGTAACCCCGGAGCCTGATGTGCGCGAGCTCGCGACGGATGTCCGCGTGCCGCTCGGCGACCGCCGCTGCATGCCGTTCGAGGTACCCCTCCAGCACTGGCCCCGACGAGAAGGCCAGCAACGCCATCCCCATCGACGTGAGGTGGACCGGCATGCGCCCGGCGACGTGTGCCTGGTTGACCACGGAATCCGGCCGGGACAGGCGTTCGACGATGAGCACCTCGTCCTCGTGGAGCACGGCCAGCTGCGTGTTCTGGCGGACCAGTTGGTTGACGTCCTCCATGAACGGCAGGGCCACCTGCCGCAGGTCGCGGGTGGCCGAGGAGCGGTTGGCGATTTCCCACAACCTCACGCCGAGCCGGATCTCGCCGTTCGCGCCGCGGGCCAGGAGCCCGTGCGCGACCAGGTCCTCGACCAGCCGATAGGCGGTGGCGCGGGGAACGTTCGCCCGGCGGGCCAGTGCGCCGACGGTCAGCGACCGCAGGTCCGGGCCGAACGCGTCGAGGATGCGGACCAGCCGGTCCAACATCGCGTCTCCGGACGGGGAGTTGGCCACGGCCGGGGCCTACGCCGGGTGCGGCATGATGGCGGCGACCGCAGCGGTGTCGACCCCGGCCGCGGTCTCCGGCGACCAGGCGGGATTGCGGTCCTTGTCGATGACCTGCGCACGGATGCCCTCCGGCAGGTCCGGGTGGGCCATCAGGTAGGCGGCGACCCGGTGCTCGCGCCGCATGGCCTCTTCCAGGTGGTCATCGGCGCGGGCGGCGCGGATCGCCTGAAGCGCGGCCTCCGTGGCGAGCGGGGAGTTTGCCCTGATGGAGGCGGCGGCCCGGGCGGCGCCGGCATGGGGGAGCTCGTCGAGGCGGTCCAGGATCGCGTCCACCGTCTCGGCCGCATACGCCGCGTCGATCCACGGCCGGTCCGCTGCGATGGCCAAGGTGGCGGCGGGCGCCGGCGAGGCGTGGAGCACCTCGAGCGCGGCCCCGACGTCCGCCGCGGAGAGCCCCGCGAGGTCCGGGAGGGTGGCCACGACGTCGTCGAGCGTGTCCACGGCGACGCAGAAGTCGGCGAAGCCGGCCAGGATGGCGTCGCCGGCGCCCATCTCGGCGGCGGTCAGTCCGAAGTGCTCCCCGAGGCGGCCGGGCGCCCGGCCGAGGAGGTGGGTGCCGCCGACGTCGGGGGAGTAGCCGATGCGGGTTTCCGGCATGCCGATCCTCGAGCGCGGCGTCACGATCCGGACCGCGGCGTGGCCGGCGAGGCCCACCCCGCCGCCCATGCACAGGCCGTCCATCAGGGCGACCACCGGCTTGGGGTAGGTGGCGATCTTGCGGTCCACCTCGAACTCCTCGGACAGGAAGTCGAGGAAGTCCTGGTGGCGGTTGGACCGGATCGATTCGTAGAAGCCCTTGATGTCGCCGCCTGCGCAGAATCCGCGCTCGCCGGCCCCGCGGAGGACCACGATCCCGATCGCCGGATCCGCCCGCCACGCCTCGAAGGCCGCGTCGATGTCGGCGACCATCTCGCGGGTGAGCGCGTTGATCTTCTCCGGCCGGTTCAGCGTGATGACGCCGAGTCCGTCGCCGGCCGCCGCGATGACGTGTTCTGCCACTTGTTCCTCCATCTACGGATGCTGCTTTCGACGCTACCCGAACACCCTGCCCGCCAGCCCCCATCCGTGTCGGGATACATGTAGGAAAGCCGCGCCCATTCCCGCATGTATCCCGACACGGATGCCGGAAGGGCCCTTGTCGCCTCCGGACCGCGCTGGTAAAGTTCATTGGACGCACAGAAGTTCATATAGTGCACTTTTACGCCACGGAGCAGGAGAAGTTCATGCAGCAGGCCTATGTGTACGACGCCGTACGCACGCCCTTCGGAAAGATCGGCGGATCGCTCGCCGGCCACCGCCCGGACGACCTCGCGGCCCACGTGGTCCGCGAAATCGTGAAGCGCGCGCCCGGCCTCGACGCCGGAACGATCGACGAGGTGGTGTTCGGCAACGCGAACGGCGCCGGCGAGGAGAACCGCAACGTGGCCCGCATGGCCACGCTGCTCGCCGGACTCCCAACGTCGCTCCCGGGGACCACGGTCAACCGCCTCTGCGGTTCCTCGCTGGACGCCGCCATGATGGCCTCCCGGCAGATCGAGGTCGGCGAGGCCGACCTGATGCTCATCGGCGGCGTCGAGTCCATGAGCCGCGCGCCGTGGGTCCTGCCCAAGACCGAGCGCCCCTTCCCCATGAGCAACCTCGAACTGGCCAACACGACGCTCGGCTGGCGCCTCGTGAACCCGCAGATGCCCGCCGAATGGACGGTCTCCCTCGGTGAGGCCACGGAGCAGTTGCGGGAGAAGCACGGCATCTCCCGCGAGGAGCAGGACGGGTTCGCCGCCAACTCCCACCAGTTGGCCGCCAAGGCCTGGGGCGAAGGCAAGTACGCGGACCTCGTGGTCCCGGTGCCGCCGAACTCCAAGCGCGGCATCGAGCTCGCCCGCGACGAGACGGTCCGCGCCGACTCCACCGCCGAGACCCTCGGCGGCCTGCGCACGGTCTTCCGCACCGGCGAGCACGCCACCGTCACCGCCGGCAACGCGTCCCCCATGAGCGACGGAGCCTCCGCCGCGTGGCTGGGTTCCGAGAAGGCGTCCGGCCTGCTCGGTCTGGAGCCCCTCGCCCGCATCGCCGGCCGCGGGGCCGCCGCGAACGAGCCGCAGTACTTCGGGGAGGCTCCCGTCGAGGCTGCGAACCTCGCGCTCAAGCGCGCCGGAATCGGCTGGGGCGACGTCGCCGCGGTCGAACTCAACGAGGCGTTTGCCGCCCAGTCCCTCGCCTGCATCAGGCAGTGGGACATCGACGAGGCCATCGTCAACACCTGGGGAGGCGCGATCGCCATCGGCCACCCACTCGGCGCCTCCGGCCTGCGCGTGCTCGGGACGCTGGCCCGCCGCCTGCAGCAGTCCGGCGCCCGCTACGGCGTCGCCAGCCTGTGCATCGGCGTCGGACAGGGCCTCGCCGTCGTCCTCGAAAACACCGCATCCAACCGCTGATCCCACCCGAACCACACACTAGGAAGCAGGAGCCACCCATGGCACCACGCATCGCCACTTCCGCCGCGGACGCCGTTGCCGGCATCCACGACGGGGCAACCGTACTGATCGGCGGGTTCGGCAACGCCGGCCAGCCGATGGAACTCATCGACGCGCTGCTGGACTGCGGCGCGAGCGGCCTGACCGTCGTCAACAACAACGCCGGACAGGCCGACGCCGGGCTGGCCCTGTTGATCAAGGAACGCCGCGTCGGGAAGATCATCTGCTCGTTCCCGCGGCAGTCCGATTCCTGGCACTTCGACACGGCCTACCGCGCCGGGGAGATCGAGCTGGAACTGGTCCCGCAGGGCAACCTCGCCGAGCGCATCCGCGCCGCGGGGGCCGGAATCGGCGGCTTCTTCACGCCGACCGGCTACGGGACCATGCTGGCCGAGGGCAAGGAAACCCGCGTCATCGACGGCAAGGGCTACGTCCTGGAGTCGCCGATCCGCGGGGACGTCGCGCTGATCAAGGCGCTGCGCTCCGACGGCCTGGGCAACCTGACCTACCGCAAGACCGCCCGCAATTTCGGTCCGATCATGGCCGCCGCCGCGAAGCAGGCCATCGTCCAGGTGGACGAGGTCGTCGAAACCGGCGCGATCGACCCCGAGAACGTCGTCACGCCCGGCATTTACGTGGACACCGTCGTAGCCATCCCAGGAGAGAAATAATGAGCGAATTCACCTCCACCGAGGCAGCACTGACCCGCGACGAGCTGGCGCGGATCGTCGCCGCCGACATCCCCGGGGGCGCCTTCGTGAACCTCGGCATCGGCCAGCCGACCAACGTCTCCAACTTCCTCACCGCGGAACAGGGCGTCACCCTGCACACCGAGAACGGCATGCTGGGCATGGGCCCGGTCGCCACGGGCGACGACGTCGACGGGGACCTCATCAACGCCGGCAAGATCCCGGTCACCGAGCTGCCCGGGGCGTCCTACTTCCACCACGCCGACTCGTTCGCGATGATGCGCGGCGGCCACCTGGACGTCTGCGTCCTGGGCGCGTTCCAGGTGTCCCGGGAGGGCGACCTGGCCAACTGGCACACGGGCGCGCCGGACGCCATCCCGGCCGTCGGCGGAGCCATGGACCTGGCCATCGGCGCCAAGGCCACGTGGGTCATGATGAGCCTGTTCACCAAGGGCGGCGAGTCCAAGATCGTCGAGGCGCTCACGTACCCGGCGACCGGCCTCGGATGCGTCTCGCGCATCTACACCGAGTCCGCGGTCTTCCTCATCGGCGAAGACGGCGTCACGGTCCGCTCGGTCCACGGCACCACGTTCGAGGAACTGGCCGAGCGGCTGCCGGTCCCCGTGAAGAAGGCCTCGTCGCGCTGACCTAGGATGTAGTGCGCGGCCCACCGGCCGCGCACCACGGGAAGGGACCTCATGGAGTACGACGGCGACGGCTCGCCAGGCGTCCCGGCCGACGGCGCCGCCGCCGGCAAGTTCGTCCAGTCCCTCGCGCGGGGGCTGGACGTCATCAGGGCCTTCGACGCCGAGCACCACTCCATGACCCTGACCGAGGTCGCCAAGCTGACGGGACTCTCGCGCGCGACCGCGCGCCGGTTCCTGCTGACCCTTGCGGACCTGGGCTACGTGCGCACGGACGGCAAGCGCTTCGAGCTCACGGCGCAGGTCCTGCAGTTGGGCTACGCCTACCTCTCCAGCCATTCGCTGCCGCAGCTGATCGAGCCCGTGCTGGAGGAGCTCTCCGCCGAGCTCAACCAGTCGGCGTCGGCCTCCGTGCTGGACGGAACCGACGTCGTCTACATCGCCCGGGTGCACACGCGCCGGATCATGCGCGTCGGCATCGCCGTCGGCACCCGGTTTCCCGCCTACGCGACGTCGATGGGGCGCGTCCTCCTGGCGTATCTGGAACCCGGCGCGCTGGAGCGGGCCCTGGCGACGGGACCCCTGGACGCGCTGACGCCCAACACGGTGACGGATCCGGTGCTCCTGCGCGCGGAGCTGGCCGCGGTCCGCGAACGGGGCTGGTGCCTCGTCGACCAGGAACTCGAGTTGGGGCTTCGGTCCCTCGCGGTGCCGGTCTTCGCTCCGGACGGGACGGTCGCGGCGGCGCTGAACGTCTCCATGGGTGTCCTGTCCGGCGCCGCGGGCGCGGCCTCTCCGCTGGAGGCGGCCATGGAACTGCTGCCCGCGCTCCGGGCGGCCGCGGACCGGGTCGAGGAGGCGCTGCGCTCGCAGCGGTAGGCGTTACGCAAACGTAGGCGACGAAACCCGCCGGACGCCCGGACGCGGGTATAGAGTCTGCGTACCTTGAGTTCGGCGGCGGCTCCCGGCCCGCGCAGGTAGCGGGTCCGGCCCATGCCAGCCGGAGTCTCTTTCGCATCGGGGGATCTGAATAATGGCTTGGAAACACCTTGGGCTCCGCGGCTTGGCCGTCGGGCTCGCACTGGGCGTCGTCGTCTCCGGTTCCGCGCTCCCGGCCGCCGGGACCCAGCACCGCCAGGCGCCCGCCGCCGCCATCGTGCTTGCGCAGCCCGTCCTCGCCGCCGCGCAGCCCCTGCCGGCCGCGGTCGCCACGAAGTCGGCGCGGACCACGGCCAACCTGCACCTGCGGCAGCGTGCCGGAACGCAGTACGCGTCGCTGGCGCTGATACCGCGGGGAACCGTCGTCGCCCGGACGGGCCGGACCGCGGGGACGTGGTGGGAGGTCATGTACGGGGGCAAGACGGGCTGGTCCAGCTCCGCCTACCTGCGGGCCGTCGTGTCGTCGTCTTCAGCGCCCGCGCCGGCCCCGAGCGCCTCGTCCACCCGCTGGTTCTCCGGCTCGCAGGCCCTATATACGCGGCCCGCGTACTCGTCGAAGCGCCTCATGGCACACTCCCGGGGAACCAAGGTCACCGTGTTGCGGACTTCGGGCACCTGGAGCGAGGTCCGCGCGCCCAGCGGCACGGGTTGGGTCCGCACGGGAGGGCTGTCGAAGTCCGTCACCCGCTACACCGGAGCCACCATCTATCCGTCGTCGTCCCACCGGTGGACGATGTACCGGTCCAACATCAGGACTGGTCCGTCCACGGGCCACCGCAGCCTGGGGGTACTCCCGGCCGGGGAGATGATGCCGCTGATTGAGTCCCGGAACGGCTGGTCCAGGGTCAAGTCCTCGAGGGGGACCGGCTGGGTCAAGGGCACGCTGCTGACGAACCTCGCCACCAAGGCGCCGCCGCACCTCCAGCCGGTGACCAGCCGCATGCTGGGCGCCGTGAAGCGCAACTTCCCGACCGCATACTCGTCCGTCGGGACCGTGCGGGAGGGGTCGGTGGGACACCGGCTCGGGCTGGGCGCGGACCTCATGATCACGAACTGGAGCGCGGCATCCGGCATCGACAACGGCAACAGGATCGTGGACTACATGATCCGGAACCAGAAGGCGCTGGCCATCGACTACATCATCTGGCGCGACAGGATCTGGTTGAGCCAGGACCGGCAGTGGGGCCCGTATTCCATGGGTGGGTGGGGCCGGCACCTGAGCCCGAGGGGCTGGAACGCGACCACGCTGCACTACGACCACATCCACGTGGACACGTTCGTCGCGCGGTAGCCCTAGCGCAGGCGGGGACCGATGCTGATCCGCCGCAGCTCGGCGGCCAGACGGTCCATGAACACGTCGACCTGCGCGCTGCGCCGGTCATTGAGCTGGAGCGCGAAGATGCTGCGCGCGAGCCGGATCTCGGGCACGTCGACCACCACGACGCCGTCGGGCCGGTCCTGCATGGCGAGGTCAGGCACCAGGGCCGCGCCAAGGCCGGCGGCGGCGAGCTGCAGCGAGGCGTTGAAGTCGTCGCAGTAGGCCACCACCCGCGGATGCAGGTCGCAGGAGGCGAACAGCCGGGAGATGACGGTCGCGTCCGACGTCCCGGGGTGGTGCATGATCCACGGCATGTGCGCCAGCTGCTCGGCGGTGACCTCGGACCCGTCCGCGATCCGCCACGAGCGGGGGAGGACCACCCGGAAGTTGTCGTCCCCGATCCACTGGCGGTCGATGGTGTTGGGCCACGCAAGACCCGCCTGTCCCACTTGGAACACCAGCGCCAAGTCCAGCTCCCCGCCCGCATGGAGACCTTGGATCGTCTGGTGCGGTTCGCCGACGCTGACGCGGAGGCTGATGCCCAGGGACTGCCAGTCGGGTGACCCGAGGAGCTTGGGCAGGGCGAATGTGGCCAGGGAGGGGAAGATGCCGAGGCGCAGTTCGCGGACGCCCGCCCCGTCCTGGCCGGCCCCGGCGGTGTGGCTTGCGGCGAGGAGGGCGTCGATGTCCGTGAGGACCTTTTTCGCGTGTCGGGCCATCGTCGTGGCGGCGTCCGTCGGTTCGATCGCGCGCGCGGAACGACGGAACAGCGAGACGCCCGCGTCGCGCTCGAGTGCCGACATCTGCTGGGACACCGCGGAGGCCGTGTATCCCAGCCGCGCGGCCGCGGAGGCGAAGGAACCCTGCTGTATGACCTCGAGGAGGGTGCGCAGGTGCACCGGGTTGACCATCAGGACTCCTTGCGCTGGACGCTGTGAGGGGCGCTTACGCTAATTCATCCTAGTGCCCCCGGACTACTCGGCGTCCGCGTCCGCCCGTTCCCCGCGCGGCTCCTCGTCGTCCCATTCCTCCTCGGCGTCCTCGTCGTCGAGGTCCGCCGCGGTTTCGAGGTCGTCGTCGAGCAGGTAGTTGTGCTTGTGCAGGGGGTCGACCCCATCCATGGATTCGGGGGCGTCGGAGGATCCCTCGTAGGGCTGGCCGTCGCGTCCGTCCTCCGGTCCGTTCAGGTCGTCGTCGGCACGCTCGTCGAAGACGGTGTCGTCGAATGCGTCGCTCATGGGTTCCTCCTCGTGGCCGGCCGGACTGGTCGCCCAGCGGTGTTCCGTTCAGTCACAGCCTAGGACGATGCCGGCGGCGACGACAGCCCCCTAGGGCACCAGACCCATCGCCCCGGCGGTGAGCCTCAGGGAGACCAGCCGGTCTTCCGGCAACGGCGCGTTGTGGACCGTGATCAGCTCGTCGGCCCGCGCGTGGTCGGCGAATCCCTCGAGGTACTCGCGCACGGCGTCCGGCGTTCCGACCGCCGTGTAGGCGAGCATCCGCAGCACCGATTCCCCGGCGGGCGAGGTGAGCAGCATGTCCACCTCGTCGTCGGTGAACGGCTGCTCGCGACCGCGCCCCAGCATCATCCGGATGCGGCTGCGCCGGACGTCCTCCATGATCCGCTGCGCCTCCTCGTTGGTTTCCGCGGCCACGACGCCGACACCGGCCACCACATGGGGTTCGGCCAGCTGCTCCGACGGCCGGAACTCGGCGCGGTAGAGCGCGACGGCCTGTTCGAGGGAATCCGGCGCGAAGTGCGAGGCGAACGAGTACGGCAGGCCCAGCTGCGCGGCGAGGCGCGCGCCGAACAGGCTCGAGCCGAGGATGTACAGCGGCACCTGCGTTCCGCGTCCGGGGTAGGCGTTCACGCCCGGAATGCGCGAGGCCGCGCCGAGGAACGACTTCAGCTCCAGGACATCGTGGGGGAAGGCATCGGCCGACGCCGGATCGCGCCGCAGCGCGCGGAAGGTCGCCTGGTCGCTGCCCGGGGCGCGGCCCAGGCCGAGATCGATCCGGCCGGGAAACAGCGTCTCCAAAGTCCCGAACTGCTCGGCGATGACCAACGGAGAGTGGTTGGGCAGCATGATCCCGCCCGCGCCCAGACGGATCGTGGAGGTGTGGTGCGCGACGTGGCCGATCAGGACCGACGTGGCGCTGGAGGCGATGGTCGGCATGTTGTGGTGTTCGGCGTACCAGACGCGCGTGTAGCCGCATGCCTCCGCGGCCTGCGCGAGTTTCACCGACTCGACGAAGGTCTGGGCGGCGCTGCCGCCGGGGGCGATGGGCGCGAGGTCGAGGACCGAAAGTGGAATGCTCACAAGGGCGGCAACCCGTTCGGCGACGCGTTCATTCCCGCGGAGGCCGGCAACGTGGGTGATTCCCGCGTCGCCCTAAGCCTCCTCCGCGCCGTAGAGCTCATCCGCCAGGCGAAGTCCGCGGTTGGCCCAAGCGATTTCGGCTTCTGCCCGGGCGATAAGCCCTTCGTAGGCAAAGCGTTTGAACGCCGTCGTTCGTTCCTTGTCCTGCTCGGCGGTCTTGCTTAGCCGGCGGGTCAGCATGGAGCTGGTTCCGGTGTCGATCTCGCGGACCTTCTGTTCCCACTGGCGCAGCAAGGCGGTGTTGTGTTGGATGTGCGCCCGCATTTGCCTCCTGGCCGCGGTGGGGCTGGCCCATTCCAGATAGGCCGCGCGGAGGTGCGCCGGATCCCGGACCCGCGAAAACTCCATTGGCGCGTTGATCCACTCGGTGAATGCGCCGTTGCCTTCTGCAGTGATGTGGTAGCGGCGTTTGGTGCCGGACTTGCCCCACGGGACGTCTTCGCCGACGACCAGTCCGTCGCGCTCCATCTTTCGCAGCTCCGGGTAGATCTGGGAATCCGGGGCGTACCAAACGTGGCCGACTGAGGATTCGAAGACCTTGTACAGGTCGTAGCCGGTCATCGGTTCGACGTTCAGCAGGGCCAACAGCGCATAGCGGAGGCTCAACGGGCTCCTTTCAATCATCGGTTGCCTGCCCACACGGGTCGGCGGTTTGCCCATCCTATGCGGGCAGGCAACCGGGACCGCCTACCTCGCCGCGGACGTGCGCCAGCCGCCCCGGTAGTCTTGGCGCGCCACCGTGGAGTACGGAATCGGGCTGACGACCACGCGGACTTCCATCTGGCGGTGCGGCTCGACCGTGGTCTTACGAGTCCCGCCGCCCGGTTCGCCCCACACGACTTTCAATTCGGTTCCCTCCGGAACGTCGGGATCGATGGTGGCGAGCGAGAGCCCACGCCGTTCGTTCGAGCTGTAGCCGGTGAACATCGAGAGGCCAATGGTGTTCCCCCCGGCGTCGACAACCTTGTCGTAATTCGACGATCCGTAGTTCGCCAGGGGCAGATCGAAGTACTTGTAGGGACGCTCGTTGGTGTCCACAACCGAGGTGAGGATCCTGCCCAGGTCTTCCGCGTTCCAGGCCAAGGTGACCTTCTTGCGCTGAGAGGCCGGATCCATTCCCTCCAATGCGTCCCGGCCGATGAAGTCGTGGTCGAACTTCACAAACGAACCATAGCCAAGCTCCCACGGCGTGAGGTAGTAGTCCTCGATCTTCTCGGACACGAAACTTCCGGCGACGGCGTTGGTCGCCTCATAGCTGTCGGCGCCGAGCCATCGGCGGTAAGCACCCAACTCGTCCCCCGTGTAGATCGCCGGCAACGGCGACGGGATCCATCCTGACTCCAAGGTATTGGACGGGTACGCGCGGGCGCCGACCGGGAGCATTCCGAACTCGGCGCCGGCCTCCACGATGGCGTCCCGTACCTTGTCGTAGGAGTCGTACGCGCCCCAGACCTCAAGTCCCGGCGCGCCGGCCATGCCATGGCGCAGGGTGCGCACGGTCTCGCCGGCAATCGCCATCTCGTCCATGTTGAAGAACTTCAGCTGCTCCACGGGTCCGCCGTTGAGCTTTTCGATGATCTGCCACGCATTGGGGCCTTGGATCTGGAACCGCCAGTACTTGCGCTGCACCGGCTTGCCCATGGGGCGGGAGGGAGAACGCCGGTCCGCGACCACCTCGACGTCGTAACCGCCCGTCTCGGCATGGAACAGTAGCCAGTTCGCGGCGGGCGCCCGTCCCACGTAGACGAACTCGTCATCGGCCTCGTGGAAGAGGATCCCGTCGCCAATCACATGACCGGAGGGCGTGGTCGGTACGTATTGCTTGGCCTTGTTGACCGGAAAGGTCGCGGTGCTGTTGATGGCCGTGTCCGAAATCAGCTTGAGGGCGTCGGGCCCCTTGATGAACAGATTGTCCATGTGGTGCGACTGGTCGTAGAGCACGGCCGTTTCGCGCCAAGCGCGCTGTTCGCTGCGCCAGTTGGAGTACTCGGGCGCAACGACGGGGTAGATATACGCGCCGATCTGGGAATTGCGCAGAAGTTCCACGGTGCTTGGCGCGGCGTCGAGGACTTCCTGGAGGTTTGTGGGTTCCACGGTGGGCCCTTTCCTTTGATGGGTTGTCCCGAATACGCCAGCGGACCGAGACGCGACAGGGACTCGATGGTGATTTGGCTCACCTCGGCACCCTGACCATATGACTATGCGGGTAGACATGTCGAGATGTTGTCGATGCCAAGCACGGGGGTGCGAGGTCGCGGCTCGCCCGGATGCACTGTGGCTTTGGTCGGCGGCCATGGGTTCCGGGCGACCGGGTTGGCGCGGAGGAGTTGGCCTGAAGGGGGTCCGGTCGCGGGACGCATGGACAGGAGGGCCTATGAAATAACGATGTGGGTAGTTATTGTGTGAGGTGAATCACACGGGGCACCAAAAATGCTCCCCGATCATCAGGAGAGCACATGAAATCACTTAAGGCAGCGCTCGCGTGCGCGGCGATTCTGGGGTTGGCGGCCTGTGGAGGCGCATCGCCGTCATCCAGCCCCAGCGGGACAGCCGACGGCGGGTCGGAGCTGGAGCAGATAGAGGTGGGCGTGATTCCCATCGTTGACGTGGCTCCCATCTACCTCGGCGTCGAGGAGGGGCTCTTCGAAAAGGAGGGGCTCGAGCTCACCCTGACGCTGGCGCAGGGCGGAGCCGCGATCGTCCCCGCGATCACCTCGGGTCAGATGGACTTTGGATTCTCGAATGTCACCTCGATGATCGTCGCCCGTTCCAAGGGATTGCCTCTGAAGATGGTCGCAGCGGGAGCCAATACGACGGGCAACGTCGAAGACGACTTCGCAGCGGTGATGACCAAACCGGACAGCGGGATCAAGGAGGTCGCCGATTTGGTGGGCAAGAAGGTTGGCGTGAACACGCTGAACAACATCTCCGACTCGACCGTTTCCGAGGCCGTCAAGCAGGCCGGTGGCGATCCGGCCGGCGTCGACTTCGTGGAGATGCCCTTCCCCGACATGGTCGGGCAGTTGGCCAAGGGAAACGTCGATGCGATCGCCGCTGTCGAGCCCTTCGTCACGATCGCCGAGGGAGACGGGAACGAGCGGGTGTTCTCCAACTATGCCGCACCCGTGGAAGACCTCACGGTCGCCGTGTACTTCACGTCCGACCAGTACGTGCAGCAAAACCCGGAGACCACGGAAAAGTTTGTGCGGGCGATGAAGGCGTCGCTGGAATTCGCCGATGCGAATCCGGATCGGGTGCGTGAGATTCTCCCGACTTACACTTCGCTCGAGCCGAACGTCGTCGAAAAGCTCACCCTTCCGAAGTTCCCGACCGAGGTCAATGCCGATTCGATCGAGGAGGTCGCGCAGATCTCCCTGGATCGGGGACTGATCGACGAGGTGCCGGACATGACGGCGTTGCTTCCGGCCGAATAGCTGGGGGCGGACCCCAATGGGGCCGGGCGGCCGCTGGGCGTCCGGCCCCAGCCGCGGGTGCAGACCCGCTCGAGCGGTTGCGGCCGGGGCGGGATCGTCCTGGCCGCTATGCGATGCGTTCCCGGAAGTCCGCGATCCACTCGGCGGTCGCCTTGAGCCCGCCGAAGGTATAAAAGTGCAGTCCCACCGTGCCGTGTGTTTTCGGGTCGTAGCCATCGACCAGGTCCCGAATGAAGCGGTCCGGCCCCGCCGTGCCCAAGAGGTTGGTGATGGAGAATCCGTACTTCTGGGCTATGCCGGCAGACGACGCGATGCCAAAGCGGCGGGCGAAGGCAAGCAGACGCCTGATGCCTGCCGGTCCGGGAACGCCAATGCGCACGGGTAGGTCTATGCCCCGTCGCCGGACTTCGGCCAGCCATTGCAGCACGGGCTCCGTGTCGAAGCCGAACTGGGTGATGATGGTGCCGTCGAGTCCCTGGGCCCGAATGGCGGCCGCCTTGTCCTCCAGCGCCCTCCACAAAGTGTCCGCGTCGATGTTCGGGTGTCCCTCGGGGTAGCCGCTGACGGAGATGTGGGCGAACCCGTGCCCGGACAAGGCCCCGCTTCGGATGACGGACAGCGAGTCGGGATACGGCCCCATGGGTTCGGCGGGATCCCCGCCCACCACGAAGATGTGTTTCGCACGTGCGCGCGTTGCGAGCGCCGCGATGAAATCCTCCAACTCTCCGGCGGTAGCCAAGCGGCGAGCGGAAAGATGGGGAACAGGAATGAAGCCCGCTGCCCTCACCGCGCTGGCCGCGGCGACGCGCATCGGCGGGTCCTCGTTGCCGAGGAACGTTACGTTGATGCGCGTTCCCCCGGGGATGGCATCGCGTGCGGCTTCAAGCGCGCGGATGTCCTTCCCGGTCATCTCCAAGGAGAAATCCGCGAGAAGGTTCTGCGTCGGAGTGCCGGAGCGCGGTTTCGGCTGCGTGGAGCCGGTGACGGTCTCGTCTGGCGGAGGCTGATCGGACAGCATCATTGGGGCCCTTCGGTTCCGGGTGCGCGCACTGCCGCGGCGCACGTGCTGTAGCCGCGACGGTGGCGCGACCTCCACCCGGGGCACGCCTAGGCTACCTACCGACATAGTGGCATGTCTACGCCGAGCGACGTGGCCCCCATGGGATGTCGCGCTTCGGTTGGCCGCGACTCTCGGAAGGAGAGCGGTCGCTTGCCAACTAACTATGTACATAGGTATTCTATGTTCTGGACCACAGTCCAACGGGATTGGCAGCCGTCCTTGCCGCCACGGCAGCCCACTTTCGGAAGGGACCAACCATGACCACAGCCGCGACGAGAAGCGCCGGCGCCGCAAAGGTACTCGGCTACCCGCTCAACGCCTGGTATGCAGCGGCCTGGGATCACGAGGTCACACGCAAGCCGATGGCGCGGCGCATAGCCAACCGTCCGCTCGCGATGTACCGCACCGAAGACGGGCGGGCCGTTGCCCTCGCCGACGCGTGCTGGCACAGGCTTGCGCCACTGTCGATGGGCAGGACGGCGGGCAGGGACGGCATTCAGTGCCCCTATCACGGGATCGTTTACAACTCTGCCGGACGGTGCGTTTCCATGCCGGCCCAGGAGACGCTCAATCCGAGCGCCACCGTGCCCTCCTTTCCCGTGGTGGAGCGGTACCGCTACGTGTGGGTGTGGCTGGGGGATCCCACGCTCGCGGACCCCGGGCTGGTCCCGGACATGTCCCAAATGACCTCGGAAGAGTGGGCGGGGGACGGCGAGACCATCCGTACGGCCTGCAATTACCAACTGATCCTCGACAACCTCATGGACTTGACGCACGAAGAATTCGTCCACGCGTCCTCGATCGGCCAGGAGGAGCTCAGCGAGTCCGAGTTCGAGACCAAGCGTGACGGCAACCTTGTCACGGTGGCCCGTTGGATGTTCGATATCGATGCCCCGCCTTTTTGGCTGAAAAACATGCGCGACAAGTTCCCCGGTTTCGAGGGAAGGGTGGACCGTTGGCAGATCATCCACTTCGAGGCACCTTCCACGATCCGCATCGATGTCGGCGTTGCGAAGGCCGGGACCGGAGCCGAGAAGGGCGACCGTAGTCAGGGTGTGAACGGCTACGTCATGAACACCATTACCCCGGAAACCGACCGGTCGTCCCTCTACTTCTGGGCTTTCATGCGCAATTACCGTCTGGACAGCCAGCTGATCACCACCCAACTGCGTAGTGGCGTCCACGGAGTCTTCGGGGAGGACGAGGCGATGCTCACGGCTCAGCAGGAAGCCATCGACGCCAACCCGGACCATGAGTTCTACAGCCTGAACATCGATGCCGGCGGCATGTGGGTCCGGCGCATACTGGAGAGCATGCTCGCCGCCGAAGGCCGCGGGAGCGAGCGGGTTTGATCCGTCCGCCCGAGCATCCGAAGGACAACAACATGGCAGCAAGCACCACGGAAACCTGGCAGGACGCCGTCGTCGTGGAGACCGCCGACATCGCCACGGGCATCCGCCGCATTGTGATCGAGCCCGAGCTGGTCCGTGCCGCGGAGCCGGGATCGCACATCGACCTGGACATCGACATCGACGGGCAGCGTCAACGGCGCTCCTACTCAGTCGTCGAATCCATCGACGGCGGCAGGCGCCTGGCCATCAGCGTCTTCCTCTCGGGTACTTCGCGCGGTGGCTCGATCCATATGCACTCGGTTCGTGTGGGCGACACGCTGCGCATCACCGCGCCCCTGCAGAATTTTCCGCTGAGGGTCGGTGCCGCCAGCTACGTCCTTATCGCCGGCGGCATAGGCATCACGGCAATCACCAACATGGCCAGCGTGCTCAAGCGCGTGAAAGCCGACTATCGCGTGGTCTACGCCGGCCGCAACAGGGCAGCCATGGCGTACCTCGCGGCCCTCGAGACGGCCCACGGCGACCGGCTCGTCACGCATGTCGACGCGGAGGGAACGGGGCTCGACGTTGACGCGTTGGTCGCGGGGATGCGCGCCGACGCCGAGGTGTACATGTGCGGACCCATTCGCCTGATGGACGCCGTGCGGCGGGCATGGGGAGCCAGTGGACGTTCGGTGCCGAGCCTGCGCTACGAGACATTCGGCAATTCGGGCTGGTTCGATCCCGAGGAGTTCATCGTCCGGGTTCCGAGCCGCGACGTCGAAATCCTGGTCGGGAGGGAACGCTCGATGCTGGAGGCCCTCGAGGATGCCGGTGTCGATGTGATGTTCGACTGCCGCAAGGGGGAATGCGGACTGTGCGAAGTCAAGGTCCGGGACCTGCGGGGCAGCATCGACCACCGCGACGTGTTCTACAGCGAACGCCAACAGCGCGCCGCTGACAGGATGTGCGTCTGCGTTTCCCGCGTTGCGATGCCCGGCACGGAGGCAAGCGACACATGCCGAGATGATGGCCGGACCATGAGCCCCGCCAGGGTCGTCATCGACCTCTAGCCGGCCAAAAGGCGACCTCCGCCAGGGGGCGAGGTTAACGAACGAAGGCGGCACCCTCAGCGGGTGCCGCCTTCGCGGTGTTGAAAGAGCCCGATGATTCGGACTGATCCGCTACTTAGACAGCGCGGATGTCGGTGGCCTGCAGGCCCTTCTGGCCCTGGGTCACCTCGAACTCAACGCGCTGGCCCTCTTCGAGGGAGCGGAATCCGTTGGACTGGATCGCGGAGTAGTGCGCGAACACGTCGTCCGAGTTGTCGTCCGGAGCGATGAAGCCGAAGCCCTTTTCAGCGTTGAACCACTTAACGGTACCAATTGCCATGATGTGTCCTTTCAGACTGTCCGCAGGGGACGTAGGGGTTGCGACCACCGGACTTGGTGGCCCCATGCAGCTACGAGATTTACCGCGAGTCAAAAAGAGACACGCCCCGCGAACGGGGACTTGGCACTGAAACTACTACGAGAAAACTACGACTACATGCCCAACGATACCGGAGGACCCGCGCAGAACCAATTCGCGGCGGACGGACCCCGCCGCATCGCCCTACAGCCGGTCGAATCGTTCGAGAACCAGCTCCACGAGTTCCGCCGGAACTTCCGTCCCGGGAACCAGCAGGGGCGCGGAGACGACGTCGGCCCCGCAGCCCGCCACCATCGCGGCGAAATGCCCCGGCGCCATGAGGTACGTGGCGACGACGACGCGCCCGCGGGCGAACCAGCGCCGGCGGGACCGGCTCGAGGCCCGCTCGACGGCTTCGGGGACGGAGGGTCCGGCCGCCGAGACGAACGCGGTCTCCACCCCCGTTCCCAACCGGTCCGACAGCAGGCGTCCCATCGCGTGGCAGTCCGCGATGCCCTGCGGATCCGTGGACCCGGCGCACGCCAGGATCACCTGGTCGCCGCGGCGCAGCCCGGCTTCCACGAGCCGGCGTTGCAGCACGGTCGCGAGTCGCGGATCCGGGCCCAGCGCGCGGGAGAGCGTCGTCCCGGGCGCGGACGCCGCGGACCCGGCGAGGTCGTGGCGCGTGTGGAACCCCGTGGACAGCAGCAGGGGCACGATCCGTGGGCTGCCCCCGCAGGCGTCCAGCACCACATCGACGCCGGGAGTCTGCACGTCGACGTACGCCGCCGCGACGGGAACGTCGGGACGTGCGGCGGCCACAGCGTCGACCAGCTCGGTGATCGCGGCACGGCCCGCCGGGCTCTTGGTTCCGTGCGACGCCGCAACGAGGGTGGTCGCCCGGACGAGCGGCTCCCAGCCGCCCCACGCGGAATTGAACGCCGGGGCGAGTGGGGCGGCGGCCTCCCCGAGCATGTTCTTCTCCAGCATCGCGGCCGTCACAGTCCGAACCCGACCCAGAGCCGGCCGTCCTCCACGCGGACCCTGTGCACCGGAAGCGAGAGCCCCGGCGAGGTGAGGCATTCGCCCGTGTCGAGGCGATAGGTCTCCTTGTGCAGCGGACTGGCGATGGTGTGCACCAGGCCCGCGTCGGTGGAACGGCCGCCCATGATGCCGCGGGCCATCACCTGGGACCCGGTCGCCGGGCAGCGCTGGTCGGCGGCGTGGACCGACCCGTCGGCGAACCGGAACAGGGCCACCTGCCTGCCGTCGATCCAGGCGGCCTCGCCCCAGCCCGTCTCCAGGTCGTCGAACCAGCAGACGTCGTGCCAGTCCTGGGTGCCTGCGGCCGTGGCGGGTGCGTGTTCCTCGATCAGGATGGTCATGGCGTGTCTCCTTTGTTGGTCGTTGCCTCTTCGTTGGGCGTTGCACCGAGCCTAGGAAGGCGGTGTTACGCGTTCGTCCGGCCGGCGTTTCGGCCCGGTAAATCCACTCTCACGCACCGGCGAATCTGCCCGTGAGGGCTTCCGGCGGCGGCTTGGCGCCCTTGTTTCGGCCTTGTTTCCGGCGGTTCACCGGAAACCCGCGGATCCCGGAAAACAATGTATTGCGAATGAAACGCGGGGGTAATTGGGGGGCAAACGCCGCTTCCTAGGCTTGTCCCCAGACGGACCACCACGAGCGAGGACACCATGAGCACAGCATCCGGCAAGACGAGCACCTTCGGCAGCACGGACGGCGAGCGCCGGATCGTGGTGATCGGCGGCGGCCCCGCGGCGCACCGCTTCACCGAGGCCATCGCGGCGCGCGGCCTCGACGGAACCAGGGTCACCGTCCTGACCGAGGAAACCCACCTCCCGTACGACCGCGTCGCACTCAGCAAGGCCCTCACCGAACCGGGCGTCGACCTCACCCTGGGCGGGAGCCTGTGGGACAACGACGCCGTCACGCTCGTCACCGGTGCCCGCGCCGTCGACATGGACCTCGCGGCGCGGGAGGTCGTCACGGCCGACGGTGGGCGCCACGCCTACGACGAGCTGGTCCTCGCCACCGGCTCCAACGCGGCGACGCTCCCGATCCCGGGCAACGAGCACACCCACGTCTACCGCACGCTGGAGGACGTCTGGTCCATCAACGGGCAGGTCGCCGAACTCACCGAAAAGCTCGGGCGCGCGATCAACGCCGTGACGATCGGCGGCGGACTGCTGGGGCTGGAGGCGGCCGCCGGGTTGCAGTCCCTCGGCGCGAAACCCATCGTCATCGACGGCGGCAACTGGCTCATGGGCACGCAGCTGGACGAGGGCGCCGGTCAGGCCATGGGCAGGCTCGTCGCCGGCAAGGGCCTGGAGGTCCACGGCGGCGTCTTCCCGAAGGCGGTGCTCACCGAGGAACACGACGGCGAAACCCGCGTTGTCGGCGTCGAAATGGCCGACGGACGCATCATCGACGCCGACATGGTGGTCGTCTCGATCGGCGTCCGGCCCCGCGACGAGATCGCCCGCACGCTCAACGCCCGCGCCAAGGAAGAGGCCGCCGCGGCGGCCGGGAAGCCGGCGGACGAACTCGGCGACGAGGACTTCGTCCCCGTGTTCCGCATGGGTGCCCGCGGCGGCATCGTCATCGACGAAACCTGCGCCACCGACGTCGAGCACGTCTGGGCCGTCGGCGAGGTCGCGAACTTCGGGGGCCTGTGCATCGGCCTGGTCGCCCCCGCCAACACGATGGCGGAGATCGTCGCGGACCGGCTCTCCGGCGGCGACGCCTCCTTCGGCGGATTCGACACCGCCACCAAGCTGAAGCTCTCCGGCGTCGACGTGGCCAGCTTCGGCGACGCGTTCGCCAAGGCGGACGGCGCGCTGGAGGTCGTCTACGCCGACCCGGCGCGCGGCGTCTACCAGAAGATCGTCGTCACCGACGACGCGAAGACCCTTCTCGGCGGCATCTTCGTCGGCGACGCCGCCCCGTACACATCGCTGCGGCCGCTCCTGGGCCGGGAACTCCCCGCCGAACCCGGCGCCTACCTCTCCGCCGCCGGAGGCGGGGACGCCCCGGACACCGAACTGCCCGACGACGCCATCCTCTGCTCCTGCAACAACGTCTCCGCCGGCTCCATCCGCGACGCCGTGGGAGGCTGCGGGACCTGCGAGGAAAACGACCCCGTTCAGGACCTCGGCGGGCTGAAGGCCTGCACCCGCGCCGGTACCCAGTGCGGGTCCTGCGTGCCGATGCTCAAGAAGCTTCTGGAAAAGGAGCTCGTCAAGGGCGGCGTCGAGGTCTCCAAGTCCATGTGCGAACACGTCGAACTGTCCCGCGCGGAGCTCTTCGAAGCCGTCCAGCTGGCCGGCCTCGCGTCCTTCGACGCCGTCATGGAGCGCTTCGGCACCGGGCTGGGCTGCGACATCTGCAAGCCCGCAATCGCCTCCATCCTCGCGTCGCAGCACTCCGGCTACCCGCTCGACGGCGGGCTCGGCGGACTGCAGGACACCAACGACCGCGCGCTGGCCAACATGCAGAAGAACGGCACGTACTCCGTGGTCCCGCGCATCCCCGGCGGCGAGATCACCCCGGAGAAGCTGGGCGTGATCGCCCGCGTCGCCGGGAAGTACAACCTCTACACGAAGCTCACCGGCGCGCTCAGGATCGACATGTTCGGCGCCCGCCTGGAGCAGCTGCCGGAGATCTGGAAGGAACTCGTCGAGGCCGGCTTCGAATCCGGCCAGGCCTACGGCAAGTCGCTGCGCAACGTGAAGACGTGCGTCGGATCCACGTGGTGCCGTTTCGGCGTGCAGGACTCGGTCGCCATGGGCATCGCCATGGAGCTGCGCTACCGCGGCCTGCGGGCGCCGCACAAGTTCAAGATGGGCGTCTCCGGCTGTGCCCGAGAGTGCGCCGAGGCCCGTGGCAAGGACGTGGGCGTGATCGCCACGGCCGACGGCTGGAACCTCTACGTCGGGGGCAACGGCGGGGCCAACCCGGCCCACGCCCAGCTGCTCGCCAAGGACCTCGACGACGACACGTTGCTGAAGTACGTCGACCGCTACCTGATGTACTACATCCGCACGGCGGACCGGCTGCAGCGCACCGCACGCTGGATGGAGGACCTCGACGGCGGGATCGACCACGTCCGCTCCGTCGTCGTCGAGGACTCGCTCGGCCTGGGCGCGGACCTCGAGGCGGCCATGGCCCGCCACGTCGACGCCTACGAGGACGAGTGGGCGGCCACCCTGGCGGACCCCGACCGGCTCCGCCGCTTCCGCTCCTTCGTGAACGCGCCGGACCAGAAGGACGACTCGCTGGACTACGTCGAAGAGCGCGGGCAGCGCCGGCCGGCCGGCCCCGTGCCGCTCGGGGACACCATCCCGGTGGGCCCGCAGGGCGCCGGCGTCGGGGCGACCCCGTGATCGCCGGCACGCTGGAACTGACCGGCCACACCGTCGTCGTCTGCGGACGCCTGGAGGCGGCCCGCCGCGCGACCGCACGCTACCGGGCCATGGGCGCGGACGTGCGCAGCGCCGTCGCCCCGTCCGACCTCGCCTCGCTGTCGCCGACCCTGGGGCGCGCCAGCCTGCTGGTAGCGGTCGACGACGGCCGGCCCGGCTGGGACGTCCTGCCGGCGCTGTGCCGCGAACGCCGCCTGATGCTGGTCCGCGAACCCGCGGCGGCCACCACCGGCACCGTGGCCTTGGTCGGCGGGGGACCGGGAGCCGCGGACCTGGTCACCGTGCGCGGCGCCGAGGCGCTCGGCCGCGCCGACGTCGTGTTCTACGACCGGTTGGGACCATACGGCACGGTCGCCTCGCTGGCGCCCGGCGCCGAGTTGGTCGACGTCGGGAAGCTCCCGGGGCACCACAAGGTGCCGCAGGCGCGGATCGAGTCGATGATCGTGGAGGCGGCGCTCACCGGCAAGGCCGTGGTCCGGCTCAAGGGCGGGGACCCGTTCGTCTTCGGGCGCGGAGGCGAGGAGGTCGCGGCGTGCGTCGCGGCGGGGATCCCCGTCACCGTGGTTCCCGGCATCACCAGCGCGGTGTCCGTGCCGGGCGCGTCCGGCATCCCCGTGACACATCGCGGCGTGAGCCGCATGTTCACGGTCGCCTCGGGGCACGAACCGTTCGGCGAGTCGGAGCTGGAGCACCTCGCGGGGCTGCGCAGCACCATCGTCATCCTCATGGGCGTGGGCACCCTGCCGCAGACCGTCGGCGGGCTGCTGCGGCACGGGCTGGACCCGGCGACGCCTGCCGCCGTCGTCGAGCGCGGGTTCAGCGACACGCAGCGCAGCACGGTGGCCCGCCTGGACAGGCTGGTCGTCGCCGCGGCACTTGCGGGCTGCTCGTCCCCGGCCGTCGTGGTGATCGGCGATGTCGTCGCCGTCGGCGGCGCGGCGGAGGCCGCCGAGGTTGCCGGGTTTCCCGTCGGGGCGCGGCGATGAGCGTGGTTCCGGGGGTGCCCGGTGAGCAAAGCCTGGAGGGCTTCCGGATCGGGGTCACGTCCGATCGGCGCTCCGAGGACCTGATCGACGCTCTGGTGCGCCGCGGAGCCTGCGTGCTGCACGCGCCCGTGCTCCGGATCGAGCCCGTGGCGGAGGATGCCGAGCTGGTCGCCGAGACCCAGGCGATCATCGCGGCGGAGCCGGAGTTCCTGCTGGTCACCACCGCCTACGGGATGCGGCGCTGGATCGAGGCGGCGGACGCCCATGGGATGGGGGAGGAGCTGGCGGACGTCCTGGAGACGGCCAGGATCCACGTGCGTGGGCCCAAGGCCCGCGGCGCGGTGCGCGCGGCGGGTTTCAACGACGAGGGGATCAGCGAGGACGAACGCACCGCCACGCTGGTGCGGAACGTCATCGACGCCGGTGTCTCCGGCAAGACCGTCGCGGTCCAGCTCCACGGCTACGCCGACCTCGAGGGGCTGGAGCGTCTCCGTGCGGCCGGCGCCACGGTGCTGACGGTGTCGCCGTACCGCTGGGTCGCCCCGGAGGACAGCGAGGAGAAGGTCGACCGGTTGATCGACGCCGCGTGCAGCGGCGGGCTCGACGTCATGACGTTCACGTCCGCGCCGGCCGTCGACGCGCTGTGGAGCGCGGCCCAGGCACGCGACCGCTACTGGCCGTTGGTGGAGGCGTTCCAGTCCACGCTGACCGCGGCCGCCGTGGGCCCGGTGACGGCGCAGCCGCTGCTGGATGCGGGCATCGAGCCGTTGGTGCCCGAACGCTACCGGATGGGCGCGATGATCCGGCAGATCGTCGAGCACCTGTCCGGGCGCGGGACCCACCGCATCGATACCGCGCTGGGCCAGTGCAGCGTGCGCGGCAACGCGGTGGAGCTCGGCGGCGTCCGGAGCGAACTCAGCGCGTCCCAGCTGGCGTTGTTCCGGGCGCTGGCCGACGCGCAGGGCGCCGTCCTGCCGCGCAGCGAGCTGGTCGGGATCCTGCCCGAGGGGCAGGGCGACCACGCGCTGGATATGGCGGTCAGCCGCCTGCGGCAGGCGCTCCCCGAGGGCAAGCTCGTCGCCACCGTGATCAAGCGGGGGTACCGGTTGAACGTGTAGCCGGTGCCGGCGTTGTTGCCGTTTCCGCGGCCGGTGCCGCTGTCTGGCCGGCGAGGAACCGGGGCAGCCACAGCTTCTCCCAGCCGCTCGTCTCCTGGGCTTCCTGGGAGTCGCGTTCGGGCACCTGCCGGCACACCCAATAGCTGCCGCGTCCGTCGCGCGCGAGATATCGGTAGTTCACGAGTTCGCGGCGGAGGAAGGCGACGTCGTTGTGCGCGCGCCCCAGCACCGTGTTGACCTCGGTTTCGGAGTAGGTTCGGCCGGGTCGGAAACCCGCGAGCAGGTCCAACAGGACGGCGGCGCGTGCTTTGCGGCGCGCGGGGATCGAGCGCAGGAGAGGGCCGTCGAAGTAGGGGCGGACCAGTCGGTCCTGCTCGGTTCGGGCGGCCAGAAGCGCATGGTCGATGGCGTCGCCGGGCAGTTTCACCGGGTCGTTGGCCGGCGCCGCACCGCGGTCGGGGCGGAGGTTGGCCCGGGCGGCGGCGTAGGTCTCGCCGGTCTCGGCCATGCGCCGTCGGACCAGATTCTTGAAGTCGCGGTCTCTTGTCATTTTCCACCTCGGGGCCGCGCATCCGCCCCCAGCGCGCTACGACAGCCCGACATGGAACAACAAGGGGCGGGTCCGACCCGAGGATGCTCTCCCCTTTGCCGTCACGCGGGTGCTGGGGACACCGCGACGGCTCGGCGCCGGGTCGCGCCGCCATCACCATGACACGGTTTTCCGGACCCGTCAAAGACCGGCGTCGAGTTCGTCCCCGGCGAGTCGCTGCCCGCGCAATGAGCGGTGAACGATCACCGCTGCCAGCAGCGTCAGCACCACGGCGATCGCAGCGGTGAACACGACGCCGGTGTCGAAGGCCAGCGCGGCGGCGTCGCGCAGCTGCTCGGCCACGGCGGGCTGGGTGGGACCGAGCCCGTCCGCCACGCGGTGGGCGCCGCCGAGCGTCTGGCGGGCCGCCTCGGCCTGGGCGGCGGCGAGGTCCCCGGGCAGCACGAGTCGGGCGGTGTACACGGCGTTCAGGATCGAACCGAGCACCGCGGTTCCCATGACCGAGCCGACCTCGTAGGCGGTTTCGGAAATCGCGGAGGCGGCCCCTGCCTTGGCGGGGGGAACCGCCGACAGGACCAGGTCGTTGGAGATCGTCTCAGCCATCCCGACGCCCGCACCGAGCACGCTGAAGGCCAGCATCAGGGCCGGCACGGAACCGGACTGACCGAACGCGAAAACGATCGCGTAGGCGGTGGCGTTCAGCCCCAACCCGGCGACGACGACGCAAGACGTGCGGAAACGGCGCACCAGCGGCACGGCGAGGAAGCCGAACGCGACGGTCAGCGCCAGTCCGGGCAGCATCAGCAGTCCGGCCTCGATGGGGGAGTGGCCGGCGATCAGTTGGAGGTGCTGCGAGAGGAAGTAGATGAACCCGACGAGCGCGAACACACTCAGCAGGTTCACCGAGAGTGCGCCGGTGAAAACGGGGTTGCGGAACAGCCGCACGTCCAGCATCGGGTTGGGCCGGGCGAGTTGGCGCCGGACGAACAGCGTGCCGGAGGACACGCCGACGGTGATGGCCAGCACCGGGACCAGTGCGGAATGGGCCGTGGTCGCCTCCTTGATGCCGAAGACGATCGGGGCCAGGGTTCCGACGGCCAGCAGGATGCCCGCCGGATCCACGGGGGCCGGCCGCGGGTCGCGGGATTCGGGCACCAGCAGCGGGCCGGCGACCAGCAGCGGAAGCAGCATCGGCACGGCCAGCAGGAATACCGATCCCCACCAGAAGTGTTCGAGTAGGGATCCGCCGAGCAGCGGTCCCAGGGCGGCGCCGCCGGAGAAGCCGGCAGCCCAAACGGCGATCGCGATGCGCCGTTCGTGGGCGTCGACGAAGATGTTGCGGATCAGCGAGAGCGTGGCCGGCATCAGCATGGCTCCGAAGAAGCCGAGCAGGGCACGGGCGGCGATCAACTCTTCGGCGCCCGGCGCGTAGGCGGCCAAAGCCGAAACGGCGGCGAAGCCGGTGCCGCCGATCAGCAGCAGCCGACGGCGGCCGAAGCGGTCGCCGAGCGCGCCCATGGGCACCAGCAGGCCGGCGAGCACCAGCGGGTAGACGTCGATGATCCAGAGCAGCTGCGGGCCGGTGGGGCTCAGCGCGGCCGTGAGGGCGGGTACGGCGAAGCTGAGCACCGTGTTGTCGACCGAGACGAGAAGGACGGGAAACATCAGCACGGCAAGCGCGGCCCAGCGGCGGACCCGGCCCGGTTGGGGGTGCCGGGGAGCGTCGTGCCGGAGCGGTGGCTGGCGGATGGTCATCGAGGCGTCCTGTGCGAAGTGGCGGAGTCGGGGCGGGCGCCCCTCTATAACTATACCGTCTAGACGGTATGGTTCAAGATGTCCGACGATGACGTTGAACACGTGCCGCCGGGCTAGAGTTTCAGGCATGTCTCGACCACCTGCGGCCAAGGAGAAGGTCCTCGACGCCTACTGCGAACTGCTGCGCAGCGACGGCGAGCGGGCTGCCACACTGGACGCCACCGCCGCGCTCGCCGGGGTTTCCAAGGGCGGGCTCCTCTACCATTTCAAGTCCAAGGACTCGCTGGCCGACGCCGTCGTCGAGCGACTCCTTCAGGCCGCCGCCGACGATGTTCGGACGATGGCCGCGGCCGAGGAAGGCGCTTCCCGGTACTTCGTCAGGACCTCCGTGCAGACGGGGTCGACGCTGGACACCAGCTACGCCGCCGCGCTCCGGCTTGCCGCCGGTTCCTTCCAAGCCGCCACCGATGCGCTGGACACCGTCCACGGGGGGTGGTTCGACCTGATTCGCCACGAGGTGGGCGACCCGCACGCGGCGGAGGCCATCATGCTGATCGGCGAGGGACTCTACTATCACTCGACCATGCCGGGGACCCCCTACTTCGGGAGGGCCACCGGTTCGCTGGAGGACCTGCTGCATCAGGTCGATCGCCTGAAGTCGGGCATCTGACGTGGCGTTCAGACTGCCACGCCAGCCATGGCGCGGGCGGATCGCGGCGTTGTTCGGCATCCTGGCGATGGCGCTGAGCCTGCGCGCCGCCGTCGTCGCCGTGCCGCCGTTGCTCGGTCGGCTGGGCCCGGAGTTGGGGTTCGACTCCTTCAGCATTGGGATGCTGGCCATGCTGGCCCCGATCGTCTTCGCGGCCTTCGGGTTGGCGACGCCGCGGATGATCACGCGGTGGGGACTGGAACGCGTCCTGCTCGGGGCCGTGGTGCTCGCCGTCTTCGGACAGCTTGGCCGCTCCATGGTGGGCGGGGTGGTTCCTTTCCTGGGACTATCGGCGGTCACGATGGCCGGCTACGGGATCGGCAACGTGGTGCTTCCGCCGCTGGTGAAGCGCTATTTCCCGGACCGCATGGCCGTCGTCACGGCCGGATACGTCACGATGCTGGCCATCGGAACGGCCATGAGTCCGCAGTTCGCCGTGCCCCTCGCCGACGCCGTCGACTGGAGGTTCTCGATCGCCTTCTGGTCCCTGGCGAGCGGAGTGGTGCTCGTGCCGTGGGCCGTCCAACTCCTCGGCGACCGCCGGCGGCACCAAAGTGGCGGCACGCCGGCGCGGCCCGCGGCCGTCCGCGTCGCCCGGGAGGACCAGTTGAACCCATGGCGCTCGCCGGTGGCGTGGGGCCTGGCCATCTTCCTGGCCGGCAATTCGGCCCAGACGTACGTCTACTTCACGTGGCTCCCGCCCTACCTGATCTCCCAGGGGCTGGACCCGGCGACGGCGGGCAGCGCGCTGGCCTATTTCGCCATCCTCGGGTTGCCCGTCAGTCTCTTGGTGCCGCTGTGGGTACCGCGGATGCGCCACCCGATCGTCGCCGTCGGACTTTTCGTGGCGTGCTGGATCGTGGGACACACGGGAAACTTCTTCTCGCCGACATCGGGAACCTGGGTCTGGGTGACCTTCGCGGGGCTCGGCCAGGGAACGTTTGCGATGGCACTGTTGATGATGAATCTCCGGTCGCGCACCACCTACGGTTCCGGCGTGCTGTCCGGGTTCAGCCAGGGGTTGGGCTACGCCGGGGCCGCCCTCGTCCCGCTGGTTTTCGGTGTCGTCCGCGACGCAACGGGCGGTTGGGGCGCCTCCTTCTCGATGCTCGGCGTCTGCATCGTGGTGTTGCTGATCGGGGCGGCGATGATCAACGGCCCGCGCCGGATCGAGGACGCGCCGCCCGCGCGGCACGGTGGGCACGGAACGTAGGGAACACCCGAATCGGTGATCCGGCGGCGCGTCAGGAACCGGCGGGCTCGCATCTGGCCAAAACCTTGCGCATCGTGTTCAGGTTGCGCGTCGTGGCCAGCGGTTTGTAGCGGACGCGGCCGAGCTGCCTGGCCAGCTTCGAATCGAGCGTGTTGCCCCGGGGAACCTCCCAATACAGGACATCCCCGACACCCTTGAAGCGCTCCTCGGGCGACGGTTCGGGACAGGCGGCGACGGCCTCGCGGACCGTCTCCGCGCTCGTGGTCAGGATGGCGTACGCGTGGCGGGCGACGCCGTCGTCCGGAGCCGTGAACGGGTAGCCGTCGACGATCTCGGCGACCTGTCCGGGTGTCTTCACGATTACCCAGGCGTCGTAGTCGAGTCCCGTCCGGAGGGCCGCCTCCACGTCCTTCTTGACCGTGCTTGCGTCTGGCATCGAGGCGTCCAGGACCACGTTGCCCGTGGCGCGGAGCGTGGAGACGTTGTGGAAACCCGCATCGGTGAGGACGCGCCGCAGATCCGGCATGGCGATGCGGATCCCGCCGACGTTGACGCCCCGGAGAAACACCGCATAGGTAGGCATGCGTGCATTCTTCACCAGCGGACGCGCGGCAACAAGCGGCGCCGCGGCACGGATCCGGTGTTCGGCGCGCTCGATCGGCCCGAATCCCGGTGCGACACTGGTCGCATGGCGAACACATCCGAGGGATCGATCAGCCGGGACGGCGACGCGGACATCCGCCTCGAGGCGACCGTGACCGGGCGGGTCCAAGGTGTAGGTTTCCGCTACACGGCAAGGGAAACGGCCGTCGGCCTCGGGCTGGTTGGCGAGGCGGTCAACCTGCGGAACGGTTCCGTACGCGTGGTGGCCGAGGGATCCCGGCGCGCACTCGATGCGCTCCTAGAGTGGTTGGAATCGGACCGGACTCCTGGACGGGTCGGTTCCGTGGAGGTTCTTTGGGTGGAACCCAAGGGCGACTTGTCCGGTTTCGACACGAGGTAGCGGCCGCTCGCGTTTGCCTGGTCGTCAGGCGGGGCTGCCTTAGTTTGTTGTTTCTCCGCCGGTGGCCTTCGCGCAGGCGTCCTTGAGCGACTGTTCCAGGTCGGCGGTGGTCTCGCCACCCGCCTGGTCCCCGGAGTCGGCCAGCCCCTGGGCCGGATCGAGGATCTCATCGGGCAGACCCGCGGCCCGGCCGGCGTCCAGCAGGCCACCCAGCAGCCTGACGTCCTCGGCGCTGACCTTGCCGTCCTCGACCGGCTTGCACAATTGCGCGATCAAGGCCTCGCGCCCCGAGCCGGCTGCCTCCGATGCCGCTTCGCTGGCCTGGTCCACCGCTCCGCTTGCCGCATCGCGCACGGCATCCTCGGCCTGGGCGCATCCAACCAACCCGAGTCCGGCCGCGGCGAGAAGGATGGGCAGTGCGAGGCTTTTCGAAATGTGGAGCATGCATCAATCGTAGGCGGTGGCGGCGACGCGGCGAACGGCGGTCACCAACCGGAGGCACGCTCCCACCCCGTTTCGTCGTGGCCGTTGCCCCACGGGTCGGCCCAACGCGTCTCCGCCGTCCAACCCTCCGCCGCCCGGATCCACGCTACGGCCGCGCGGTCGAGGTTCTCCGCGCCGCCCACGCCCATGAGACAGAGGTGGTCCTCGACGATGTCGACCAACTGGCGGAAGGTGCCTCTGCGCCGGACAACCTCGGCGCCGACTTCCCCCAGGAGGCGCCCGCACCTCAGGCCCGGGGTTCGTAGTAGAGCGAATGCGGTGGTCACCAGGTCTTCATCCTCGAGTCCCGCGATCCCGGACCGGACAATCTGCGGTGGATTGACCACGGGGCGCGGCGGAGGACTGAGCAACAGCGCCGTCCGCCAGTCGTAGTCCTCCGATGCCAAGGCCCGTCTGGCCGCATCCAGCACCTGGTCGGCGGGGCAGCCGCGGTGCTCGAGTGGCAACATGAGGCGAAGCCGCCGCGTCACCGCCACCTGCTTCCGGTGGACCGCCTCGGCGAGGTCAGCCATATCCGCTCCCTGGCGCACACGGCCCAACAGCCGCAGATGCTCCTCTTCCGTCCACGGCTGGCCGTTCCGATCGTCAGTGGGCGGCGGTACGGGGGCTGTGCCTTCCCGATATAACTCCATGTCCATCTCCCTTCGATGGATCCATGCTGGCAGGCCATCCCACACGAACATCGACTTATCCACAGGTTTGAGGGGCAAGTGCATCAATTCCTGTGGCGGCCTTCGTACGGCCAGATCCGGTGACGTACCGCCGTTTCCGGTCTGCCAGCCATACTTCCGGCAAACTAGACCGGGTGAGTACCGCCGAGAAATCCCAGCACCGAGCCGCCACCGGGCGTCCCGCCAGCATCGAACAGACCATTGCCGACGAACTCGGCGTCGAGCTATGGCGCGTCCGGGCCGCCGTCGAGCTGCTCGACGGCGGGGCCACCGTCCCGTTCGTCGCCCGCTACCGCAAGGAAGCCACGGGCACGCTGGACGACGCCCAGCTGCGCGACCTTGAGGAGCGCCTGCGCTATCTCCGCGAGCTGGAGGACCGGCGCGCCACCGTCCTGCAGGCAATCGAAGAGCAGGGTGCGTTGACCGCGGACCTGCGCAACGCCGTCGTACGGGCCGTCACGAAGGCCGAACTCGAGGACCTCTACCTCCCCTACAAGTCGAAGCGGCGCACCAAGGCGCAGCTCGCCCGCGAGGCCGGCCTGGAGTCGCTGGCCGACGCGCTGCTCAACAATGCGCGGTTGGATCCGGAGACGACGGCGGCGCGCCACCTGGCGCCCGGGTTCGAGGCGCCGGCGGATGCGCTGGCGGGCGCCCGTGCGATCCTCACGGAACGCGCAGGGCAGGACGCCGCGCTGGTCTCGGAACTCCGCGAGCGGGTATGGACGCGGGGACGGCTGCGTTCGAAGGCCTCGCCCAAGGCCTCGCCCAAGGCCGGGGCGGACGCCGCGAAGTTCTCCGACTATGTCGATTTCGCCCAGGCGCCCGACAAGCTGCCCAGCCACCGCGTGTTGGCGCTGCTTCGCGGCGAGCGCGACGGCGCGCTGTCCCTCGAGATCGCCGAGGCCGACCCCCGGGACGACGCGTCGCTGGCCGCCGCCCGGCAGCGGTGTGAGGGCGCGGTCGCGCGGTCCCTGGGCATCCGCGGGCCGGCAGACGGCCCCGCGGGCGAGTGGCTGGCGCAGACGGTGAAGCTGGCCTGGAAGCGGACGTTGCTGTCCCGGATCGAATCCGACCTCCGCACACGGCTGTTCGACGCCGCCCAGGACGAGGCGATCCGCGTCTTCGCCGCGAACCTGCGCGACGTGCTGCTCGCCGCCCCGGCGGGAAACCGTGCGGTGCTCGGGCTGGATCCGGGGCTGCGCACGGGCGTGAAGGTCGCCGTCGTCGACGGAACCGGCAAGGTCGTGGACACCGCGACGATCTACCCGCATGCTCCCGCGAAAAGGTGGGACGAGTCCCTGGCGACGCTCGAGGCACTGGCCGTCCGCCACGCCACGGCTTTGGTGGCGGTCGGCAACGGCACCGCCAGCCGCGAAACCGACAAGCTCGCCGGCGAGCTGCTGGCCCGGCTGGCCAAGAATCCGGCCTTCGTCGGCCCGGCGGCCGCCGACCCGTCCGCGGGTGCGGCGCCCGCGAAGGTGATCGTGTCCGAGGCGGGGGCCTCCGTCTACTCCGCGTCCGCACTTGCGAGCGCGGAACTCCCGGACCTGGACGTGTCGCTGCGCGGCGCCGTCTCGATAGCGCGCAGGCTCCAGGACCCGCTGGCCGAGCTGGTGAAGATCGAGCCCAAGGCGATCGGCGTCGGCCAGTATCAGCACGACCTCTCGCCGGCCAAGCTGGACCGCTCCCTGGACGCCGTCGTCGAGGACTGCGTCAACGCGGTCGGGGTGGACGTCAACACCGCGTCGCCCGCGCTGTTGGCGCGCGTCGCCGGGGTCGGCGGGACGCTGAGCCGGAACATCGTGGAATACCGGGACGCCAACGGCCCCTTCGCCTCGCGGGCGGAGCTGAAGAAGGTGCCGCGGCTCGGCGCGAAGGCGCTTGAACAGTGCGCGGGCTTTCTGCGGGTCGCCGGCGGGCGCAACCGCCTCGACGCCTCTGCCGTCCACCCCGAGGCCTACGGCCTGGCCCAGCGGATCCTGGACACTGCCGGACTGACCGTGGCCCGGGCCACGCCGGGAACGGCCTCCGAAGCGCTGGCGCGGTTGGACCCGGCCGGATTCGTGGACGACAGGTTCGGCCTTCCGACCGTCCGCGACGTCATGGCGGAACTTTCCCGGCCCGGCCGGGACCCTCGCCCCGACTTCGCCACCGCGTCCCTGAAGGAGGGCGTCGAGAAGATCGGCGACCTGGCGCCCGGGATGGTGTTGGAGGGAACGGTCTCCAACGTGGCGGCTTTCGGCGCGTTCGTCGACATCGGCGTCCACCAGGACGGATTGGTCCACGTCTCGGCGCTCAGCAACGGCTTCGTCTCTGATCCGCGGGAGGTCGTCCGGTCCGGCCAGGTCGTCAAGGTCAAGGTGCTCGAGGTCGACGCGGCCCGCAAGCGCATTTCCCTCACGCTGCGCCTCGACGACGAGGTGGGCGACGCACGGAAAACCCGGCACGACGCCGGACGCGGGGCGGGCGCGAAGGCGCCGGGGAACGACGTCGGTGGCGTGCCCATCGAGAAAGCGGGCCCGAGGACGAAGGTGCCGCGCGCCGACGTCGTGCGTGGACGTCCCCGGGCCGTTCCTGGCAAGCCGGCGACCCCGACGGCCGACACGGCGCTGGCCGAGGCCCTCAAACGCGCCGGGCTGGCCTGAGTGCCCTACCGCTCGCGCTGTACCCGCGCCTCGTCCCAGACCGGTTCCTCGGACTCGTAGACCTTGCCGTTGGACCCGAAGACCAGGAACCGGTCGAAGGACTTCGCGAACCAGCGGTCGTGGGTCACCGCGAGGACTGTGCCCTCGAACGCGTCGATCGCTCGCTCCAGTGCCTCGCCGGAGTGCAGGTCGAGGTTGTCGGTGGGCTCGTCGAGCAGCAGGAGCGTCGCGCCGGAGAGCTGCAGCAGCAGGATCTGGAACCGCGCCTGCTGGCCACCGGAGAGCGAATCGAAGGACTGCTCCGCCTGCGCCGCCAACCCGTAGCCGTCCAGGGCGCCGGATGCCGCCTCCCGGGCCATGCCCGAGCGGTGCTCGTCGCCGCGGTGCAGGATGTCCAGCAGGCTCCGCGAGGCGAGGTCGGGGCGCACATGCGTCTGCGCGAAGTAGCCGGGGCGGATCCGGGCGCCGAGTTTCACGGAGCCCTCGTGCGGAACCTCCGCGATGACGACGTCGGACACCGGAACGTGCTCGCGCTCCGGATCGGTGCCCCCGGAGGCGAGCAGACGCAGGAAGTGCGACTTGCCGGAACCGTTGGAGCCCAGGACGCCGACGCGGTCGCCGAACCAGATCTCGGTCGAGAACGGCTTCATCAGACCCGTGAGCTCCAGCTTCTCGGCGACCACGGCCCGCTTCGCGGTCCGGCCGCCGCGCAGGCGCATCTTGACGTTCTGTTCGATGGGCAGCGCCTCGGGCGGTCCGATCTCCAGGAACTTCGCCAGCCGGGTCTGGGCGGCGTGGTACCGGTTGGCCATGTCCGACCGGAACGCCGCCTTGTTCTTGTACATGTTGACGAGTTCCTTGAGCTTGAGGTGCTCCTCGTCCCAGCGCTTGCGCAGTTCCTCAAACCGGGCGTTGCGGTCGGCGCGGGCCTCGACGTAGGTGCCGAATCCGCCGCCGTGGATCCAGGCACCGGCCCCGTTGACGCCGGGCTCCAAGGTGACGATGCGCTCCGCCGCGATGTTCAGGAGCTCGCGGTCGTGGCTGATGAACAGCACGGCCTTCTTGGAATCGTTGAGCTTGGCCTCGAGCCAGCGCTTGCCGGGGACGTCGAGGTAGTTGTCCGGCTCGTCGAGCAGCAGGACCTGGTCCGGGCCGGAGAAGAGCGCCTCGAGGACCAGCCGCTTCTGTTCGCCGCCGGACAAGGTGGACGCCGCGCGGTACTGCGCGCGCTCGTAGGGGATACCGAGGGATGCCATGCACACCTCGTCCCAGACGGTCTCCTGTTCGTAGCCGCCGGCGTCTCCCCAGTCCACGATCGCCTGGGCGTACCGCATCTGGGTCTTCTCCTCCGCCTCCGGCGTCGCGTGGTCGGCGAGCATCGCGTCCTCCGCGGCGGCGAGCTCGGCGGCCGCGTCGGCAATCGACTTCGGGGCGGCGGAGACCAGCAGGTCCCTGACCGTGGACTCGTCCCGGACCTGGCCCACGAACTGGCGCATGATGCCCATGCTCCCGGACCGTCCCACCGTGCCGCCGTCCGCGACGAGGTCGCCGGAGATGACCTTGAAGAGGGTCGTCTTGCCGGTTCCGTTGGGGCCGATCAGCGCCGTCTTGCTCCCGTCTCCGACCTTGAAGGAGACACCGTTCAGCAGTTGTGTTCCGTCGGAGAGGAAGTAGTCAATCCCGGCGACGTCAATATGACCCATCCACCAATCCTACGGGTGAGCGGTGTTTGGTTAGCCAAGCATTCAAAGGGTGCGATAGGCCGGTGTGCCCGAAATATCGATGCCCCGGTGAGTAAGGCCAGACTGCGGTGAACCTCGGGGACATTCGCCGTAGATTGATGGAATGAACCTCAACGGACAGCTCGAAGCAGCATTCAACGACCAAGTGACCCTCGAGCTCGAGGCGTCGATGGTCTACCGCCAGCTCGCCGTCGAAATGGAGCTCCTGGACCTGCCCGGCATCGCCGGATGGTTCCGCACGCAGGCACAGGAAGAGATTGCGCACGCGGAGAAGTTCATCGCACACATGGTGGATCGCGAGGCCCACCCGCGCATCGGGGCGATGCACGCGCCGTCGGTCAGCGCGACTTCGGTCCTGGAGGCTTTCGAATCGTCGCTGACGCACGAGCAGCGGGTGTCGGACGCCATTCGCAACCTGTACCGCACGGCGCAGCAGCAGGGCGACATCGACGCGCTACCCATGCTCAGCTGGTTCGTGTCGGAGCAGCTTGAGGAGGAGGCGACGGTCAACGCGATCATTGGCCGCGTACGACTGATCGGCGAGGACGGCAACGGATTGCTGAGCCTCGACGCCGAGCTCGGCGCCCGCCAGGGCGCGAAGGCCTAAATACGACGCCGGCGAACTTCTGTT
>NZ_JBIMER010000012.1:0-83484 GCF_051262515.1 Arthrobacter arnarulunnguaqae | reverse complement strand
CCTCACCGCCGGGGCCCTCGCCGTCGTCTTCGCCGGCGCGCTCGCCCTGCCGGCCGCCGGCGCCGCCCCCGCCGCACCCGCCGCTGCCGAGTCCGACTGGGACTCCACTGCCTACCGCGGCTCCGTCGACATCGTCGAGGGCACGGACGAAAACAACGAGACGATTGACGGCGTCGTCTTCGACGACAAGAACAAGAACTCGGTGCAGGACCCCCGGGAGAAGGGCCTGAACGGCGTCACCGTGTCCAACGGGCGCGACGTCGCCACCACGGACGGCCAGGGCCGCTACGAGCTCCCGGTGTTCGAGAACATGACCGTCTTCGTCACACAGCCCCGCGGCTACCAGGTGCCGGTCGACGAGAACAACGTGGCCCAGTTCTCCTACCACCACCTTCCGGAGGGCTCCCCGGAGCTGAAGTTCGGCGGCATCGAGCCGACCGGCGCGCTCCCGGAGGCGCTGAACTTCCCGCTGGCCAAGAGCAAGGCCACCCAGTCCCCCGAGCAGCACTGCGCCATCGGCGGGGACATCCAGACCTACAACCAGGACGAGGTCGAGTACGCCCGCGCCGGCGCCTTCGCAGACCTGGCCGCCCGCACCGACTACGAGGGCTGCGGCGCGCTGTTCATCGGCGACGTCACCGGAGACGACCTCTCGCTCTACCCGCAGACCCGTGAACTGGCCACCATGCTCAACGGCCCCGCGCGCTTCCTGCCGGGCAACCACGACCTGGACTTCGACGCCACGGACAGCGAGCACACCTTCGACACGTTCCGCGCCCAGCTCGGCCCGGAGTACTACTCGTACGACGCCGGCAAGGCCCACGTCGTCGCCCTGAACACGGTCGAGTTCCCGACCAAGCAGCCCGCCGCCAAGGGCGACTACACCGGTTCGTTGGACGCACGCCAGCTCGAGTGGCTGCGCAACGACATCGCCCAGGTGCCCATGAACAAGCCGATCGTGCTCGCCGCGCACATCCCGTTGCTGGACTACGCGGACCAGGGCAGCGCCAAGCACCAGGTGGCGCAGGTCGCCGAGGTCTACGAGATCCTCGAGGGCCGCGAGGTCGTCGCGCTCGGCGGCCACACGCACAGCATCGAGAACCTCCGCGAGGGCGATTCGCTGGCCGGCTGGAAGGACCTGTTCGGTATCGACGGCTTGCCGTTCACGCACATCACCGCCGGCGCAATCTCCGGCGACTGGTACTCCGGACAGGACACCGGCAACGGCTTTCCCACCGCCGTGCAGCGCGACGGCGGCCGCCCCGGCGTGCTGACGCTGGACATCAAAAGCGCCGAGATCACTGAGCGCTTCACCGTCCGCGGCGAGGACGATTCCGTGCAGATGTCGCTGGGCCTGAATACCCCGGCCTACCGCGATTGGTACGCCGCGAACCTCGGCAACAGGGGCAGTGCTCCCGAGTTCGAGAACCCGCTGTCCGTCTCCCGGTCCGATCTCGCCGACGGCACGTGGCTGACCACCAACTTCTGGATGGGTAGCACCGGCTCCACGGTCGAGGCCAGCATCGACGGCGCCGAGGCCACCGAGGCCGAGCGCACGCAGAAGATGCAGGGCGAGGGCCAGCTCATCGGCGCCGAGTACTCCGACCCGGTCGCCGTCCAGGAGCAGCTGGTCCACGGCGGCAGCCTGGCCGACCGCTCCATGCACCTCTGGCGCCTGGATCTGCCGACGGACCTCGCCGTCGGCGAGCACACCGCCGAGGTCACCGCGACCGACGTCCACGGCCGCGAGTTCACCGAGACCCTGACCTTCGAGGTCACCGAGTAGCGCAACGCGCCTTCTCACGGGGCGGGGTACGACGGCGGCACCACGCCGGCGCCGTGCCCCGCCCTCCGTGATGTGCTGTGATACGTCGTCAACGCGCCACGAACGGACGCTACTCGCAACAGACTCTAAAAATTAGGGTCCATGGCGAATGGTTCGGACGCAGGGTGTGACGACGCAATTAGTCAGATCAACAGTCCTTGGATTTCTTCAGCGGCTTTCCGAAGCTTAATGCCAAGTTCGGCGCGAAGCTGGTTTGTCATGCGATGCGCAGGGACCGAGACGTTAATCCCGTAGTGGGCACCACTCGGACTCACCACAGCGACAGCCGCCGAGGTAACGCCGTCTTCGCTTTCCTCTTGACTCGTCGCGTAGCCGACTTTTCGGATCTTCTCGAGGGCGCGCTCGAGATCCGTTCTAGTCGTGATGGAGTTCTTGGTCAGGCTAGGGAGATCTTCTCTCGGATACAGCTTCCGTAGCTGGTCGCCGCTCAAACCGCTCAGCATCGCTTTCCCCGTAGCGGTACAGTTTGCGGGCAACGTCATGCCTTGGCGGGCGGCAACGCGAACCGCACGGGCACTTTCAATGGCGTCGATGAAGCGCGTTTTAGTTCCCTCGAGCTTGGCGAAGTGGACCGTTTCTCCCGTGGACTGGAAGAGCCACTCCAAGACAGGATGGACCAGCGTCCTGACATCTACTTGGCGATCTATGGAAGACGCAATGGAACTAAGCGCTTGGCCTGGCTCATAGGCTTTGGTAACGGGGTTCTGACGAACGAATCCGCGGTAGAGGAGCATGCCAAGCAGCCTGTGGGACGTTGAGGACGCTACGCCCAGATAATTGCTGGCGTCAGTGAGTCTGATGCTCGGTTGGGTCTCGAACAGCAGCAACAGACGCAGTGCGTTGTCAACGGACTCGATTCGATACTGCGGAGGAGGTCCAAACTTGGCCTCGTCCTCTCCGCCTGTGGGTTGCATGGGAATCATCCTACCGAGCGCAACTCCATATGAGTTCCCAGACCTAATGCTGTTCCTCATATCCCGTGACTGATTCTTGCAAGCTCATGTCGCCACGCCGTTTCGGTGTTGAAGGAACCGCCCAGATCAGGCAACTCTGCCATGTCTTCATCGGGCAGGGACACGGGTTCGGCGCCTGCCCACGACACTTGTAGCGCAAGTCCTGCCAAACTGTTGACGCTGATGGCCTGAAGCACGGCTTGTTCAACACTGGGGGCGGCACTTGTTATTCCGTGCCCTCGGAGTATCACCACAGGCCTGTCCCCCATGGCTTCAACCATTTCTGTTGCCAGTATCCTGTTCCTGACAAGGACACCGCGCTGATAAACGGGGATGCCCCCGGCGGCGAGACGGGCCCCAGGGATGTCATACGCTCCGACAATGGGCAGAACAGTTAGGCCAGCAAGATCAGCGGCCACGACTTGGGGCGGATGCGCATGCACCACGGCGCGTACATCCGGGTTCCGCCGGAGAACTTCCGTGTGAATCGGAAGTTCGATGGGCGGGGCATACCCCCCGTCAAGTTCCCCCGGTTCGGCAGGGTTGCCGTCAAAGTCCACCAGACGTATGTCACTCGCCTCTGTGTATGCCAGACCCCGCTCGCGCGGTCCCCGGCACCGGATAAGCAGTTCCGTGTCGGTGATCCGTTGGCTGATGTGACCGAGAATTCCGTCCGCTAAACCGCGGTGCGCTAGGACACGGCAAGCAAGAGCGATGGCGCTGCGTTGCTCCAGTCCACTGCTGGGCGATTCGGCCCGCGTCATCGGGCGACTGTTGTCTGCGCGTCGAGAAGAGGTTCGAGTCTCTCGCGAAGCTCTTCGAGAGTGACGCCTGCCGCCATGCCGCGGCGGCATGTGAGGAGTGCCCTAGGCCAATTTACGATCGCTGCGCCGTACAGGGTGGAACCGTCCTTGGTGTAGAGGGCCGCGAACTTTCCGTGCAGGCCAGGGTCCCCAATGACGAGGTGTTCGGCGTCACCTCCCACGCGTCCCACGACCTGAATCTTCCAGTCGTGCTGGTCGCTCCAGACGTATTCGATCGGCGTGTACGGGCGGGGCGCATCGGGATGCGCGATGTTATACGCGACACAGGAAGCCTGTTCCACAGCGTTGGTCCAGTGCTCAATCCGGGTGTCTTCCCCGTGCGTCAAATGATGCCATCTGGCCACGTCGCCGACGGCGTAGACATTCGGCGCGTCCACGGCCCGACAGTGCTCGTCAAGGACGACGCCGTTGTCTACGAGGAGCCCAGATGCGCCGAGCCATGCATCGTTGGGGATGGCGCCGATACCGACCAACACCGTCGAGGCCTCGATGCGGTCCCCGTTCGTCAAGTGCAGGACGAAGGACCCCTGTTCACCATCAATGCGTTCCACACCGGTACCGAATATAGTGTTCACGCCATTGTTGCGGTGAAGCTCCCCAAACCAATGGCCTATTTCAGCATTGAAGATCCGGCTCATCGGTATGGGCAACGGGTCGACGACCGTAACCTCGAGTCCCAGTAGCCGTGCGGTCGCCGCGGCTTCGGCACCTATGAAGCCGGCACCGATCACGGCGAGGTGGCCGCCCTTCAAAAGGTCCGACCGGAGCCGCCGCGCGTCATCGAGAGTGCGAAGTACGTGCAGGCCTGGCCCGTCCCCCCACGGTGAGGGCCTCGCGGACGCCCCGGTGCTAATTACGAGGTTGTCGTACCGGAGTGGCCCGTGCCCCTCGACCTGAAGGGTGTTTGCCGCCACGTCGACGCCTGTGGCCCGGTTGCCCAGCATCAGGGTGATCCCCGCCTCGCTGGCTTCTTCCGCGGTCAGAAGTCGGATGGAAGCTTCATCGGCTGTTCCCTTGAGGACCGCCTTGGACAATGGTGGCTTGTCATAGGGCAGTTCAGTCTCTTCGCCCACGAGGATGATCTCGCCGGTGTATCCTTCCGAGCGCAACGACTGCGCAGTCCGCACGCCCCCGATGGAGGACCCGACGATAACGGTGGTCGGACTCATTCCTCCTCCACCGCCAACGCAGACACCGGGCAACTACGTGCGGCTTCAGTCACCCTGTGCCGGTCAGCCTCGGGCACCTCTGTCCGAAGTACGACGACTATTCCGTCATCGTCTAGGTCGAAATAATCTGTGGCTCCCACAACGCAGTTGGCATAACCTTGACAGGCCTGCAGGTCGGCTTTGACGACGGGCACGGTCGGCTCCTTTACATAAGTTAATGGTCTTGTGGCGTCCGGGTTCGGGTTACTGGTCGTCCGTGATCAGGGGGCCGAAAGGGTGCCCGATCATGGCGGAAAACGTGGCCGGGCCCTGCCACGTCAGGGCTTCAAGTTCCAAAGGGCACAGTGTGACCCACTGGCCAGAGCGGGGGGACTTGATCATCAGTCGGGACCCGTTCCGTGTCTCGACCCGAGTGACGCGAACCTCGGAGAATTCGTTGGCAATAACGATCGGCGTGCCGGTCGCGTGGGCCTCGAGCCGGGCTCTTTCGGCCGCCGCCCGGTTGGCTGCCAGCCGATCCTCTTCTTCACCTTCCCATTCAAGCTTCATAGGAATATGGCCAGATTCTGCATCCGAATAACGGATTCGTCTACCATGATGGTCCGGCGAGCGAGCTGCCAGCCGGCCTCCGTTCGGCGAAGCAGGTCTTCCCGTCCAGCCGAGACTGTTGCGGCTTCCCCGACGTCACCACGGCTACGAAAGAGCAATACCGCTGAATCAACGATTATTTCCTCCGGCCGGTCGGTCCGGAACGTTCGCACATTGGTGACGTAGTGACGGAGCCGCGACGGCGGATCCTCCGTCCACGCGTGCTCGGTGGCGAAACGTGCCACTCGCCGACTGAGCGAATACTTGTTTTCATCAAGATGCGCCATGCCAGGCGACGTGGAATAGCCAGCACCCAAGGCGGTGGTGACCCGCACCGGCATCAGATAGTGCACGTCGTCGGCTATCCGAGCAAGCCATTCTTCGTAGTTCTGCGCGTCGAGGAGGTATGACTCGTCGACCGACCATCGCGCTTCTGCTGCCCATCACCTACACGATGGATCCGACCGCATCGATCATCATGCTGGCCGGCATCTACTACGGATCGATGTACGGCGGCACGATCACGTCCGTCCTGCTTCGCCTACCCGGCGAAGCAGCCTCGGTCGTCACCACGTTCGACGGCTACCAGATGACCAAACAGGGCCGCGCCGGCACAGCCCTCGGCATCGCCGCCATCGGCTCATTCATCGGCGGGACCGTCGCCGTCATCGGATTGACCTTCATGGCTCCCTTCCTGGCTAATGTCGCGCTGTCCATGGGTCCGGCCGGCTTCGTCGCACTAATGATCCTAGGCCTGTTCCTCGTCACGTCCCTTGGGACCGGATCGGCGATTAAAAGTGTCTGCATGGCCGGCGTCGGACTGCTCCTTTCCACGGTCGGGCAGGACCCGATCGACGGCTCGGCCCGCTTCACCTTCGGCCAGGTTCCGTTGCTGGGCGGCTTGGACTTCGTCGCCGTGGCTATGGGGCTGTTCGGCGTCGCCGAACTGCTGCGCTCTCTGGAACAGACGGAGAAGGCCCAGATCGCCAAAGCAAAAATCAAAAACATCTGGCCGTCCCGCCAAGACATGAAGGACTCGGCCGGTTCCATCGGTCGCGGATCCGTCCTAGGCTTCTTCATCGGCATCCTCCCAGGTGGTGGTGGCGTGATCTCCTCACTGGCCTCCTACGCCATGGAAAAGCGTCGGGCAAAAGACCCCAGCCGGTTCGGCAAGGGTGCCATCGAGGGCGTTGCCGGCCCCGAGACGGCCAACAACGCGTCCTCGACGTCGGCCTTTATCCCCCTTCTGGTTCTCGGCATCCCCTCGAACGTGGTGCTCGCCATGATCTTCGGGGCACTCCTGATGCACGGGATCACGCCGGGACCACAACTGATGACCGAGCATGCAGGCCTGTTCTGGGGCGTCATCGCCTCGATGTACATCGGCAACCTCATGCTGCTGATCCTCAACGTGCCGCTGGTCGGGGTCTTCATCCAAATGCTCCGTGTCCGACAGGGAATCCTCGTCGCCTTCTCACTCCTCATCGTCCTGATCGGCGTGTACTCGATCGGGAACAGCTCCTTCGACATGTGGGTTGTCCTCGCTTTTGGTGTGCTCGGTTGGATCATGACCAAGACCGGTTTCGATCCCGGCCCACTGGTGCTGGCATTCGTGCTCGGACCGATCCTCGAAAAGTCCTTCCGCCAGTCGATGCTGATCTCCAGCGGCAGCCTGGACATCTTCGTCACCGACCCCGCCGCGGCATCGATTTTCGGGGCAATTGCGCTCGCCATCGTCTTCAAACTCGTCGGTGGGCCCGTTCTGAAACACCGCGCACACCGCCAGAACGTATTGGCGAACGACGCCATACCTCCTCTCGCTGCCCGGAGCGCTTCGGACGACGCCGAGCCCGAAGACCTGACAAGGTCTCCGAACAGTTGAGCTCACACGCATACCTCAGCTGCAGTAATACACACCCGTGTGGGGCTTGAACGCGGTCGTACCGGCCACGCATACTGCCAGGCCGGCCACTGGCCGGCTCTGGCATTCGCCGGACCACCTGCCGCGGACGCCTCGCTGCGCCCGCACGAAACCCTATCCAGGAACTTAGGACGTCCGCAGCCCAACCTCTGGGAACCATGCAACCGGTACGCCCATAACGGCGCATATGAATTACGGGCACGCAGGCACCTCTTCCCTATACGGGGCACTACCCTGCATCCTGCCGTCAACTTGCTACTATCAGCAGATTTGAAGGCGATTTGTTGTCGCTTAAGGGCGCACTAGAAGCATGCTTTAAGAACGGTCCCCTGCTGGATCGGTCGTCGGAAGGAAGCTGCGGACCATGAGTATTGCCACCATTAGCGGGACGGCGCACGCGCGCACCGCACGCCTGGGCATCCGGGAGGTTGTTCGGCGGCTCAACGCCGCCCTTGGAGCAACGCTCGTTGCCGCACTTGCCGGAAGCAAGGATCGCAAGATCAGCTACGGCTGGGCGCAGCAGGACGGCCCAACCCCCAAGCCCTCCGCGGTCAAGCGTCTCCAGTTCGCCTACACGCAATGGAGTCTCGTCGCCGAGGCGGAGGGCGAGCACGTGGCCCGCATGTGGTTCATCGGGGCCAACCCGTGGCTGGACCACGACTCTCCCATTGACGCCATCCGCGAGGATCGGTTCAAGGATGTCGCGGCGGCGGCGGCGGCCATGCTCGACGACGGGCATTCCGGTTGATGCGGACCTGCGGACGGACCGGGCTGGCCCTGGTCGAAGGGTCCCCAACGGCCTTCCGCGTAGCCAAGGAGTCCTACGGTCCATTGAACCCGCAGGAGCGCGGTTCCCTCGACGAGGACCGGTCCGATTGGTATCGCTACGACACGCCCGGCCGGACCGTGTACATGGCCGTCGACGCGGAGACTGCATTCGTTGAGGCACTCTCGTGGGCGCGGATGACACACCGGCATCGGGCATTCCTGGCCAAAACAGCGGAGTTCATGGGCATCGCGGTCGCGGATCTGCGCCGCGTCGTTGAGGAAGAGTGGTCGGCCAATTCCGGTATGGTCCCGGGTGGATTCCGGCGAATTGGCGCGAGGGCCGCCGACTGTATGAACTGGAATTCGCGGGAGGATGGTGGGTCGATATCGCCCACGCCGACACGTTGGCCGCGCTGAACGCGTCCATCGGTTGCCACCTCTATGACGACGGCGTCCTCCCCGAGACCCTCACGCTCTCCGAAGTCACCAGCGGAGACCGCCTGGCCACGACACTGCTTGCTTCGTACGTGCGCGAGCAGGTGCTTGAAGACGGCTCCTATCCCATGGGCATCCGGTTCCCTTCCAAACACGGAAGCACTGGCAAAGGACACAGGCACTGCTACGCCTTCTGGATGAGACGGCGCGACGTCGGGCTGGAGACCACGGTGGCCTCGGCGGTGTACGACGACGACGCGCGCCTCTGGCGCGTCACCTCCACCGGGCCCGACGGCGGCCAGGTCACGACCGCGCGCTACTGCATCATGGCGACGGGCTGCCTCTCCAGCAGCCGGGTGCCGGACCTCCCGGGACTGGAGGACTTCGCTGGCGAGGTCTTCCACACGGGGCAGTGGCCGCACGGGGAGGTCGACTTCACCGGGAAGCGCGTGGGCGTCGTGGGCACGGGGTCCTCCGGGATCCAGTCGATCCCGGAGATCGCCGAGCAGGCCAAGGAGCTGTTCGTCTTCCAGCGCACGTCCAACTTCAGCGTCCCCGCCAAAAACGGGCCGCTGGACCAGCAGCTGTGGGCGGACGTCAAGGCGCGGTACCCGCAGCTGCGGGAGGACGCGCGGCACTCCCCCACCGGGCTGCCGTTCTCGCCCAGCCTGGAGTCCGCGCTCGGGGTGGACGAGGCGGCACGCCGGCAGGTGTTCGACGAGCACTGGACGCTCGGTGGGTTCCGGCTGGCGCAGTGCTTTTCCGACATCGCGATCAGCCGCGAGGCGAACGACACCGTGGCCGCGTACATCCGCACGAAGATCGATGAGATCGTGGAGGACCCCGCGACCGCCGAGCTGCTGAAGCCGTGGGACCACCCGGTGGGCACCAAGCGGATCTGCGTGGACACCGACTACTACGCCACCTACAACCGGGACAACGTGCATCTGGTCGACGTGAAGTCCGCGCCGATCGCCACGTTGACCGAATCCGGACTGCGAACCGAGTCGGGCGACGAGTACGAACTGGACGCGGTGGTCTTCGCGACCGGGTTCGACGCCATGACCGGGGCGCTGCTGAACATCGACATCCGCGGCCGCGACGGCGAGTCCCTGCGCGACCACTGGGAGTCGGGGGCGCGCTCGTACCTGGGGCTGTCCGTCGCCGGGTTCCCGAACCTGTTCACGGTGACCGGCCCGGGCAGCCCCAGCGTGCTGAGCAACATGGTCACGTCCATCGAGCAGCACGTGGAGTGGATCGACGAGCACATCGCCTACCTGCGCGCCAACGGGCTGGAGGTCTCCGAGCCGGCCCTGGAGGCGGAGGACGCGCGGGTGGAGCATGTCAACACGGTCGCGGACATGACGCTGATGAAGCAGGCCAACTCCTGGTACCTCGGCGCCAACGTGCCGGGCAAGCCGCGGGTGTTCATGCCCTACGCCGGCGGCGTCGGCTCGTACCGCCGGCAGTGCGACGAGATCGCGGCGGACAAGTACCGCGGGTTCCAGCTGGCGTAGGTCCCGACCCTGAGCGCACGTGCGATCTCCGCAGACACATATTCGCTGACCGCACCATCGGCGGACCGCTGTTCACGATTGACTTTGAAGAGCTAGCGGATCCCTCGACGGCCCTGTAGCCATGTCTTGTCAGGGTAACCCCGGCCACCGACAGGTTGGATCGGGCTGGACCGACGGGTCAGTTGGCCCAGCAACTCGAAGAAGTCCTCATGCCTTGTCACAAATGCGACGTGCTGGCGCGGACCGTCGTGTTCTCCTGCGGACCGCGCCAGCACGCAAACGAGTGAGCGCATGAGGCAAGCTCGGATTCGAGCTAAAGCACGATGCCCCCATAGGCGACGCGCGGCGGTTTGTCGTGATCGACCCTGGTGACCCGAAGGGCACCGAACCGACTCTCGAACCCGACGGCCCCGCCGTCGGCCCCTTAACAGCGGTGCGAGAAGCGTGAGGACCGCGCGGCGCGGAGCCATAAGCGTAAGCCTTCCCCATGGATTCTTACAGATAGTATGATATCTGTAAGCACCGATTCCGACGGCGTACAGATAGCAGGTTCCATGGCCTCGCAGCCAGCCCCACGGGCCGAACGATGGCCCGAAGCCACTACCGAGCAGGTCGTATGGAACAGCAACACCTCCGACCTCGGGCTCAGCCGCTACATCTCGGGCATGCGCGGGCAGACCTACAAGGCCTTCGTCCCGTCGGGGATCGCGCAGGTCGAGTACACGCCGTCGTCATCCGTCGCCTCACTGGCCGAAGAGGCCAGCCGGGAGATCAGCCGATTCGATGAGAGGTTCGGCAACCGGATCAGGCCCTTTGCGACCATCATGCTGCGCACGGAGTCGATCGCTTCCTCGCAGATCGAAAATGTCACCACCAACGCCCGCAGTTTGGGCGAAGCCGAACTGGGTGTCGAGCCGAAGCTGAACGCCACGCTTGTGGTGCGCAACGTCAGGGCCATGGAGGCAGCGCTTGCCGCGGCCGACGTCCTGGATACCAACAGCATCCTGGGGATGCACCGCGCGCTGATGGAAGGCACTCGGGACGCCGAAACCGCCGGCATCTGGCGGCAGGAACAGGTGTGGATCGGCACCAGTATGGCCAGCCCCCTCGGCGCCGACTTCATCCCGCCGGTGCATGAGCGGATACCGGGACTGATGGAGGATCTGATGGCTTACGCCAGGCGCTCCGACATCCCTCCGATGGTCCAGGCGGCCATCGCCCACGCTCAGTTCGAAACCATCCATCCGTTCACGGATGGCAATGGCCGTACCGGCCGGGCGCTGATCCACTCGATGCTCAAGGGCCACGGGATTGCCCGCGCTGTCTCCACGCCGGTCTCCGCCGGTCTGCTGTCCGACGTCGAGGGCTACCACCGCGCACTCGGGTCCTACCGAGAAGGGGATCCGGAACCGGTCATCACCCTGTGTGCCGAGGCGTCGTTTCGAGCGATACGCAATGGCACCCAGTTGGCGGAGGATGTCACGGCCATCGCCGAATCCTGGCGAGGGAAGATCAAAGCTCGCGCCGACTCCGCCGTCTGGCCGGTTCTCGAACTGCTGGAGAGCCGGCCAGTGGTCAACGCCGCGGTGCTTGAAGCGGAACTGGGTCTGGAATACATGCGCATGAAGCGTGCCATGGACGGTCTCGCGGAAGCCGGCATCGTGGTGGGCGTCGACAAGTACAAGCAGGGCAGATTCTGGCGCGCATCCGAGATGCTGGCCGCCCTGGACGCCTTCGCCGCTCGTGCCGGCCGCAGGCAGATGAGCTGACGGCCAACGCCTTGGAACGTCCACAACGCAAACGAGGGATCGGCATGAGGATTCAATGGGCCAGCGTGCTCGTCGACGACCAGGAGAAGGCCCTCCAGTTCTATACGCGCAAGCTAGGGTTCGAGCTGAAGCACGACGTCCCGCTTGGCGGCCCGCGGTGGCTGACCGTGACCGCCCCTGGCGACCCGGACGGCACCGAACTGGTGCTCGAACCCGACGGCCACCCCGCCGTCGGTCCCTTCAAGGCCGCCCTCGTCGGTGACCGCATCCCCTTCACCCAGTTCGCCGTGGAGGACGTCCCGCAGGAGTACGAGCGTCTGCGCGGCCTCGGCGTCCACTTCATTCAGGAACCCTCCACCATGGGTCCGGTGACCACGGCCGTCCTCGACGACACCTGCGGCAACCTGATCCAGATCATCCACGTCGCCGACTAAACCCGCCCGCCGCCAACCGCAGGCGGGTAGTAGCCGTCCGTTCAGTTGTTCTCGTCGACCTTTTCGTCGTTCCCGCGCAGGCGGAGCGCCCGCTCGGCAATGCCGCTGGAAAACCTGCTCGTGGCCGATCGGGCCCGCTCGAAGTTCTCGTTGCCCATGCGGCGGGCAGCGCCGGCGCCCTCGGCCCCGGTCTCGAGCACCTTGTCTCGCACTTCCGCCGCAGCATCCACCCATCTCTTCGCCTCCAACGACTGCCGATCACGCTCGACCCCGAGCAGACCGTGGAAGTCCACGACGGCAGTCGTCACATAGTTGCTCGAATGCACCACGGAACGGGACGACGTCGGGTGCAGCAGGACCTTCGCATTGGCCGTGCCGGCGGCTGCATCCATGCGGGCTATAAGGCGCCCGGTGCTTCGTGAAATGAGTTCCAGTCGATTCTGCCGGGCTGCCCTCAACGCCAGACGGTGTTGGTCCAGTTCGGCCGGCGATGCCTCCAGCACACGGTCGAGTTCGAGCACCGCGATCGCATCCTGCAGCTGGAAGCACCGGGCCAGCACGGCGAGCCACTCCTGGACCTTGGTCTCCGCTTCCTTGGAGGTCTTCGCGAGATCACCCAGCTTGCTCTTCTGCTCCAATTTCACGGCGATGGCGTCCAGCTGCCGCAACGTGTAGGCCTGCGTTCGGGCGATGGTCCCCGACGTCGTCTGGACCTTGGACCACGTGACCTCGGAGACGTGGCCCACCTGCTCCCGTATCGCCATGGCCTCGCCGATCACGAAATCCACCCCCAGCATGTCCGCGATGACGGCGTCCTTCTGGGCACGGAGCACATCGTCGACCTTCTCGTCGATCGCCGCGAGGTAGTCGGTGATCTCGTCCATGGTCTGCTGCATGGCCAGCTGCGCCATGATCCCTGCGGCACCCGCCAGCATCGCAGGATTGGCCAACAACCCGGGATTGGACAACACGGATCCGGGCTTCACAAATTCGAGGATTCCCTTGATCTTGCCCTTGTCTGTCACCACGGCACGGACGACGTCCGGGGCCGACCCTTTCATCGCGTCAAACTGTTTGAAAGCTGCGGCCGACTCTTTCGTCAGCTTCACCCACCGCCCGGAGTTGGCCGCGATCCCGGAGCCCGCTTGGGCAACACCAGCCGCTGTCTTGAAGGCCGGCCCCAGCCGCTGCAGGCCGAGGTCCCTCGACGGCAGCCCTTCCGACGCCAGGAAACGCTCCACAACCGTCGGATCCCCCAGGACCGCCAGCCCCTCGCCGTCGTTAATGAACTGAATCTCGTGGCCCATCGTCTACTCCTGAAACGTGGGCAGGGGAACCCTGCGAAGGATGGCTTGCTCGCCGTGTCTGAAGTGTACGGCCGGCGTTGCGCGATCGTCGTCGTGCCTTGCTGGGTGCCAAGCCCAATTCACCGGCGGTTAATCCGCGGCACGTCGGGGCGCCTCCCCAGCTCCACGTGCGTCTGGAAGGTTTGATGCAACCGCCTGATCGATCCTTCACCCACCGGGAGCCCGACCATGAATCCGTCCGTTTCACGCCGCACCTTCCTCGGCGGCTCGACCGCCACCGGCCTGGGCTTCGTCTTCGCCGGCGCCGGGAGCCTCGACGCGTTCTCCCGCCCCGCCGCGGCCGCCACCACCCGCACCGCCACCGGCTACGGCGCGCTGGTCGCCGACCCGCAGGGCATCCTGGCGCTGCCCGAGGGCTTCTCGTACAAGCTCATCGCGCGCTCGGGCCAGACCCCGACGGCCGACGGCGTCCACCCCTCCGACCCGGACGGCATGGGCGTCTTCGCCGGTCCCGACGGCGGCTCCGTCCTCGTGACGAACCACGAGAACAGCGGCCGCGAGCCCTTCCCGGTTCCGGTCGTGGAGGGCATCACCTACGATTCCGGGGCAATTGGCGGCACGTCCACCATCACCGTGGACGGCGACGGAAACCGGACCGGCGAGTACACCAGCCTAGCGGGCACCGACAACAACTGCGCCGGCGGCATCACGCCGTGGGGCACGTGGCTGACCTGCGAGGAGACCGAAAGCCGCGCCGGCCAGGGACTGCGCACCAAGGACCACGGCTACGTGTTCGAGGTCGATCCCACCAGCCGGGAAGCCAACCTCGGCAAGAGCCCCGTGCCGCTGAAGTTCATGGGCCGCTACTCCCACGAGGCCGTCGCCGTCGATCCCGCCACGAGCGTCGTCTACCTCACCGAGGACGCCGGCAACCCCAACGGCCTGTATTTCCGCTGGGTGCCGCCCGCGGGATTCGTCCCGGGCAAGGACGCCCTGCGCGAGCTCGCGCTCTCCCCCGGCGGCGACACCGCCGGCAAGCTGGAGGCCATGAACTGCTTCCTGGGCGGCAGGCACGTGGCCGACCTCTCGGAGGCCACGACCGTGGGCACCCGCCTGAAAGTCGAATGGGTCGACGTCCCGGACCGCGACGCCGCCACCGTGTCCGTGCGCCGCCAGTTCGGCAACGACCGGATCACGCGCTCGCGGAAGCTCGAGGGCCAGTGGTGGGGCGACGGCGGCGTCTTCTTCGTCTCCAGCTTCGCCCGCCTCGGCGACGGCAGCGCCAACGAGCACGACGGCCAGGTCTGGTTCTACGACCCCGCCACCGAATCCATCACCCTCAAGACCATCTTCGGGGTCAACCGCGATCCCGACGCGGACAACGGCAACTTCGACGGCCCGGACAACATCACCGTCTCCACCCACGGCGGCCTGATCCTGGCCGAGGACGGCGACGGCGTGTCCCACCTGGTCGGCGTGACCTCCCAGGGCAAGGCCTACCCGCTGGCGCGCAACGACTTCAACGACAGCGAGTTCTGCGGCCCGGCCTTCAGCGCCGACGGCGAAACCCTCTTCGTGAACATCCAGTCCCCCGGCTTCACCCTTGCCGTCACGGGTCCCTGGGGCCGCGCGAGCAACGCCGCCGTCTAGCGGCGCCCGATACGGCGTCGTCTGACCGCCCGTCAGACGACGCCGGGGTGTTCGGCCAGCACGTCGGCGAGGGTGCCCAGGTTCCCGCGGACGGTGTGGGCGTGCGCCTTCTGCACGAGCGGGTCGGCCACCTTCCCGAACAGCCCGCCGAAGCCGTCGTTCGCCTCGACGCGGTAGGTGAGGCGCGTTCCGCCACCCTCGGGCACCAGGCTGTTGGTGATGGTGAAGTCGAACTTCCCCTCGACCGAACGGATGACCGATTGGTTCGGCGGATCAAAATGAGCGTATTCGGCCACCCACTCGAACCGCCGGCCCAGGATCTTGCTGGTGCCCCTGGACCGTGTTCCAACCCTCACGGGACCGTCGCCGATCTGTTCGGCCTCGAGAATGGACGAATCCCAGACGGGGACGTTCTCGGCCCGGGCGAGGTAGTCGAAGACCTCCTTCGGCGGGCGGTTGATGAAGACGCTTTCCTCTACGACGGACATTCGGGATGCTCCTTCGACGGGCCCGACATGGCACGGATCGGCCGCCGGGCACAGCGTCAGCTTGGGGCCTCCCCGCGAACAAGTCAACGCCGCGCGACGTCGCCCGCGGATTGGCAGTGTCCCCATGTCATCCAATGTTTCTGAACGCGGCCAGAGGGCCCACTGGGAGTCGATCCGGCCGTAACCGCAGCCCCTGCATGCCCCCGTCCACCGCCAGTTCCGTGCCCGTCGTCGAACCCGCGAGCGGGCCGGCGAGGTAGGCGACCGCGGCCGCGATCTCCGCCGGGGCGACGAGGCGCCCGTGTGGTTGGCGGGCCTCCAGTGCCGCGCGTTCGGCTGCCGGGTCGTCCGCCTTCGACAAGAGGTTCCCCACCCACGGGGTGTCGGTGGTTCCCGGATTGACGCAGTTCACGCGGATGCCCTCGCGCACGTGGTCCGCAGCCATGTTCAGCGTCAGCGCCCGCACGGCGCCCTTCGTCGCGCCGTAGAGTGCCCGCGCGGGCAACCCGGCCGTGGCCGCGATCGAACCGATATTGACCACCGAAGCCGCCGTCGATCGCCGCAGGTAGGGCAATGCGGCCCGGACGATGCGGACGGCGCCGACGACGTTCACGTCGAAGACCCGGTGCCACTCCTCGTCGGGGTTGTCCGCCACCGTGCCCTGCGCGCCGATACCCGCGTTGTTGACCACGATGTCGATCCCCCCGAACGCATCGGCGGCCTGCTGAACCGCGGCGCGGACCGACGCGTCGTCCGCCACGTCGCAGCGGATCCCCAACACCCCGTCCGGGACCACGTCCGGGTTCAGGTCCAGAGCCGCGACGCGTGCCCCCAGCTCCCGCAGCCGGGCGACCGTCGCCGCGCCGATGCCGGAGGCGCCGCCGGTGACGATCGCGCTCAGTCCCTTTAGTTCCATGGTCGCGCTCCCTATCCGGTGAACCCGTGGCGCTGCCGCCCGAGCCCCTCGATCTCGATGTCCACGACGTCGCCGGGCTTCAGGTAGGGGAAGCGGCCGGACAGCGCCACGCCTTCGGGTGTGCCGGTGCAGATCAGGTCGCCCGGCTCCAGGGCCATGTACTGGCTCAGGTCCCTCACGATGGTCTCGACGTCGAAGATCATGTCCGCCGTTGACGAGTCCTGCCGCGGTTCGCCGTTCACCCAGCTGCGCAGCCGCAGGTTGCCGAAGTCGACCTCGTCGGGCGTCACGAGCAACGGCCCCGTGGGACAGAATCCCGGCGAGCTCTTGCCCTTCGACCACTGGCCGCCGGACACGGCGAGCTGGAAGTCGCGCTCGGACAGGTCGTCGACGACGACGAACCCGGCGATGTGCGCCACGGCGTCGTCCTCGGGCCCGAGGTAGGAAGCGCGCCGGCCGATGACGATGCCGAGCTCCACCTCCCAGTCCGTCTTGGACGCACCGGGGGGAATGGGAACGGCGTCGTCCGGTCCGCCCACCGTGTTCGGATGCTTGTGGAAGATGATCGGGTGGACCGGCGGCTCCGCACCGGATTCGGCCGCGTGGGCCGCGTAGTTCTGGCCCACGCAGACGACGGCGCTCGGCCGAGCGATGGGTGCGCCGAAGCGCACTCCGGCCGGGGCGTCCACCTCGGGTAGCTCCCCACCCTCGAATGCGCTCCGGGCCTTGGCCAGTCCGTCGGCAGCGAGGAAATCGCCGTCGATCCTTTCGGTCAGGCCCCGCAGCGAGTACAAACGGTCGCCGTCCACGACGACAGGTTCCTCGGCGCCGTGGGCGCCGATCTGGGCGAGTCTCACGCGGACACTCCGTTCCGGGCCGGCTCAAGGGTCCGCAGGTAGGCGAACAGGGAACCGAGCCCGAAGGTCCACGGGGCGAGCTCCTCCGTGACGCCGGTCCGGTTGGCGAGGGCACCGAGGTGCCGGCTCCTGATGGTGACCGCGTCCCCCTCCTTGTGGGTGAAGCCGAGGCCGGGGGTGTCCCGGTCCTGGGTGGGCGCGAACAGGGTGCCGGTGAAGAGAACGAACCCGTCCGGGTACTGGTGGTGCGCGCCGTGCGTGGCCTCGACGAGTTCCTCGAACGGGCGGCTGATGCGGCCGAGGTTGTTGCGGCCCTCCAGCCGGTATCCGTCCTCGCCCTGGACCTCCAGGACGATCTCCTCCGTGCGGAGGTCCTCCAGGGTGAACGACGCGTCGAAGAGCCGGATGAACGGACCGACGGCGGCCGAGGCGTTGTTGTCCTTGGCCTTGCCGAGCAGCAGCGCGCTGCGGCCCTCGACGTCCCGCAGGTTGACGTCGTTGCCGAGGGTCGCGCCGCGGACGCGCCCCGTGGAGTCGACGGCCAGCACCAGCTCGGGTTCGGGGTTGTTCCACGAGGAGAAGGTGGGGATGCCGATGTCCGCTCCGAAGCCCACGGCGGAGAGCACGGGCGCCTTGGTGAACACCTCCGGGTCCGGACCCAGGCCGACCTCGAGGTACTGCGACCACATGGACTCGGCGATCAGGACCTCCTTGGCCTGGCGCGCCGCCTCGGAACCCGGCTTCAGCGACGTGATGCTGCCGCCAAGGGCCTCGCCGACCGTGCGCCGCACCTCGGCGGCGCGGTTGAAGTCGCCGCCGCAGCGCTCCTCGATGACGCGCTCGACCATGCTTTCGACGAACGTCACGCCGCAGGCCTTCACGACCTGCAGGTCGATCGGCGCCAACAAGTGGGCGCGCCCGGAATCTCGCTCCCACGAGGCGCCGACGAGCTCGGCGAGCGTCCAGCGGACCACGCCGTCGGCCGAGGCCACGGCTCCCGCCGGGTCCGCCGACTCCAGCAGCTCGGACACCGTCAGGAACGTGCCGGTCAGGTCGACGACGTCGTCGCCGCGGACCGCAACCACCCGCGGCCCGCCCGACTCCGGGTCCCAGACGCGGCCCACCAGCGTGGCCCGTTCCGCCTCGGTGGGCAGGATGTGGATGGTTTTCTCGACGGCCATCAGTTGTTGCCTCCTTTCGGGCTCGGCTGCCATTCGCCGTCGACCCGGCGGATGATGCCCCACGGGTTCCCGTCGCGCAGCGCGGGGGGCAGCTGGCCAGGCGGGAAGGAGTCGAAGGCGACCGGGCGCATAAAGCGGCCGACGGCGGCGGTGCCCACCGATGTGGTGCCGGACGTCGTGGCCGGGTAGGGGCCACCGTGCTGCTGCGCGTAGGTGACGGTGACGCCGGTCGGCCAGCCGTTCCACAGAACGCGGCCGGCCTTCTCGCGCAGAACCGTCACGAGCGCCTCCACGTCCTCGTCGGGTTCCGCCTGGAGGGTCGCGGTGAGCTGCCCATCCAGCAAGGACGCCAGTTCAGCGAGATCCGTGCCGCGCTGATACCTGATGACGAGCGTTGCCGGCCCGAACATCTCCTGTTCGAGGACGCCCGGGTTGCGTCGGACGTCGTCGGCCGTGGTGGTGAACACCGTCGGCCGCGGCGCCTCGTCGGCCGTCCCCTCGACGAGCACCCGCACCCCGTCCGCGGCGCGCACCTCGGCGACGGCGCCGTCGTACCCCTCGCGCAGTCGCGGGCTCAGCAACGGCGCCGACGGCGTATCCGCGAGGCTTCCGCCGAGCAGGTCGGCGAGTTCGCCGGTGTCCTCCGCCGGAGCGAATAGGAGCCCCGGTTTGGTGCAGAACTGTCCCATGCCCATCGTGAACGATGCGGCGTACCCGGAGAGGATGTCCTCCTTGCGCCCGTCCCACGCCCGCTCTGTCACGAAGACGGGGTTGATGCTGCCCAACTCCCCGTAGAACGGGATGGGCGTCGGCCGTGCGCAGGCCTTGTTGAACAGGGCACGCCCGCCGGACGTCGACCCGGTGAACCCGACGGCCTTGACGAGCGGATGCTCAACCAGTGTCTCCGCAGCCTCGCGCCCGAGGATGGTGGCGAAAAGGCCGGCCGGCGCCCCTGCCGCGGCGAGGGCCTCCTCCGCGATATCCCCGGTGCGCAGGCCCAACTCGGTGTGCCCGCCGTGGATCTTGTGCACGACGGCGCAGCCTGCCGCGAGCGCCGACGCGGTGTCGCCCCCCACCACGCTGAAGGCGAAGGGGAAGTTCGAGGCCCCGAAGACGCCGACGACGCCGAGCGGAACGTTGACGCGGCGGATGTCCGGCCGCGGGCCCATGCCCCAGTCTTGGTCGGCGTGGTCGATCGTGGCCTGCAGGTTCTCGCCGCGGACCACCTCGTCCGCCAGCAGGCGGAGCTGGAACACGGTCCGCTTGAGCTCGCCGCGCAGCCGGGGTTCGGCCAGGTGCGTCTCCCTCTGGGCGATCCCGACCAGTTCGTCCCCGTTCGCCTCGACCGCCGCGGCGACGGCCTCGAGCCACCCCGCGCGCGTCCTCGGTTCGGCGTCCCGGGACGCCTCGTAGGCGGTGTGGGCCGCGGTGATCAGTTCCCCGGCGCGGGCTGCGGTGGTGTCGGCGCTCATCGGTTGGCTCCCGTTCCGGTGACCGCGGCGCGGTCGCCGATGCCGATCCATCCGGCGCCCCGGGGGAAGGTCCACTGTTCGCGGGATTCCACGAGCATCTCCGCGCCGGTCCCCGGTTTCCGCGGGGCCAGGTAGCGGCCGCCCTCGACGCGGACGGGCTCGACGAAGTGCTCGTGGAGGTGGTCCACGAACTCGATCATGCGGTTGTCCATGGTGCCCGTGACGGCCGCGTAATCGAAGAAGGAGAAGTGCTGCACCAGCTCGCAGAGGCCGACGCCGCCGGCGTGAGGACAGACCGGAGTGTCGAAGCGCGCAGCCAGCAACACGTTCGCCAGGTTCTCGTTGACTCCGGCTACGCGGGTGGAATCGATCTGCATCACGTCGATGGAGCCGGCCTGCAGCATCTGCTTGAAGACGATGCGGTTGGCGACGGCCTCCCCGGTCGCGACCTTCACCGGCGCTACGGCCTTGCGGATCTCCGCGTGTCCGAGGATGTCGTCCGTGCTGGTGGGCTCTTCGATCCACCAGGGATTGAACTCGGCCAGCGCGTTGACCCAGTCGATGGATTCCTGCACCTCCCAGCGCTGGTTCGCGTCGATGGCGATCTTGACGTCGGTTCCCACCGCCTCGCGCGCCAGTCGCATGCGGCGGCGGTCTTCCTCCAGGCTGCCGCCGACCTTGAGCTTGATCAGTCCGAAGCCGTCGGCGACGGCCTCCTTGCTCAGGCGGACGAGCTTCTCGTCGCTGTAGCCGAGCCAGCCCGGCGTCGTGGTGTAGGCGGGGTAGCCGGACGCCTGCAGTTCGGCGATGCGCTCCGCCTTGCCCACATCTCCGCGGCGCAGGAGGTCGAGTGCGTCGCCGGGGGTCAGCGCGTTCTGGATGTGGGTGAAGTCGATCGCGTTGACGATCTCCTCGGCCGGCATTTCGCTCAGCAGCAGCCACAAGGGCTTGCCCTCGCGCTTGGCGCGGACGTCCCAGAGGGCGTTGACCAGCGCACCGGCGGCCATGTGGGAGACGCCCTTCTCGGGGCCGAGCCACCGGAGCTGGGAGTCGTGCACCAGCCGGCGCGAGGCGGCGCCGAGGTCGCCGACCAGCTCGTCGAGGTCCCGGCCGACCAGCAGCTGGCCGTAGGACTCGATGGCCGCCGTGACGACCTCGTTGCCGCGGCCGCAGGTGAACACGAAGCCGTGGCCCGATTCGTCGTCGGTGTTGATGGTGACGTAGGCGGCGGAGTAGTCCGGGTCGACGTTGACGGCGTCCGAGCCGTCGAGGTCCAACGAGGTCGGGAAGCGGATGTCTTCGGTCTTGACCGAGGTGATTCTGGGCATCGTGGTGGTGCCTTCCTGTGATGAGTTTTGTGGTGGTTAGACGAAGCCGAGCAGCGACGGCAACCAAAGGCTGAGCGCCGGGACGAAGGTGATGACGAGCAGCGTCACGAGCATGGGGATGAAGAAGGGAAGCACGCCCTTGATCACGGTCGGAACCGGGATGTTGGTCACGCTCGAGAGCACGAACAACACCAGTCCGACCGGTGGGGTCAGCAGCCCAATGAGGAGGTTGAAGATAACGACGACGCCGAAGTGGACCGGGCTGAGGCCGAAAGTCTCCGCCACGGGCCCCAGGACGGGCACGAGGATGAGGATGGCCGCCGTCGGTTCCAGCACGGTGCCGATGATCAGCAGCAGCACGTTGACCAGGATGAGGAAGACGATTGGGTGGTTGGTGAAGTTCAGGATGAAGTCGGCGGCCAATTGCGGCGCCTGCTCGCGGGCCAGAACCCATCCGAACAGCGCGGCTGCGGCGACGATGAGCAGCACGGAGCCGGAGGTTTCCACGGAGCCGAGAAGGATCCGGTAGGTCTTCCGCCAGGTCAGCGACCCGTAGATGAGGGCCAGAATGAAGATGTAGAGGACGCCGATGCCCGAGGCCTCGGTGGGGGTGAAGATCCCACTGAGGATTCCGCCGAGGACGACGACGCCGGCGCCGAAGGCCGGCAGAGCGCCGATCAGGGAACGCCCGCGTTCGCCCCACGATGACTTGTCCATCTTGAGGTGGTGCTGCTTCCGTGTCAGCCACCAGACCATGCCGACGAGGCAGAGGATGAGGACCAGCGCGGGGATAATGCCGGCCATGAAAAGTGCGCCGACCGAGACCCCAGCGGTGACCGCGTAGATGATGGCCGGGATGCTCGGCGGGATCATTGGGGCGATGAGGGAGGAGGCGCCCGTGATGCCGAGGCTGAACTCATCGCTGTAGCCGCGCTTCCTCATCGCCGGCACCTGGATCTTGCCCATGGCCGCGGCGTCGGCGATCGCGGCCCCACTCATCCACGAAAAGCCGAAGCTCGTGGCGATGTTGACGTAGCCGAGACTGCCGCGGATGTGGCCGAGGAAGGCCACCGCCGTCGTGTACAGCCGGTCGGAGACGCCCGAGATGTTGGCGACGTTTCCGAGCAGGATGAACAGCGGAACCGCGAGGATCGCGAAGCTGTTGACCCCCGACGTCGTCTGCTGCACGGCAATGCCGAGCGAAGCAGTCGGATCCATGATGACGTACACAAGCGAGGGAACCAGCAGGGCGATCGCCACCGGCACCCGCAGCGCGAGCAGAAGCAGGAGGCCGACAAGCATAAGTGTCAGTGTCATAGCGGTCCCCCTTAGAAGGCTTCTTTTTCGAGGTTTTCCATGGCACCCGGGACTTGGTCCGGATGCCTGGCGTTGACGTAGGTGTTCAGCAGGCCGTGCAGGAAGATCAGGGCGAACCCGAGCGCGGCGGCCGCGTACACCAGGCTCATGGGCAGGTCCGTCGCCGGGGCGTTGAGCCTGGCGGCCCCCACCGCGAACAGCGTTCCCGCCCAGGCCATGGCCCCCGAGACGGCCAGCACCACCAGCATGGCGAAGGAGTCCATCACGATGGCTCCTCGTTTGCCGAGCTTCGCCGCCACGAGGTCGACCGTGACGTGCAGCCGCCGCGCCATCACGAAGCCGGCCGAGATGAAGGTCAGCCACACGAGCGCGAAGCGGGCGAGCTCCTCGGTCCAGGTGAACGGCGCGTTGAAGAGATAGCGGCTGGCCACCTGGACGAGCACGAGGACCAGTGTCGCCACCAGGAATCCCGAGGCGGCCACGCGTTCAATGTTGACCAGGTGGCGGATCAGCCGGCTCTTGGACTCCAGGAAGTCCGGCTCGTCGGGGTGCTGTGGGATCACTTGGCGGCCTGGATTTCCTTGTAGAGGTCACCCCAGGAAACCTCGGACGGCAGCATCTCGCCGGCACGCTTGGCGAACTCCTCGCGGTCCACGTCCTCGTTGACCTTGATGCCGTCGCCGGACTTCCACTCCTCGAGCACATCCTTCTCCTGCGTTTCGACGCACTCCCGCACGCTCACCGCGGCCGCCTCCATGGCACCCTCCAGGGCGGTGCGCTGGCCCTCGTCGAGGGACTCGAAGAGGGCGGACCCGGTGACGACGTTGACGCCCTGGATCATGTGGCCGGTCAGGTTGATGTATTCCTGGACCTCGTGGAACTTGGCGGTGTTGATCGTCGGAATCGGGTTCTCCTGCGCGTCGATGACGCCCTGCTGGAGCGCCAGGTAGACCTCGTCGAGGGCCATCGGCGTCGCCGTTCCGCCCATGATCTTCGTGTTGGTCAGGTACAGCGGCGCGTCGGGCGTCCGGATCTTGATGCCGGCCATGTCCTCGGGGCCGTTGATTTCCTTGTTGGCGGTGACGTGGCGCGTGCCGTAGTACCAACCAGCGAGAACCTTGATGCCGGCGTCGGCCTCCATGTCGTCGTAGACGCCCTGCATGAGGGGGCCCTCGATGGTCTCCACGAAGTGGTCGACGTCCTCGAAGAGGTAAGCGCCGTCGAGGACGGCCGCCGGTTCGTGCCACACACCGAGGAACGAGGGGCCGGCGACGGCCATGTCGAGCCCGCCGGAAGCCACCTGCTCCAGCGACTCGGCCTCGCTGCCCAGCTGCGCTGCCGGGTAGCTCTCGACGGTGATTCCGCTTCCGTCAAGCTCCTCCTTGATGGTTTTGACACCGCAGCTCTCGACAGGGTGCGCCGCCTCGTAGACGTGCGCAAGGCGCAGGACCTTGTCGTCACTGTTGCCGGCCTGTGCGGCGTCGGTGTCCACGGGTCCGCCGACGCCGCAGCTGGCGAGCATCAGCGCGGCCGTTGCGGCCACGGACAGCTTGACGGCGGTGGAGACGTACTTGGCGGATGGCGACTTGGCGTTCTGTGGGTTGTTCACGGTGTTCTCCTTCGAACTTCGTTGGGTGCGTTGGTGTGTGGTCGTGGGTCTATGCGGTGTGCGCGGCGCTGCGCCCGGGGGCTCGTGCCCCGAGCCGTTCGGCGAGCGCGTCCAGCAGGCCGGAGGTGGACGCGGCGAGGGCGACGTCGTGCCGGTTCCCCTCAGCACGCAGGTGTTCGGGATCGCCTGGCGCCAGCACTTCGGCGCCGTGGGCACCGGCCGAGCGGATGCGCTCCTGCAGCTGTGCGACCCGTCCCTCCGTGTGTTTCCTGCCTGCGAAGGCGCCGGTGTCGAGCGCGATGAGCAGGTGTCCGGTGTTCATCCTGGAGGCCGGGTTGGACCAGATGTCCTCGGTTTCGTGGGCGTAGGTTCCGGTGCCGAGCGAGGCCGACACGGCCTCCAGCAGCGCCGAGACCGCCGATCCCTTGTGCCCGCCGAAGGGAATCAGGGCTCCGGCCATCGCGGCGTTGGGGTCGGTCGTCGGCTCGCCGTCCGGGCCCACGGCCCAGCCCTCGGGGATCGGGGTTCCCTCGTTCCGTGCGGCGATGATCTTCCCGTAGGCGCCGGTGCTGGTGGCCAGGTCCGCTGTCAGCGGATGCGTGTCCGAGCTGGGTGCCGCGATCGTCAGCGGGTTGGTGCCGAAGATCTTCTCGATGCCACCGTACGGGGCAACGATCGGTCCCGTTGTGGACGTGAGGATGGCGACCATCCCCTCGGCGGCCAGCTGGTCGGTCCAGAAGGCGCCGGCTCCGTAGTGGCTGCTGCCCTGTACGGCCACGGCACTCAAGCCCCGGTCGGTGGTGTTCGATATGGCGTAATCGACAGCGGCCTGCATCGCGACTTGCCCCAAGGCGCCGTCGGCGTCAAGCAGTGCCGCCGACCCCGTGTCGCCGACCATGCGAATCCTCGGGTGGGGATTGATGCCACCCTGCTCGATGGCCGCCACATAGAGGGACAGGCGCAGAAGCCCGTGGGAACTGACGCCGCGCACGTCCGCCTCGACGAGTGACGTTGCGGTGAGGTCCGCGTCCCGGGCGGGAACGTCGACGCGCTGGAGCACTTCGGACGCAAAGCGGATCAGGTCCGCGGTGGGGTAGGTCTGCTGCGACAAAATGTGCCCTTCGTTACATTGAATATAGGATTGATGAAAACCCTATATGATTCTTGGAGCATTGCAAGAGGGTTTGGAAATCAATCCCTCGGGGTCATTTCCGCCACACGGAGGCCCGCACTCTCGTAGAGTTCAGGTTCAGGACCGTGGAACAAAGGGGTACACGTGGATGAGGAACGGGCCACCGCTCGGGCGAAGCTGTCGACCGGCGAGGTGTACGAGGAGCTGCGCGCGCAGATCCTCGCCAACCGGATACCGCCGGGGACGCGGGTGAACATCGAAGCCGTTTCCCGGAGTCTTGGGGTCTCCCCGACACCGGTGCGCGAAGCCCTCCACAGGTTGCAGGGGGACAACCTCGTGGTGGCCACGTCTGGCCGCGGTTACAGCACCACGGCACTCCTGGATCTTGCCGGACTCCGCGAGCTATTCGAGTTCCGGCTGCTGGTTGAACCATGGGCGGCGCGATCCGTCGCCGTCGATCGCCTGGACAACCCGGCGCGCAGGTTGGCGAGGGAACTCGACGAGTTCGAGGCGCATGTCGGTGACGTAGCGGACATCCGCAGCGGCCTCGTCGGACACGACGCGCGGTTCCACGACCTGATCCTCTCGGCCACGGGCAACCGCGTGGTCCAAGGTGCCTACGCCCAAACGCACTGCCATTTGCACATGTTCAGGCTCTACCCGGCGGACATCGGCGGCGAGATCACCCACGCAGAGCACCGCGCAGTCTGGGAGGCCATCAGGGACTGCGATGCGGGACAGGCCGAAGAGGCCATGCGTCAGCACCTGACGCAGGCCTTCATGCGATTCGCCCAGGCGTTCGAAGAGGGCCAACCCCACGGGCTCCAAATGCGCCAGCCCCCTTCCGCGCGCACCCGAATGTCCTCCTGAGAGGGACGGCTGGATGCAACTGCCTGGGGGCTGATTCCAAGGCGGCACCATCGACCCCGCCGGGCATCGTCCAAGCCCGCGCGGTCCATGGGTGCCGACGCTACCGTCGTCCGATTGCCTCCGTGGTGCCCCTCCGGCGCGAACCTCAACCCGTGCCTACGCGTCCGGCGCCGCGCGCTGCATCGGCGCCACGCTCTCACCCCAGTTCCGACGTCGCGAAGTCGCGCAGCGCACGCACCTTGGCATTCCCGAGCGATCATGCTCATCGCCCTCGAGCAGGCCCCGGGCGGCAAGCGCGGCTTCGCGGCCGGCTTCGCCAACATGTGAGCTCCCGCCGGCGCGGCCCTGGCCACCCTGGCCATGTCCGCGGCCACGCTGCTGCCGGACGAGCAGTTCCTCGCCTGGGGTTGGCGGATCCCCTTCCTGATCAGCGCAGTGCTTGTGGCCATCGCCCTGGTGATCCGGCTCAAGATCTCCGAGAGCCCGCTGTTCCAGAAACTGGACCACGAGGCTGAAAAGCGCCGCCTGCCGATCCTCGAGGTGTTTGGCCGCCACCCGCGCCAGCTCGCCCTCGGCACCTTGGCCGGCGTCGCGCAGTTCACCATGGCCGGCATGGTCACCGTCTGGGCCGTCAGCGAGGCCGTGTCCCACGGCGCGGACAAGACCGGCGTGCTCAACGCCAAGGCCCTGGCCGCCGTCGCGATGCTCGGCGCCACCATCGTCAGCGCGCGGCTGTGCGACAGGTACGGCCGCAAGAAGATCCTCCTGGCGGGCATGGTCGCCGGCATGGCCGCGGCCTTCCCGATCCTGCATCTGGTGGGCACCGGCACCGTCTCCGGGTACGCCACGACGGTCATCCTGGGACAGGCCATCCAAGGCTTCATGTTCGGCCCGCTCGCCGCCTTCATCGCCGAGATGTTCCCGACCCGCGTTCGCTACACCGGCTCGTCGATCGCCTACCAGGCGTCCTCGACGATCGGCGCCGGTTTCACGCCGATGATCGCGGCCGGCATCATGGCTGCGACGGCGGGCACGATCGCCCTCGGCGGCCTCTGGGTTGGCGTGCTGGCTGTCTGCGCGGTCGCCGTGATGCTCGCACCCGAGGGACGCGACCGGGACCTCGCCACCATCAAATAACCAACGTTCGACGCCGTTGGCCCGCCGCGATATCGCGGCGGGCCCGCGGCGCTGGGTCGCCTTGGCCGAGGGCGTCCGACCGCTTTGGCGGGGCGTGGGCGACGCACACCAACCCTCCCCAGGGAGCCAGCCTCGCGCGAGCACGGGAAGTTGTCCCCAATATCTGGATCCCCGCCAAATTGTCGGTATCAAGTTCTAGAGTTTATACATGGACGCGAACGAAGATTCGATCAGGGTTGGCGGGTGGATCCTCACCCCCGACCCTGACGCGCGCACCAGGAATGCGGGAACCAAGTTCGAGCAGGCCGAGCAACTCCGCCGCTTTGCCGAAGCCCGAACGCATGAGGCCATGATCCGCCTACACGACGATGCCCAGCGGAAGGCGCCCCCGCGCCTCGACGTTCTGGACTCCAATCCCGGCATGTCCATCTCCGCCCGCACCGGGAACCTCGTCACGCACATGGGATTCGAGGCTGCGGTCGAACACATCGCCATAGTCCAATCGGTCTCGGCCGGGACCGCCGAACGGCTCCTCAATCGGGCGGAAACCCTTGCCACGGACCTCCCCGAAGTACTCGAGGCCCTCGCGGCCGGTTCCATCGGCGGGTCACATGTGGACGCCATCGCCGATCAGGCACTCCGCATCACCCCGCGGGCCATTCCGGCACCCGATGCGTCCGATCAGGCCGCCGTCGAGACCTGGGTGCGCGCCGTCTCCGCCGAAGAACGTGCCGCCAAGGCAAGCCGCAACGAACTCGGGCTCAAGCTCCTGACGTATGCCGACGGACGGAACCCAGCTTCCATACGCGCCAAGGGAAAATACCTGCTGGAGCAGTACGATCCGGAATCGTTCTCCAAGCGCTCGAAGAAGGCCCTCGAGGGGCGGTTCTTCCGCATCGAACCCGGCGGCGACGGCCTGGCCTATCTGACCGTCGCGCTGGAAGCGGCGAAGGCGGAGGCCATCTACGATCGCGTGCACAACCAGGCTCAAGTCCTCAAGAAGAACGCCCGGGAACTGGCCGGCGGTGCGGCCGAAGACGGAGACGACCCGACCGAAGTCCGCACCATGGATCAGTTGCGCACCGATGTCTTCAGTGACCACATGCTCGCCGGCCCCGACGGCTCTGGGCTTGAGAACGTCCAACCACATGTCACCATCACCGTTCCGGCAACCCTACTGCCCGGTCTCCGCGCCGACAACCAGAATGCTGGCAACGAAAATGACGACAACCAGCCTGCCGATCGAAATGCTGGCGGTATGCATTCCAGCGGACAGCGTACAGGCGGCCTCGGCAGCGTTCCGCTCCCTCCAGGAGCCGCTGTGCCCACCGCGCAACGGCTCGGCGCGATCGACGAGGAATCCGCCGCGATGCTGCTGGCCCAGGCCCCCTCATGGTGGCGGATCCTGACGGATCCGTTCGACGGCGCCATCATCGATTGGGCGCACGAGCGCTACCGTCCCACGCCAGCACAACGCCGAGCGCTGACCCACCGCGACCATACCTGCCGCACGCCGGGCTGCAACCGGCCCGCAGTCTGGTGCGAACCGGACCACACCGTCGAATGGCAGCACGGCGGGACCACAGATCTGAATAACCTTGCCTTGCTATGCAAGCGATGTCACCGCCTTAAATCCCTCGGCATTCTCACCATGGAGCAACTCCCGAACGGGACCCTGTTGGTCTCCACCCTCTGGAACACCGCCCGGAAGTCCACACCCGAGGCCCCTTGGGCAAATCCAACGGGCGCTGCCGAGTACCTGGCGAAAGCCTCCGACCCCGCGGTGAAGGCCTCACCGGGCTGAGACGATCCTCGCCGCGGCACCGAGCCTGTCGGCAGGGACGAGCCGAATGCCGGTGGCCACCGCGATGCCACGGAGGACTCGTGGGATCCCTGGGACGCCCCCGCCTCGCAGCCCGATCCGGAAACCATCGAGCACTCGAACGCCGAGCTGATCGCGTGGGCCGAGAAGAACCTCGAATGGCCGTCCGCCGACGCCGATGAGGCCCTCGCGTCACTGCGCCGGCGCGACGAACTCGCGCGCACCCAGGAATACATCGACGCCCAACGGCAGGTGGACATCGATTCCTACGAATCACTTGGTGGCGACGACTACCCCTGGCTCATGGCCGAGCTGTACATCAGCGACCACACCCCGGAGCAGGATCCCTCGAAGCCCCGCCGCAGCACCGCACGCCACGTGAATCCTTCCCGACCCCGCATCCGGGCCATGCGGAAACGCCAGCCGTTGTTGTCGGCGGACGGCGGAACCCCTCGGGCATCCACACACCGCGCGACCGCACACCGCGTGAACGCCGAAGGCGTGGCGCCTCCCCCGGACGACGACCCGCCGCCCTTCTGAATCGGCCCACCACCCTTGGGGTACGGCCCATCGTCCGACGGACCTCCACGCGGGATCTAACGCCGAGCCTAGAAGTACGTCTGGACCAGTTCCACGACGTCCTCCGAGCCGAACTCGGCCACGACCGGGATGATCCGCCACTTGTCGAAGGTGGTGCAGGGGTGGGATAGGCCGAGCCAAACCAGCGTCCCGACCTCCAGCTGGTCGTCCTCCGCCCCGCGGACGAAGGTGTGCTGATCGGCCAGTTGTGTGGTCCTGTGCGCGAGCGTCGCGGGGCCGGACCCAGCGCGTGCCAGCGGAACGGGCAGGTCCTCGTCGTAGGGGAAGTCGCGCTTGCCGCCGTCGAGCAGCGAAAGCCCGGGTTCGGGATGGGAGATGACGCGCGCAAGGCCCCGCGCGGCCGGCCTCAGCGCGTCCGCGGGTCCGGCGACGGCCGCGTCCAGCGGCGAGACGGACTGGTAGAAGCCCTCGTCGTGCGTGATGTACGCGCCGGACCGGAGAACCCACCGGGTGTTCCGCGCCGCGGCCATCGCCGGCGCCAGGATCTCGGCGACGACGTCGAAGAACGCGCTCCCGCCGATCGTCACCAGCATCTCCGCGTCCCCGAACCTGCCGGCGAGCGCACCGTGGAACTCGACGACGGATTCCAGGTAGCGCCGCACGCGCGAGACGCCCTCCGCCGACCGATCGTGCGCCAGGGTGCCCTCGTAGGCGGCGATGCCGGCCAGCCGCAGATGGCTGGAGCGCTCGATCCGGTCAGCGATGGCAACCGCCTCGGCGACCGTGCGGACGCCGGTGCGCCCGTTGTCCGCCCAGCCAAGGTCCACGCACACGTTCAGCGGACGGTGCGCCTGAGCCCCGGCGAGCGCCTCGTCCATCGCCTCCACACCGGCCACCGAATCCGCCCAACAATGGAACTCGAAATCCGGATCCGCCAGCTCGCCCGCGATATAGCGCAGCGCATCCGGGAAGACGAGTTCGTTGGCCAACATGATCGAATCGAACCCGAAGCCGCGCGCGGCCCGCACCTGCCCCATGGTCGCCAGGGTGATCCCCGTGGCGCCCGCCTCCAACTGCCGGCGCCAGAGCAGCGGCGCCATCGTCGTCTTTCCGTGGGGCATGAGCTCGAAGCCATGCCCGGCGCACCAGTCCGCCAGGACGGACACGTTGTGCCTGAGTCGGGAGTCGTCCAGCACCACCAGCGGCGTCCAGAACTCGGACAGCTTCGGTCCGGTGGCCAGGAACTCGCCCACCGTCAGGCCGACGGCCCGCTGCGGCAGCCCCTTGTCCTCGGGGCGGATGCGGGCGTTCTTCAGTTCGTCGAGGGACGGCAACAACATGGACGGATTCCTCACCATTGGGCGCACGGGCGTCTGCTCATCGGTTTTTGCGGAATCTACCGCCCCACGTGTCCTTTTACAACGGGGCGCCGTCCTGGCGCCGCACGGCGTAGTCGCCCTCGTTGACCAGCCGGCGGTTGCCGCCCGCATCCAGAACCCAGAGCACCCCCATGGCGAGGTCGATCTGCTGCACGGTCCCGACCACGGTCGGCACCGAGTACCCGCTGGCGATGACGGTGTCCCCCACGTCCAGCGCGGTGAAGCCTGTTTCTGTTTCCATCGGACGGTCCCCTCTTCGATTGTGGTCCGCCGGACCGCCCGGAGGCGCCGCCGGAACCGGTGTCCCCAGTCTTCAGGAACCCCCACCGTCCCGACGTGTGGACGGCGTTAACTCCACGTGAATTCCAGCACGCCGCACGGGTGGCATCGCGCCGCGGGTAGCATCGATTCGGGTGCCGCGAACAGGGCGCCCGGCACCGAGAGGCGGGAACCCGATGGCGGAGAACAGCGAACGCGGCTGGCTGGCGGGCCGGTTGCTGCCGGGAGGAGCCGAGCCGGACCCGCGCTTCACCCTCGCGAACGAGCGCACCTTCCTCGCCTGGATCAGGACCTCGCTGGCGTTCCTCGCCGGCGGCATCGCGCTGGAGGCGTTCGCGGCCGAACTGTTCGCCGCCCCCCTGCGCCAGGGACTCTCGATCGGGATCATCTGCATCGGCATGCTGATCAGCCTGGGCGCGGCCTTCCGCTGGCTCCGCGTCGAGGCGAGCATGCGCCACGGCCGCCCGCTCCCCCTCCCGCTGATCGTACCGTTGCTGGGGATCGGCGGGGCGCTGGCGGCCGGCGTCGTCGTCGTGCTGGTGGCTCTGGACTGATGGCGCGGCCCGCACGACGCCGGCGCCCGTCCCCGCGGCCCCGCCTCCACGACGACCCCGGGCTCCAACCCGAGCGCACGGTCATGGCGTGGGGCCGGACCATGATGGCCCTGTTCGTCGCCAGCGCGGTGTTCATCCGCTGGCTGCCCTACTACGGATGGTGGATGGTGGCCCTGATCGCGGTCTCCGGGGCCACCGCGCTGGGCATCTACCTCACCCAGCGGCGCCGCTACGACGCGCAGTCGCGCGGCATCGCCGCGGGCCGAATCCGGGCCGACGCCGGTGCCGCCGCCTGGACGACGGCGGCGGTTCTGGTGCTGGGCGCGCTGGGGATAGCCGTCGTCGCGCTGTAATTTATGCACGTTCCGTCACGGCGCTGATCTTTTCGCGCATTCATGTGACTGGCTTCACAAAAGGTGATAAATGTCGGTAGGCTCACGACATCCAATTCACCCGACGGGCCGCACCCTGCGCAGCTATCCTCCGCAGTCGACGGCCGGTCACCCCCTGTGGAGGTACAACATGGTTCGCAAGACTCGCCTAATAGGTGCCGCCGTGATGGCCGCGGCATTGGCCGTCGGCACCGGCGGCGCGGTGGCAACGGCGCACGACGACGGCAAGGGCAACGTGCACAGCCCGTCGATGGACGCCCAGGAGTTCGAGTTCGAGAACGTCGCCGCGGCCAAGGCCAACGAGAAGGGTTCCGCACCCGGCAGCTTCGCGCCCTGCATCAACGGCATGGCCGCCAAAACGTTCCCCTGCGACGGCGTGGACATGATGAGCCACCTCACCCGCGCGGACCTGGGCCTGAGCTTCGTCAACGACATCTGGGGCTGGACGGACGGCGAGACCGGCAAGGAATACGCGATCGTGGGCGGCGTCGAGGGCACCGCGTTCGTGGACATCACCGACCCGATGCGTCCCAAGGTCCGCGGCCTGCTCCCCACCCACTCCACGGCCGGCAACCAGGTGTGGCGGGACATGAAGGTGGCCAACGACCACGTCTACGTGGTCTCCGAACACACCGACCACGGCCTGCAGGTCTTCGACCTGACGGAGTTGCGCGGGACGACCGGCGAGGACGCGGTCTTCGGCGAGACGGCGCACTACGCGGCATTCGGAGCGGCGCACAACGTCAACATCAACGAGGACTCCGGCTTCGCCTACGTGATCGGCTCCGGGACCTGCGAGGGCGGCCTCCACATGGTTGACATCAACGACCCGGCCAACCCCGCCTTCGCGGGCTGCTACGACGAATCCGGCTACATCCACGACACCCAGTGCGTCATGTACGACGGTCCGGACGCCCGCTACACGGACCGCGAGATCTGCGTGAACTCCAACGCCGAGCGCACCGCCGAGGGCCTGGAGAACACGGTCACCATCTCCGACGTGACGGACAAGGCCAGCCCCGTCACCCTCTCCCGCACGTTCTATCCGAACGACGGCTACAGCCACCAGGGCTGGCTCACCGAAGACCAGGGCTATTTCCTGCACGGCGACGAGCTGGACGAGGTCTACAACGGCATCAACACCTCCACCCGCATCTGGGACGTCCGCGACCTCGAAAGCCCCGAGCTGATCGGCACCCACGACAACGGCACGGCGTCGATCGACCACAACCTCTACACCAAGGGGGACAAGGTCTTCGCGTCCAACTACACCTCCGGTTTGCGCGTCTTGGATTCCAGCAATGTGGCCGACGGCGAGCTGAGCGAAGTCGGCTACTTCGACGTCTACCCGGAGAACGACAACGCCACGTTCGAGGGCGGAAGCTGGAGCAACTACCCGTACTTCGACGACGTGGTCGCGGTCGGCAGCATGGAGCGTGGGCTGTTCATCCTCAAGCCGCGCGGCGATACGCGCCCGTAGCGCCGGCCCCCACGCCGCACCAGGCCGCTCCACAACAATCGGCTCCACAAGGCGGCTCCCCCGCCGGTCTCCTCCCGAGGATTCCGGCCGGGGAGCCGCCCGTGCGCGAACGCCGGGGCGCGTCGCCACAACCACTTGTTACCTGGGTCATACGTGCCGTACCCTTTTATCAACACGCTGCTGTTCGATTATTGAATGTCAAGTTCTAATATAGAACACATGACGACGGCATAGACACAACGAAGTGAGGACCCACCGTGCAGTTCCACCACCACGGCTACGTATCCGGTGACCCGAAGGTCCAGCCGGCCGCCGGTGTCGGAATCGACCGCCCCGAGGAGCTCCCGGAGGAAGTCGACGTCCTGATCGTCGGCTCCGGCCCCGCGGGCATGCTCACCGCGGCCCAACTCTCGCAGTTCCCCGGCATCACCACCCGCATCGTCGAGCGCCGCCCCGGCCGCCTCGAGATCGGCCAGGCGGACGGCATCCAGGCCCGCAGCGTGGAGACGTTCCAGGCGTTCGGCTTCGCCGAGGCGATCACGGCGGAGGCCTACCGGATCACCGAGATGGCGTTCTGGCGCCCCGACACGGAGCACCCGGAGAACATTATCCGCGGCGGCCGTGCCCTGGACGACACCACCGGCATCAGCGAGTTCCCGCACCTGATCGTCAACCAGGCGCGCGTGCTGGACTACTTCGCCGAGGTCGCCGCGAAGTCCCCCACCCGCCTGACGCCGGACTACGGCCTGGAGTTCGTCGGCCTCGAGGCCGCCGACTCGGGCGAGTACCCGGTCACCGTCACGCTCGCCGAGACGTCCGGCCCGCGCGCAGGGGCCGAACGCACCGTCAGGGCCAAGTACGTCGTCGGCTGCGACGGCGCGCGCAGCAAGGTCCGCGCGGCGATCGGCTGCACCATGGCCGGCGACCAGGCCAACCACGCGTGGGGCGTCATGGACGTCCTCGCCGAGACGGACTTCCCGGACATCCGCCTAAAGTGCGCCATCCAATCGCACGACGGCGGCTCCATCCTCCTCATCCCGCGCGAGGGCGGCTACCTGTTCCGCATGTACGTGGACCTCGGCGTCGTGCCCGAGGGCGACGCCGGCGCGGTCCGCAAGACCAGCATCGAGCAGATCGCCGCGAAGGCGAACGCCATCATGCACCCCTACACGGTCGACGTGCGCAACGTCGCCTGGCACAGCGTGTACGAGGTCGGGCACCGCCTCACGGACCGGTTCGACGACGTGGTCGCCGCCGACCGCGGCACCCGCACCCCGCGCGTGTTCATCACGGGCGACGCCTGCCACACGCACTCCGCCAAGGCCGGCCAGGGCATGAACGTGTCCATGCAGGACGGGTTCAACATCGGTTGGAAGCTGGCCCACGTGCTGGAGGGCCGCAGCCCCGAGTCGCTGCTGGACACGTACTCCGGCGAGCGCCAGGTGGTCGCCCAAAACCTGATCGACTTCGACAAGGAGTGGTCGACCCTCATGGCGAAGAAGCCGGAGGAGTTCGAGAACCCGTCGGACCTCGAGGACTTCTACGTGTCCACCGCCGAGTTCCCGGCCGGGTTCATGACCCAGTACACGCCGTCGATGCTGGTCGCCGAGCCGGTCCACCAGGACCTGGCGACGGGTTTCCCCCTCGGAAAGCGCTTCAAGTCCGCCCCGGTCGCGCGCGTCTGCGACACCAACCCGTTGCAGCTGGGCCACCAGGCGAAGGCGGACGGCCGCTGGCGCATCTACGTGTTCGCTGATCCCGCCGCGGCGGGCGCCCCCTCCCCCACCACGGACCTCGCCGAGTGGCTCGCCACCGCGCCGGAGTCGCCGCTGGCGGCAACGCCGGCGGGCGCGGACCCGAACGCCTGGTTCGACGTCAAGGTCGTCTACCAGCAGGACCACACGGCAATCGACCTGGGCGCGGTCCCGCGGACGTTCAAGCCGCAGGTCGGCCCGTTCCGGCTCACGGACTACGAGAACGTCTTCGGCACCGTCCCGACGGAGGACATCTTCGAGCTGCGCGGACTGGACCGCGCCGGCGTCGTCGTGGTGGTCCGCCCGGACCAGTACGTCGCGAACGTCCTGCCGCTGACCGCGCCCGACGAGCTCGCGGGCTTCTTCGCGGGCCTGTCCACGGATCGCAAGCGCCAGGACGCCTGACCAAAGAGACAGTACGACGGCGGGGACGCGCCGCCGTCGTCCGGTTCTTCGTGGGACCGTGGCGGCCGATGGAGAATCGAAGGATGACCACCTCCTTGGACCGACGGCAGGCCCGCGACACGCTGCGCTACCTCCGGCTGATGCTGCTGGTCATCCCGCTGCTGCTCGCCGTCGCCATCGTGATCTACGCGGCGTGGACCGGAACCATCGAGGATTCCATCAGCTCCTACTACCTCGGTCCGGCGCGGGACCTGTTCGTGGCGATGCTCGTCGCGACCGGCGTCCTCATGGTGGTCTACAAGGGATCCTCGCCGCTGGAGGACCACGCGCTGAACTTCGCCGGGTTCTACGCGGTGTTCGTCGCGGTCGTTCCCACCAGGCTCGGCAAGACGCTCGACGCCCTCGCGCCCGCCGAGCGAACGGAGCTGGTCCGCTCCATCCAGGTCGCCGTCGTCGCGGTCCTGGTGGTCGCCGCCGTCTTCGTGTGGATCGATCGGCGGACCACCGATTGGGCGCCGCGGATGCTCTTCCGGAACACCTGGTCGCGGATCCTGACGGTCGCCAGCTTCGCGCTGCTCGCGGGGTTCCTGTTCCTGCTGGTCTGGCGCACGGCGGAGGGCGCGGACTTCGCGGGCGTGCACCTCGCATCGACTCTGTTGATGATCGCCAGCATGTGGCTCGCCATCGCCAGCCATGTGGGTTCCGGCCGCCTCAACGCGAGCGACACCAGCGGAGGGCACCGTCTACGCTACGCGTCGCTGCTGGTCCTGATGCTCGTGGGACTCGCGGCGTGGCCGGTCCTCCTCGGCGTCGGATTCCGGCAGGCGCTCTTCGTGGTCGAGTGGTTCGAGATCCTGGTCTTCTCGTGCTTCTGGTTCCTCGAAACCAGGAGGACGTGGCACGCCGAGGTGGCGTAGCGGCGCGGACGGCCCCGGGGGACGCCCCCGACGCGACTTAGAGCTTTAGCGCTTGGTGACGGTGAGCGCCATCGCCGGGCAGGAGTCCGCGTAGCGGATCAGTGCGGCACGCTCCGTCTTGTCCACCTTCAGGCCCCAGCGGATCTTCACGGCTACCCAGTCCGCCACGTACTTGCAGCGGTTCTTCGGCGGCATCCACGCCTCCGGCCCCTTGGCCTGCTTAGAGGAGTTCAGCGCGGAGGTCTGGGCGTTGAGCGCGCGGCCGTCGCCGAGGTCGTTGTAGAACGCGACGCGGCGGGCCTGCGTCCAGTTCCGCGCGCCGGAGCCCCACGCCTCGTGGACCGGAACGTGGTGGTCGATCTGCACGGTGGACGCGTAGTAGTGCGTGCGGTTGTCCCAGGTGGTCACCCACTTGCCCTTGCTCACGGTGCAACCCCGGGAGCTGAAGGTGGCGCGGACCTTCGACTCCTGGACCAGGACCTCGGCCCGGGTGTTCTGGCAGTCCCGGTTCAGGTCCTTCCACGTGCCGAAGTAGCGGTCGCGGTCGTAGCCCGTGTTGCCTTCGACGGCGACGGGCAGCGCCCGGGCGGCCGAGCGGAGCGAGCCCTTGTAGACGGTGGCGGCCTCCGCTGGCACGGCGAATCCGGCCAGCACAAAAAGGGCAGCCATTACGGCAGCGAGTAGTTTCCCCAACATCGAAAGTCCCCCAACTAGAGCATCCCCAAATGCACGATGTGTGCAGTCCCACAATACAGTCTCCCGCGCCGGTGTAAGGCGTACGACGGCGATGCCGGCTCCGCGCGCCCGGGTAAGCTCGCACCAAACCCTTTCCGGCGCCGAATCCGTGCAGTTGCTTAGCGAAGGACCCTACGGGGAGGGGACCCGCTGGAAGGAGACCCGCACGATGATGGGCCGGTCGGAAACCGTGGAGATGTCCGTCGCGCAGTCCGATCCGCCACGCAGCACCACGGTCAAGGCCCTCCAGCACGGTGCCGACTACACCACGCGCTTCACCTTGGCGGAGCGCGACGGTGGAACGGACCTGACGGTGACCTTCGGCGCGGAAGTCGTGCAACCCGCCCTGATCAGCCGCGTCGCCTCGGCGTTGTTCGGCAAGATCGGGCTAGTGGTGGCCCGAAAGGCGCTGGCCAAGGACCTTTTGGAGATCGCCGCCAAGGCGGAGTCGCCCTAGTCGAGAGCAAACGCGAGAGCCCTCTGCGCCCTGGACGTCTGGCCGCGCTCCCCCGGTCAGCCTTCCCTGCGCCGCACGATCTCGTTGATCCAAGCCGGCGCGAACGGGGACGTGCAGTTCGGCGGCGTCGGGTAGTCCTTGAGCACTTCGAGGCGTTCGCCGATGTCGAGCGCGCGGGCGCGGTGTTCGGGGTGTTCGATCCCGATGAACGCGAGCGTATGGTTCATGCCCCACTGCAACCGTTCCGGGGCGTCTCCCATGTGCGCCTCGATGGTGTCCAGCAGACCGGGCAGGTCCAGCCCCTCGGGCTTCTTCGCCACGCGCTCGCTGGTCAGCGCCCAGCCGGCGCTCGCGACCACCGGGTCCGGGTCGTGCATCCAGGCCACGCGGAGCTCTTCGGCATGCGGGCCCTTCTTGACCACGTAGTTCACCAGCCAATCGTGCACCTTGGGCGAGCCTGCCTCGCGCAGCATCGAGTCGAGCTCGTCGCGGGAGAAGGCCTTCGGCTTGCAGATCAGCAGCGCCAAGAGGCGGGCGGCGGTGTCTCCCGTGGCCCAGAGCTCGACGGCGAGTTCCTGCTGTTTCTTCAGCCGCTTAGCGATCTCGCGGAGCTTGGTCAGGTTCACCCCATGGTCGTCGCCGTGCTTCTCGTTGACCGCCCGCATCCGCGGGTCCTCGAGTTCGGCCAGTTCGGCCATCAGTTCCGCGACAGTCGTCCCTGACATGGCTCTCCTCTTTGTTATGGGCGTGGGTCCAGCCTACGGCCGAGTCGGGAAGCAATGGCTTTAGACTTTGAACACCACCGCCGTTCGGGCGGTTCAGCGCATCATTCTCACCGGGGGTAAGTCTCATGTCTCAGCAGCCATACCAGCAGCAGCCCAACGGCTACGGCACGCAATACGTCCAGAATTCGCCGGCCCAGTTGCAGGGCGGCCGCGATGCGCAGACCGCGCTGATCTGCGGCATCATCGGGCTGTTCTTCTTCGGCATCGTCCTGGGGCCCATCGCCATCGTGAAGGCCAACGCCGCCGAGCGGAACAACGTACCGGCAACGGCCGGGAAGGTCCTCGGCTGGATCAGCACCATCTTCGGTGTCCTGAGCATCATCATCTTCATTTTCATGATGATCGGCATGGCAGGCATGGCCGGCATTTAATACGCTTCGTCGAACCTAGCTGCCCTCCCTCTCGTTTCGCCGAAGGTAGATGTCTGTTTTCGCTGGAATCCCGACATCTGCCTTCGTCGAAACGGCAGGGGTGGGCGTTTGGTCTTGTCGAAACGGGAGCGGGCACCCATCGTTCGGAGCCCGCGTTCACCCCACATTCCCGCCTAATCCACCATCCGGCCATCCTCTCCGGAGATGATCGGTGCCGTGAGCGCACGTCCCCACGCGCACCGCACCGAATCCTGAGAAGAGCACCCCATGAACAAGCGCAACGCCACCCGCCTGGCCGCCGCCGCCGTCCTCCCCGCGATCGTCCTGCCGCTGGCCGCGGCCCCCGCGGCCCAGGCCACGCCCGCACCGTCCGGCGCCGCCGTCGTCCTCCCCGCCGCCGCGAAGGCCCCGGAGCCCGGCTTCCGCGTCCTTCCGTACCTGCAGGCGCCGACATCGACCTCGATGACCATCAACTGGATCTCCGAGACGGCCGCCGCCGGCACCGCCATAGTCAAGGGTCCGGGACTGGGCAACCCGCGGGGCCGGGGAGCGGGCAACACGGCCCGGCTGACCAGCGCGCCGGAGTACCTGGAGCTCATGGAGTACACCGATAAGGAACTCGCCCAGGAGATTCCCGGGCTGGAGCAGGGATCGTGGCTGAAGTCCAACTCCAACTACAGGCACTCCGTCACGCTCGAGGGCCTCAAACCGGGCAAGCGGTACACCTACACGGTGACCCAGGACGGTCGGGAACACGCCGCGTCGTTCCGCACCGCGCCGAAGGCCGACGACTGGGAGAACGTGCGGATCGTCGCGATGTCAGACTCCGAAACCGAGCCCCGTGGCCGCACCGAGCACCGCGAGTGGGAGCTCTCCCCCGTCAACGGCTACGCCCCGGGCTCCCAGCCCCGCCCCGGCACCGATTCCGCGTACGCCGCGAAATTCGGCACCACCACGCGGTACGGACAGCCCACCCTGCGCTACCCGCTGGACCAGTCCACCGCGTTCAACGAGAACCTCGCCCACGTCGACGCCGCCGATCCGGACCTGGTGATGATGGCCGGGGACCTGACCCAGGGCTCGGGCTACCAGCCGGCCTGGGACGAGTTCTTCGGGCACGTCGCCGGCGAGCACTCGGACCTCGCCTCCCGCGTGCCGCTGCTGCCCGCGCTCGGCAACTGGGAAACCTACGCCGCGCTCAACGGCGGCTACGGAACCGACGCCGACCGCACCCCCGCGGTCATCTCCCGCAACCGCTTCCTGGACTACTTCTCCCTGCCGGAGGATCCGGCGAACCCGCAGCACAAGGGCTCCTACTACCGCGTGGACCACGGCCCGGTGACCGTCCTGACGCTGGACTCCACCAACGGCCGCCCGGATGAGGACACGAAGACCGGCACGTTCTCGGGTGAGGTCTTCTCCGGCGACGACACCAACCTCACCTCCGCGAACCTGTCCACGGACACGCAGGGCGAGTTCACCTTCGATTCCTACGTGCGCGGCTTCCTGTCCCTGTTCCCGGGCTCCACCGAGGAGGACGTGGACCTGCCGAACATGGACGTCGCGTCCGCGCAGTGGGCGTGGGCCGAGGAGCAGCTCGCCGACGCGCGGGCCAACGGGCGGATCGTCCTGGTGCAGTTCCACCATTCCGCCTACTCCAACGGCGTCCACGGCACGCCCCCGAACCACGAGCACGCCGACAATCAGTCAGGTACTGCGATGCGCGCCTACTCCCCCATGTTCGAGGAACACGGCGTCGCCGCCGTCATCGCCGGGCACGACGAGATGTTCGAGCGCTCCTGGGTGGACGCGGACGGCGATGGCCGCGGCTTCCACTCCTACGACGTCGGCGTGGCCGGCGACGGACTGCGCGGGGAACAGCTCGTGACGAACGACGCCGGGGAGTACGAGCCGCTGCGCTTCAACACTCACTCCGAATGGTCCGCCCCCGCCAACCAGCCCGAGACCTGGGCCGACGACGCCAACGGCGTGCCCCAGCTCGTCTCCGGCGGCCTGCACTACGGCCACCTCCAGATCGACGTCACCAACACCGCCGCCGGCGCCGAACTCGAGCTCACCCCGGTCCACGTCTTCCCGGTCCTGGACTCGGACTACGAGCTGGTGGAAACCGAACGGCGCGAGTACGACGACGTCGTGCGGCTCGCGGTCGACGCGCACGGCGCGCCGCTGGAGCGGTAGGCGACGGCCGCAGCCGTGTCGGGATACATGTCGGAAAGCGTGAATCTTTCGTACACCTATCCCGACACGGCTGGACGGCCCACGCGGGTAAACTCCGGATCATGATGCCTAAGCCAACGCCGACAGCACCGACAGCACCGACCGCGACGACGATCCGGGCCGTTTTCCTCGACGTGGACGGCACTTACGCGGACTACGGGGTGGTTCCCGACGGCCATGTGCGCGTGGTGCGGGCCGCCCGCCGGGCCGGCCACAAGGTCCTGCTCTGCACGGGGCGCCCCCTGTCGATGCTTCCGTCGAGCATCGTCGGCGCCGGGTTCGACGGGATCGTGGCGAGCGCCGGCGCGTACCTGACGGTGGACGGCGAGGTGCTGATGGACCGGACGTTCCCCGCCGATCTCGCGGCCAGGACGATCGCCGCGCTGGATGCCCACGACGCCGTCTACACGCTCGAGGCCCCGGACGCCCTCCACGTGCACCCGAAGGTGGAACCACGGCTGCGGGCCATCGTCGAGGGCCACTTCCGGCAGCGCGGCGACGGCGACGCCGAGGGCTCGTCGGCCGTCCTGGACGCGCTGACACCATTCACCGACCCCGCCTCCGTTTCCTTCGCCAAGGTCTCCGTCTTCGAAAGCCCCGTCCCCGTGGAGCGGATCGCGGAGGACATCGGGAGGGGAATCGCGCTCGTCGAGAATTCGATCGCGGACGAGGGGCGGCATTCCGGCGAGCTCTACCAGCGGGGCATCAGCAAAGCCGACGGGATCGCCGCCGCCATGGACCACTTCGGCATCGCGCGCGAGAACACCGTTGCCATGGGCGATGGCCAGAACGACCTGGAGATGATCGCCTACGCCGGCGTGGGCATCGCCATCGAGGGATCCTCCCCCGAGCTCCTGGAACTGGCGGACCGGACGGCCGCTCCCCCGCACCGGGAAGGTCTGGTGGCCGCCTTCGCCGACTTGGGACTCTGCTAAGGCGGCTGCCGCCCTCCCACGCCAACGGACGGCATCCGTGTCGGGGTAAGTGGGGCAAAGACTGAATCTTTCGTACACCTATCCCGACATCGATGCGTCGCGGGCACGGAGCCAACGCCCACCGCGCACACAGCATCCACCAAGAACCGGCACGTAGCGTCGTAGACACCTTCCTCAAGGTGCGAATGATAGCAAGTGACGGGATGCCCCGGCCGTGGACAGCGGCCGGGGCATTCGTCTGCCCCGTGCCGTTTCCGGCAACCGCCGAGGCGCACGGACGCGGGGCGCAGGAATAGGACGCGCCGGCGTCGTGTTGGATCCTGTTGTGAAGAACATCGGATTCCTGTCCTTCGGCCACTGGACCGACCACCCGCAGTCCGGCACGCGCAGCGCGTCGGACGCGCTGCTGCAGGCGATCGACCTCGCCGTCGCGGCGGAGGAGCTCGGCGCGGACGGCGCCTACTTCCGCGTCCACCACTTCGCGCAGCAGTACGCCTCCCCGTTCCCGCTGCTCGCGGCAATCGGCGCGAAAACCAGCCGCATCGAGATCGGCACCGGCGTGATCGACATGCGCTATGAAAACCCGCTCTACATGGCGGAGGACGCCGGCGCCGCCGACCTGATCTCCGGAGGCCGACTGCAGCTCGGCATCAGCCGCGGCTCACCAGAGCAGGTCATCGACGGCTGGCGCCACTTCGGTTTCGCCCCGAACGACGGCGAGTCCGACGCCGACATGGGCCGCCGCCACACCGAGCGCCTCCTCGAGGTGCTCACCGGCGAGGGCTTCGCTCAACCGAGCCCCAACCCGATGTTCCCGAACCCCCCGGGCCTGCTGCGCGTGGAGCCGCACTCCGCAGGCCTGCGCGAACGCATCTGGTGGGGTTCCGGCTCCAACGCGACGGCCGTGTGGGCGGCGAAGCTGGGCATGAACCTGCAGAGTTCCACGCTCAAGGACGACGAATCCGGCAAGCCCTTCCACGTCCAGCAGGCCGAGCAGATCGAGCTGTACCGGCAGGCGTGGAAGGAGGCCGGGCATGCGCGGGAGCCGCGCGTCTCGGTCAGCCGCAGCATCTTCGCGCTCACGGAAGAGCGCGACTGGCAGTACTTCGGCCGCGACCGTTACAGCTCCGACCAAGTCGGCAACATCGATCCGAAGACGCGCGCCGTGTTCGGCCGGTCCTACGCGGGATCCCCGGACGAGCTCGTCGCCAAGCTGGCCGAGGACGAGGCGATCGCCGCGGCAGACACCCTGCTGCTCACCGTCCCCAACCAGCTGGGCGTCGACTACAACGCCCACGTCATCGAATCCATCCTGACGCACGTGGCCCCGGAGCTCGGCTGGCGGTAGGCGCGCGGCCGGACCGGTACGGCGTCGTCCGTGTCGGGGTAAGTGCAGGAATGGGCGAGCCTTTCGAGCATCTACCCCGACACGGATCTGAGTCTGCGGTCACGCGCTTTTGACGCGGGTCACATGGCACTGCTGGAATGAGCCATGACCGCCACCACGAGCACCGCCGTCGTCGACGCCCTGCGCGAGGCCCTGCCCGGCCTCGTCGACACCGAGCCCGGCACCCTCGCCGCCTGCACGGCCGACCGTTCCGGGCACCACTCGGCGGGCGCCCCGCTGGCCGCCGTCGGCGCACGAACCATCGAAGACGTCCAGACGGTGTGCCGCCTCGCCTCGGAGTTCCGCACGCCCGTGGTCACCCGCGGCGCCGGCACCGGACTCGCGGGAGGCTCGATCGCCGGCCCCGGTGAAATCGTCCTGTCCCTGATGGCGATGGACCGCATACTGGAGGTCTCCGCTCAGAACCGGCTCGCCGTCGTGCAGCCGGGAATCATCAACGGCGACCTCAACCGGGCGCTCGCCGGGCACGGCCTCTGGTGGGCGCCGGACCCGGCCAGCAAGGACATCTCCACGGTCGGCGGCAACATCGCGATGAACGCCGGCGGGCTGCTGTGCGCGAAGTACGGGGTCACCCGCGAGGCCGTCCTGGCGCTCAAGGTGGTCCTCTCCGACGGCACGCTGCTCTCCGTCGGGCACCGCACCGTCAAGGGCGTCACCGGCTACGACGTCTGCGCACTCATGATCGGCTCCGAAGGCACGCTGGGAATCGTCGTCGAGGCCACCCTCAAGCTCCAGCCCCTCGTCGCCGGTCAAATCTCCACGGTTGGCGGGTTCTTCGACGGCGTCGAGGCCGCCGCCGCGGCGTCGTCCGCCATCACCGCGAGCGGACTGGTCCCGGCGATCATGGAACTCATGGACGGGCGGGCCGTTGCCGCCGTCGAGCGTTACGCCGGAGGGCCCGTCCTCGGCGGTGCCGGCGCGTACCTGCTGGTGCAGTGCGACGGTCCGGCCGCGGCCGAAACCGCCGAGCGGGTGGCCGAACTCGCCCGCGCCGCCGGCGCCCGGGTCGAGACCACCACCGACCCGGCCGAATCGGACCGTCTGGTGGGCCTGCGCCGCAACGCGTTCCCCGCGCTCGAGGCCCTGGGGACGCTGCTGGTGGAGGACATGGCCGTCCCGCGCGACCAGCTGGCGAACGCCTTCGCCGCGATCCGCCGCATCGAGGAAAAATACGGCGTGCTCATCCCCACCTGCTGCCACGCCGGCGACGGGAACCTGCACCCGCTCTTCGTGTACGACGGCGACGAGGTGCCCGACGTCGTCTGGGAGGCCGCCGGCGAGATGTTCCGGACCGCCCTGGACCTCGGCGGCACCCTGACCGGCGAGCACGGGATCGGGCTGCTCAAACGCCGCTGGCTCAAGGACGAGCTCGGCGAGGAGCAGTACGTGCTCCAGCGCCGGATCAAGGCCCTGTTCGACCCGCTTGGCATCCTCAACCCCGGGAAGATGTTCGTCCCGGAGGCCTGACAGGGGCTACCTTCCGGCCGGCTCCCGCCACCGGCTAACGGCGGGCCGCACGGATCGCTTCGCATCCGTGTCGGGGTACATGTACGAAAGCGCGAGGTTTTCGTGCATGTATCCCGACACGGACGCGCCATTAGGGGCCGGGCTTTGCGTGGGGCGGCCGCGGACAGCAGAGTGGAGAGGTGCAGCCCGTCTTCGCGGTGATCGTCCCGGTGGCCTTCGTCCTGGCCCTCGGCGTTTTCCTGCGCGCCCGGGTGCTGAAGTCCCCGGAGCCGTGGATGGGACTCGAGTTCACCACCTACTACGTGTTCACGCCCGCCCTGTTCATGGTCTCGATCGGCAACGCCGACCTGTCCGCGGTTCCGCTGGGACCGCTGGCGGCCGCGATCACGGTGCCGGTGCTGCTCGTGGCGGGCGCCGCCGTCGTGCTGTCGCGGGCCTTGGGATTCCCGGGCCCCGCCGTCGCGGCGATGATGCAGGGTAGCATCCGGCTGAACACGTACATCGGGCTGGCGTTCGCACAGGCGGTCTACCAGGTGCAGGGGGTGGCCGTGTTCGCGCTGGCGTGCGCCGTGATGGTGCCGCTGGTCAACGTGCTCTGCGTCGCGGCGCACTCGGCCTGGGGCAGTTCGCCCGGAACCAAACACCAACCGATGTGGCGCGAGCTCGCGACCAACCCGCTGATCGTGGGCTGCATCGCCGGCGTCCTCCTGAACGTGGCACCGTGGCGATTGGAGCCTCTGGACGCCGTCCTGACGATGCTCGGCGCGCCGGCGCTCGCCTGCGGCACGCTCGCCGCCGGAGCCGCGATCACGCTCAAGGTCACCCGCGGGGACCTGGCCGCGCTGCCGCTCGTGGGCGTGCTGAAGTTCGCGGCGATGCCCGCGGCCGCGTTCGGCATGGGCACCTGGCTCGGCCTGCCGCCGACCGCGCTGTTCGCGGTGGTGCTGATCTGCTCGCTTCCCGTGGCGGCGTCGTCCGTGATCCTGTCTTCGCGGCTCGGCGGGGACGTGCGGCTCATGGCCTCGCTGAACGGGTTCCAAACCGTCGCGTCGATCGCCACGCTGCCGGTGACGCTGTGGTTGACGGGGGTCTAGAACGGATAGGGCGCGATCTCCGGACGCACCGTCAGCCACTGCGTCTCGGTGAACGCCTCGATATTCGCCGCGTGGCCGCCGATCCGTCCGCCGTTCCCGGAGTCCTTGACCCCGCCGAACGGCGAGTTCGGCTCGTCGGAGACGGTCTGCTCGTTGATGTGGATCTTCCCCGAGTCCAGGCGGTCGGCGAGCCGCATGGCCTGGCCGACGTCGCCGAGGATCGCGATCGATAGCCCGTAGTTGCTGTCGTTCGCGATCGCCACGGCCTCGTCGAGGTCGGTGAACTTCCGCACCGGCGCGACGGGCCCGAAGATCTCCTCCCTCCAGGCGTCCAGCGACGGATCCAGGTCCGCCAGCACGGTCGGCGGGTAGAACCAGCCCCCGCCGCGCTCGCCGCCCGCGGCCAGCCGCGCCCCGCCGGCGACGGCGGCCTGGACGATCCCGTCGATCCGCTCCAGCTGGCGCCCGTCGATGATCGGGCCGATCGCCACCTGCCCGCTCTTCGGGTCCCCGACCGGCAGGTTCCGCGCCTTCTCGGCCAGGGCGTCGACGTAGTCGTCGTAGACGTCCGCGTGCACCACGTGCCGCCCCGTGGCCATGCAGATCTGGCCCTGGTGCATGAACGATCCGAACGCCGCGGCGCTGGCGGCCCTGGCCAGATCCGCGCCGGGCAGCACGATCATCGCGCTGTTGCCGCCGAGCTCGAGGTGCGCGCGCTTGAGCAGCCGCCCGCAGGTCTGGCCGATCTTCCGGCCCGCGGCGGTGGAGCCGGTGAACGCGACCACTCGGACCTCGGGCGCCTCCACGACGGCGGCTCCGACGTCGGCCCCTCCCGGCAGCAGCGAGAGGAGGCCGGCGGGCAGGCCCGCCTCTTCGAAGATCCGCATGATGGTGACCCCGGCGCAGACGGATGTGCGCGGGTCCGGCTTCAGCAGCACCGCGTTGCCGAGCGCGAGGGCCGGCGCGACGGCGCGGATGCCCAGGATGAGCGGGAAGTTGAACGGCGAGATCACGGATACGACGCCGGCCGGGCGGCGCCGCGCGAACGACCAGCGGTCGTCGTTGGTGGTGAGCACCTCGCCCGCGGGCAGGCTGGGCAGGGCGGAGGCCTCGAAGCATTCGTTGGCTGCGGTGTGGCTCTCGAGGGCCGCCTTCGGCGGGATGCCGCCCGATTCGCGCACGATCCAGTCGTCGACCTCGGCCGCGTGTTCCTCCCAGAGCAGCCCCGCCCGGCGCAGGACGGCGGCACGCTCCTCGGGTTTGCGCGCGGCCCAGTCGCGTTGCGCGGCGGCGGCGGTCTTCGCGGCGCGGGCGACGTCGTCGGGCGAGGCCACGCCAATCCGGCCGATCACATCCTGGGTCGCCGGCTCGACGACGTCTTGGACGCCGCCGGATCCCGCCGTCCAGCCGCCGACGTGGATCTTGCCGTCCCAGACGGACGGATCGAGAAAAGACACGAGCTACTCCTTTGGTCCGGGCGCACCAATACCGCCCCATCGGTGGTGGTGCCGCCAGCCTACGTCCGCGGGCCGGTTCCGGCCACAGGTGCGGGGCCGGGCCCGGGTGCGCGGTGGCGCTCAGTCGCCCAGCGCGGCGTCCAGATCCTTCAGGAGGTCGTCGGTCGCCTCGAGGCCAACGGACAGCCGGACGACGCCGTCGCCCAGGCCGATCGCGGCGCGCCCCTCCGGTCCGATGGCCCGGTGCGTGGTGGTGGCCGGGTGGGTGATCAGCGACTTCGCGTCGCCGAGGTTGTTGGAGATGTCGACCAGCCGCAGGCCGTTGAGCAGCCGGAAGGCCGCCTCCTTGGCCGTGCCGCCGCCCGGTTCCAGCTCGAACGTGACCACCGTCCCGCCACCGCTCATCTGGCTCAGCGCCAGCTCGTGCTGCGGATGCGACTCCAGGAACGGGTAGACGACGCGGCGGACGCGCGGCTGCCCCTCGAGCCAACGGGCGATCCGCAGCGCCGACGCCGTCGAGTAGTCGACGCGCAACGGCATCGTCTCCAGGCCCTTGAGCAGGGTCCAGGCGTTGAACGCGCTCAGCGCGGGACCGGTGTGGCGCATCAGGTTCCGCACGGGGCCGTCGATGAAGTCCTTGCGCCCGAGGACCGCGCCGCCGAGCACCCGGCCTTGGCCGTCCATGTGCTTGGTGCCGGAATACACCACGACGTCGGCGCCCAGGTCCGTGGCCCGTTGCAGCAGCGGGGTGGCGAAGACGTTGTCCGCCACCACCTGCGCGCCCGCGGCGTGCGCCAGGTCGACGACGGCGCGGATGTCCACGAGCTCCTGAAGCGGGTTGGACGGGGATTCGAAGAAGACGGCGGTGGCCGGCGTGGACAGCGCCCGTTCCCACTGCGCGAGGTCGTGCCCGTCCACGAACACGGTCTCGACGCCCCAGCGCGGGAGGATCTCGTTCAGGACCACGAAGCAGGATCCGAAGAGGCTCCTAGCCGCGACCACCCGATCCCCCGCCGCCAGCAGAGCGCCGAGCGCCGTGAACACCGCGGACATTCCGCTGGCCGTGGCGAAGCACGCCTCGGCGCCCTCGAGCAGCCGCAGCTTCTCCTGGAACGCGGCGACCGTCGGGTTCCCGTAGCGGGAATAGACGAACCGCTCGACCTCCCCGTTGAAGGACGCCTCCGCCGCCTCCGCGGACTCGAACACGTAGCCCGAGGTCAGGAACATCGCCTCGGAGGTCTCCTGGAAATGCGTGCGGTCGATGCCGCCCCGCACCGCCCGCGTCCGCGGGTCCCAGCCGGCGGCCTCCTCCACCTAGCCGTCCTTCCGCGCCAGGACGACCGCCTGTGCCGCGATCACGCGTTCGCCGTTGAACGTCAGCGACGGGCCGCCGTGGAGCTCGTACCCCTCGGCGAGCGCGGCGGATACCCGCTCGCAGAACGCGCGGTCGTCGGTTCCGGTGAGCAACCGGTAGGCCAAGGGGGACTCGGCTGGATCGGACATGGGTTCACTCCATCGTTTCGGGCGGTCGGGGGCCCCCGCAGGTACCCGCGCAGTTCACGGTACCCGTGGGTGGCCTCCTCGCACCTCCCCACATGACGCCCGTCGACGAGTTCACCACCGATCGCGGCTACTTCCGGCCGATGAGTCTCCGAAACCACCCCGCCCGCGCCGGGCTGTCCGTACGCGGGGACTTCGCGTTAGGAGTACCACACGCGCAGCGGGCGGTTTTGGGGACATGGCGCATGACTTGGTCCACGTGGTTGCCGCATCCGGCCCACGTGGTCTTTCCGCATTTTCGGCAGGTAACTGCTCGGCACATTCTGTGGCTCCGTTTCGATGGTGGGGGTCCTGGCATCCACCATCATGAGCTATACCCCCCTAGGTATGCAATCGCGACCGGGCGGCCTTGCGCCATACCCCCCTAGGTATTATTGTTGGTCTTGAAAGACGGATACCCCCCGGGGTGTCCACGACGATTCCCAAAAGGAGACCACATGCTGCTCGAACGCATCTACGACGAGGACCTGGCCCAGGCAAGCTACTTCATCGGCTGCCAGCGCAAGGCCGAGGCGGTCGTTGTCGACGCCCGTCGCGACATCGGCACCTACCTGGACCTCGCCGCCGCCAACGGCATGAAAATCGTCGCCGTGGCCGAGACCCACATCCACGCCGACTACCTCTCCGGCACCCGGGAGCTCGCCGCCGCCACGGGTGCGGAAATGCACGTCTCCGGCGAGGGCGGGGAGGACTGGCAGTACGGCTTCGACGCCAACCGGATGCACGACGGCGACGCGATCGCCATCGGAAACATCACCGTCAAGGCCGTCCACACCCCGGGCCACACCCCGGAGCACCTCTCGTTCCTGGTGACGGACGGCGCGTTCAGCGACCAGCCCGGCTACCTGCTCTCCGGCGACTTCGTGTTTTCCGGCGACCTCGGACGACCGGACCTGCTGGACGAAGCCGCCGGCGGCACCGACACCCGCTTCGAGGGCGCCAAGCAGCTCTTCCGAAGCCTGCGCGAGAAGTTCCTGACCCTGCCGGACCACGTCCAGGTCTACCCGGCCCACGGCTCGGGCAGCGCCTGCGGGAAGGCCCTCGGCGCACTGCCTTCCACCACCGTCGGCTACGAGCGCCTCTACGCCTGGTGGGGCCCCTACCTCCGGGCCAACGACGAGCAGGGCTTCATCGACGAACTGCTCGACGGCCAGCCGGACGCCCACGCCTACTTCGGCCGCATGAAGCGCGAAAACCGCCACGGCCCGGCCCTGCTGGACGACCGGGGCCCGCTGCGGGAGCTTGCGGCGGACGACGTCGCCCGCGACCTCGCGCGCGACGCGGTGACCTTCGTGGACACCCGCCCGAACAACGAGGTCCACGCGGGAACCGTCGCCGGTTCGGTCAACATCCCGGCCGGGAACAAGACCGCCAGCTACGGTGCCTGGGCGATCGACCCCGAGTCCGACGACCGGCCGCTGGTCCTGCTCGCCGCGGACCAGGAGCAGGCGCAGGAGCTCAGGGACCACTTGGTCCGCGTCGGGATCGACGAGTTCTCCGGCTACGTCACCGGAATCGAAGGTCTTCCGCAGCAGACACCGCGGCTGATCCAGCCCGCCGAGCTGGAGGACCTCGACGCCGCGCTGGTGCTGGACGTCCGCAACAAGACCGAGCACGCCGACGGGCACATCCCCGGATCCCGGCAGCTCAGCGCCGGCCGCGTCCTGTGGCACCAGGACCAGCTGCCCGCCCAGGGAACCATCGTGACCTACTGCCAGAGCGGCGTGCGGAACTCGGTGGCCGCCAGCGCCCTGCGCCGCGCCGGGCACGACGTCGTCGAGCTCGACGGCAGCTACGCCGCATGGTCCGACTGGAAGGCCACCCAAACCGCAAACGCCTAGCGGCACGGAGCCGGCGGCCCCCCAGGCCGCCGGCCGGCACGGAAAGGGCGCCCCGCGTGAAGCGGGGCGCCCTTTCCGTCACCGGCTTTCGCCGGCCGGGAGGATGTCAGGCCAAGCTCAGGAAAAGCTTTTCCAGGTCCTTCTTGTCCATCGAGTTGTCCTCGCTCGCCAGGCACTGCTGCAAGCCGGTGGCGATGATCGCGAACCCGGCCCTGTCCAACGCCTTCGAAACCGCCGAGAGCTGCATGACCACGTCCTTGCAGTCCCGCCCCTCCTCCAGCATCCGCGTGACGGCGGCCAACTGGCCCTGGGCGCGCTTGAGCCGGTTGACGACGGGCTTGAGTTCTGCGGTGTCCAACTGCACGAGTGCCTCCTGGGGCGGGTCTCCGAACTTTCTACCCAATTCTATACCCCCTAGGGTTTGTTGCATACCCTAGGGGGTATGTGGCAGACTTCTGGAGACACATTCGTTCGACCGAAAGAGGCCCTCTTGACCTCCGCAACCGCCACCGTGACCGGACTCGACGCGCAGACCCTGCGCCAGTGGATCGACCGGCACGAGGACCTGATCGTCATCGACGTGCGCTCCGCCGCCGAATTCGAGACCCTCCACATCCGCGGCTCCTACAACGTGCCGCTGCCGCTGCTCTCCGAGCACGCCGACGAGCTCGCCGAGCGCCTCGGCGCGCGCGTGGTGCTGGTCTGCCAGTCCGGAGTGCGCGCCGCCCAGGCCCGCACGCGCCTCGGTGGCGCCGGCATCGGCACCGCACTGGTCCTCGACGGCGGAGTGCCCGGCTTCGCGGCCGCAGGCGGCGACGTCGTGCGCGGCGCCCAGCGCTGGGACCTCGAACGCCAGGTGCGCATGGCCGCCGGCTCGCTCGTACTCGCCGGCCTCGTCGCCGGGAAGCTCGTCTCGCCCAAGCTGAGCCTCCTCGCCGGCGCGATCGGCACCGGCCTGACCTTCTCCGCCGCCACCAACACCTGCGCCATGGGCCAGGCCCTGGCCAAGATGCCCTGGAACAAGACCGCGTCCGAACCATCGGCCCGGGACGCGATCGATCAGATCCCCGCAACACAGTCCTGATCCCACCCCCTCCACCACGAACCACAGGAGCAACCATGCCCGAAATCACCATCGACGAGGCCAACCGGCGCCGCGCGGAAGACCAGATCCTCGACGTCCGCGAAGGCTTCGAGACCGCCGAGGGCATGATCCCCGGCGCCCTCCACATCCCCATGGGCGACCTGGACGCGCGCCTGGGCGAGATCGACCGCGACCGTCCCGTGATCGTCGTCTGCCGCAGCGGCAACCGCAGCGCCCGCGTCGCCGACGCGCTGGGCGCCGCCGGCTACACCGCCGACACGATGGCCGGCGGCATGACCGCCTGGCAGGGCGCCGGCCTGCCCTCCGCCTAGGCGCTCGACCCGAGCGGCAACCAACCCGCGCAAACCAGCCCCTCCCCCCAGACAAGGATCCCCACCCATGACCGTCACGCTCGCGCTGACCCTCCTGCTCTCGGTGCTGATCGGGCTCTCGCTCGGCCTGCTCGGCGGCGGCGGGTCCATCCTCACCGTCCCGATCCTCACCTACGTCGCCGGCCTGAACCCCAAGGAAGCCATCGCCGCCTCGCTGTTCGTCGTCGGCGCGACCTCCGCCGTCAGCGCCGTCGACCACGCCCGCAAAAAGCGCGTGAAGTGGCGCACCGGCCTGGTCTTCGGCGCCGCTGGCATGGCAGGGGCCTTCGGCGGCGGACTCCTCGGCGGGCACATCCCCGGAACCATCCTCATGATCGCCTTCGCGCTCATGATGGTCGCCACCTCCCTGGCCATGATCCGCGGCCGCAAGGACCGCACAGCCACTGCCCACGACGGCGAACTGCCCGTGGGCAAGGTCATCATCGAAGGCCTCGTCGTCGGACTGGTCACCGGACTCGTCGGCGCAGGCGGCGGCTTCCTCGTCGTCCCCGCACTCGCGCTGCTCGGAGGCCTGTCCATGCCCGTCGCCGTCGGCACCTCGCTCGTCGTCATCGCCATGAAATCCTTCGCCGGCCTCGGAGGCTATCTCACCACCGTCACCCTCGATTGGGCGCTTGTCGGCGGGGTCACCGTCGCGGCGATCCTCGGCTCGTTCATCGGGGCCCGCCTCGCCGGACGCATCCCCGAGGCCGCCCTGCGCAAGGGATTCGGCATCTTCGTCCTGGCCATGGGTGTCTTCGTCCTGATGCAGGAACTGCCCTCCCCCGCCAACCTCGCCGTCGGCATCGTGGCCGCCGCCCTCGCCGCGGCCGCCGCGCTCTGCTGGCTCGCCATCCCCGCATGCCCACTGCGCAAGGCACTCGCGCCCACCGCTACAACCGAAACCCGCTAGCCGAAGAAGCGCGCCATAGCCGCCCACCCTTCCCGTAGACCCCCTCAGGAGCTTCCGCATGACGAACACCGCCGGCCCGCGCGTGCCCGTACTGGGACTGCGCGCCAACGCGGCGCAATTCGCCCTGCTCGTTGCGGTCAACGCATTGGTCGGGGGCATGGTCGGCCAGCAACAGACCGTCCTGCCGCTTCTCGCCGAGGCCGAGTTCGGGCTGACGGGGTACACGTTCGTCTTCGCCTACGTGGCCGCCTTCGGCATCACCAAGGCGACCGCCAACTGGTTCGCCGGGACGCTCTCGGACCGGTACGGACGCAAGCCGGTGCTGCTGGCCGGTTGGCTCTTCGCCGTGCCGGTGCCCGTCATGCTCATCCTCGCGCCGGACTGGAGCTGGGTGGTCGCCGCGAACGTCCTTCTGGGCATCAACCAAGGGCTGACCTGGTCCACCACCGTCGTGATGAAGATCGACCTCGTCGGGCCGGCGCAACGCGGGCTCGCCATGGGCCTGAACGAAGCCGCCGGCTACGGGGCCGTGGCGGCAGCGTCCCTGCTGGCCGGCCACCTCGCCGAACAGTACGGTCTGCGCCCCGCACCCTTCCTTCTCGGTCTCGCCTACACCGCATTGGGACTCCTGCTCTCCGGCGCACTCGTCAAGGAAACCCGGGGCCACGCCCACCTGGACGCCGGGAATATGACCGGTGGCGGCGCGCAGGGGTATGGCGTCGACGCCAACCTGACCAACCGCCAGATCCTGTCCCTCACCAGCCTGCGGGAACCGGCGCTGTCCTCGGCCAGCCTGGCGGGATTGGTGAACAACCTGAACTTCGGCCTCGCCTGGGGCCTGTTCCCCCTGCTGTTCGCCACAGCCGACCTGAGCACGGCGCATATCGGCCTGCTCTTCGCGCTCTACCCGGGGGTGTGGGGATTGGGGCAACTGGTGACCGGTGCCCTCTCCGACCGGATCGGACGCAAGCACCTCATCAGCGCAGGAATGGCGACCCAGGCCGCCGCCCTGTCAGTCATCGCCCTCGGCCACGGGTTCGGGGCTTGGGCCGCCGGAACCGTGCTGCTCGGCGTCGGAACCGCGATGGTCTACCCCACGCTGCTGGCCGCCGTCGGCGACGTCGCCCACCCCGCCTGGCGGGGACGCGCCGTGGGCGTCTACCGCGTCTGGCGCGACCTCGGCTACGCGGTCGGCGCGATCCTCGGCGGTGTCGTTGCCGACGCGGCTGGCCTGCAAGCCGCCGTCTGGTCGGCAGCGGCCCTCAGTGCGGCCGCGGCCATCGCCGTCGCGGTCCGAATGTACGAAACGCACCCCCCTTCCGCCCGGCGAACGGACCCTGACCTGCGGCTTCCGCGCCGAGAAACTCGCAGGTAGCGTGGCGTAGGTGACAGGTTCCGCCGCGCTCCACCGCAACGGACCACTGACCCGACAAACTCAGCCACACCGAAACACAAGGAGAAACCCCATGACCTACACCCACAGCATCACCGTCACCGCCGGCTGGGACGAGACGGTCGCCAGGACCCGCGACGCACTGGCAGAGCAGGGTTTCGGTGTCCTGACCGAAATCGATGTGAAAGCCACCTTCACCAAGAAACTCGGGCAGGAGGCCGGCGATTCCGTGGGCGACTACATCATCCTCGGCGCCTGCAACCCGCAGCTCGCCCAGCGCGGAATCGCCGCCGAACCGGAACTCGGCGCCCTGCTCCCCTGCAACGTCGTAGTCCGCCGTGCGCCCGACGCCACCGAAACGACCGTTGAGACCATCGACCCCCAAACCATGGTCCAACTCAGCGACAGCGACGCCACCCGCGACATCGCCAACGACGCGGACACACGCCTCCAGGCGGCCCTCAAGGACATCTCGGGACGCTAACGCGCCAGGCAGCATCTGGCGACGGCTGCAGACGATGCCCTAGTCAGACAGTGGAGCACGGGGACCATCTGGATTACCTGCACGACGGACACCGCCATGCCGAACACGAGGGCCATTACGACGAGCACTAGGTAGGCATTCTGCCTCCCACGCTTATCGGTTGAACCCAACGCGGTGGCCGTCCCCCTCGGGGGACGGCCACCGTCCGTGTTCCCTGCCGACTACTTCGTGGCCCAGAGCGCGGACGCGTCGTCGAAGGACAGCGTCTCCGTGACGCGGACCTTGGCATCCTCGACGGCCGCCGCCGGGACATCGAACGCCACCTCGTAGGCACCGTCCCCGCCCCTGGTCAGCGTCGGCACATCCGTTTCGGGGTTCGCCGTCACGGCCATGGATGTCGAGGAGTCGTAGATGCGGGCGTCGGAGCCAACGAGTTCCGGCATCAGGTCGATCCAGGCGTCGCCCTCCTTGTCACCGTTGTAGACCACCGAGAGCCCGACGAGCACGTACTGGCCGTCGGCCTTCTCGTTGAAGGGATTCGCCGAGGCGATCTCCGCGGCCGCGTCCAGGACCACGGAGTCCACGGTGACCGAGTATTCACCGACCACGGCGGACTCCCCCAATGCAAGGACCTGCGTGGTGTCTTCCGCCTGCTCGACCACCGCCGCGGGCGCGGCCACCTCTCCGTCGGCCGCATCCTCGATGGCGGTCGACACCTCGTCGATCGCGGCCGAATACGCGGCCTGCGTCGCGAAAACCGCCACGAGGGCCACGATGGCGATAATGCTCGAGGCGATCCCCAACCCCTTGCCGCCGTTGCGCTTGGCCGCCAGGACCAGCGAGACGATGCCCAGCACCAGCGCCACGACGCCGAGCACCGCCGCGAAGTTGTTGATGATCGGCACCCAGGACAACAGCAGCGCGACGATGGCTACGGCCAGGGCGGCCACGCCCAGGCCCTTGCCGGCCTGCGACTTCGGGGCCGTCGCGTGCGCCTGAGACGCGGGCGCGGGTGCGGGTGCGGGTGCGAGTGGATTTTTTACGGACATGTTTCCCCCATGAGAATCTTCGACGCCGTTGCGGAGCCGATGGCTTCGACCTCGCCGGGCGCGCTGGCCACCGCGTCGGTCGGGACCGGATTCGATCCACCACAAACACTGGCGCGAGGTCCCGACAGTTTGACCCGACATCGGGATCGAGCCGCCATGCCATCGGTACAAGGAACCGCTCGCGGCCCTGAAGGAGGCCTGCGCTTCAAGTCGACATTCGCGCACTCTCCCAGCTGATTGCGACGCACGTCCCCTAACATAAGTAATGCGAACTGTTCTCAATACAGTACAGTTCTGGCATGCTTTTGTTTCCACCTCGCCCCGTCCTGCCCGTCGTCCTCGCCGTCGACCTGTTGAAAACCCCCGGATTGAACCCGTTGCCGGCCGACGCCGCCCCGGACGAACGCGAGGACGCGGGCCACGACCACGGCTCCACCGACCCGCACTTCTGGCTCGATCCCGCCCGCTACGCCACGGTCGCCCGGGCGATCGCGGACGAGCTGACCGCCGCGGACCCCGACAACGCCGACGCCTACGCCGCGAACCTCGCGGCGCTCACGGCGCTCACGGCGGACCTCGACTCCCTGGACGCCGAACTCGCGGACGGACCCGCCGACTTCGCCGAGGACACCCTCGTCGTCGCACACTGGGCGTTCGGCTACTTCGCGGACCGCTACGGCCTCACACAGATCGGCATCGCCGGCCTCTCCCCCGACGACGAGCCCGACGCCCGCACTCTCGCCGACATCACCGAAACGGCCCACGCGGCCGGCGTCGGAACGGTCTTCTTCGAGGAGGCCCTGCCGCCGAAGCTCGCCGAGGGCGTCGCTGACGCAGTCGGCGCCGACGTCGCGGCCCTGAAAACCGCCGAACTCGTCCCGGCCGACGGCGACCACCTGGACCTCATGCGCGCCAACGGCGGATCCGTCCGTGCGGGCCTGGGCTTGCCCGCACACCGGCTCCGTGATGCGCTGCGGCTGCACCGGCGCCCAGCCTGCCCCCGGCATCGCCTACGTCCCGCAGTCCCCGGAACTGCGCACCGCCTTCCCGCTCAGCGCCGCGCAGGTGGTCGCCACCGGCAGCCTCGACTCCCGCCGCTGGTGGCGCCGTCCGGACGCCGGCCAGCGCGCGGCCGCGGCCGACGCCATGGAACGGCTCGACGTCGAGGCCGCCACCAAGCTGAACACCGCCCTGGCCGCGGTCGCCGACGGGGGCACGGCGGTCCTCGCCTCCGTCCACGACCTGGACCTGGTCCGCGGCACGTTCTCCCGCACGATAGTCCTGGACCGGCGGATCCTGGCCGACGGCCCCACCGCCGAGCTCCTCGCCGGGGTCGCCGCCGCCTCGCTGCTCGGCGGCTCCCTGCTGCTGGGCGGGCTCGCCAGCGCCGCCGTGATGGCGTCACCGGAACGGACATGGCACTGCAGGCGGGCCTGGCCGCGCTGGTGCTCGGCGCCGTCGTCCTCATCCTGCCGGTGCTCACCGCCACCACGTTCGACACCGGCCACGCGCGCTCCCTCGGCGTCAACACCACCGTCCTCGACGTCGCGCTGGTCCTCGCGCTCGGCCTGGTCGTGGTGGTGGGAATGACGACCGTCGGCGTGCTGGTGGTGGTGCTGTGCACCGCCGCCTCCCTCGGCGGCCTGCTCGCCGCCTACCACCTCGCCCTCCCCGCCGGCCCGGTGATCGCCGTGGCCGCCGTCCTGCTCGTCGCCGTCTGCGCGCTGCCGCGCCTGGCCGTCCGTCGCGCGGAGTCCGCCAGCGCACCGTACAGGCGTTCGCCGTGCCTGGACGACTCCAACGTGACGTTCCGGGACCTGTAGGATCCGGCGCCGCGCGTCTGCGCACTCGCCCGTAACCTGGCGGACACCGCGCCGTCGCCGGCCATCAATGCCGGCACCATACCGTGGGCGACGGCCGCCCCCGGCCCCGGGCCGTGCCCGGCACCGCACCACGGCAAACCCTGCCGCAGCACAAGGAGTCACCCATGCGTTCCCGCATCCTGTCCGGCGTCGCCGCCCTGGCGTTCGCCGTCCCCGCCGCCGTCGCGTCCTCCGCCGTCCCGGTCCTGGCCGACCCCGGGCAGCCGCAGCCGGACGGCGCCGCCTACACGTTCGGCGTCATCGGCGACATCCCCTACGGCGCCGAACAGCTCGCCGCGTTCCCCGGCATGGTCACCGAACTCAACGAGCAGGACGACCTGCGCTTCATCTCCCACGTCGGCGACATCAAGGCGGGCTCCGAGCAGTGCACCGACGAGCGGTTCGGCGTGGTCAAGGACCAGTTCGACCGCTTCGAGGCCCCGCTGGTGTTCACCCCCGGCGACAACGAGTGGGTGGACTGCCACCGCGAAAACAACGGCGCGTTCAACCCGCTCGAGCGCCTCGACACGCTGCGCGACATGTTCTTCGCCGAACCGGACCGGACACTCGGGGGCACCATGCGCGTCGATTCCCAGGACGCGATCGGCCTGCCCGAGAACGTCCGGTTCGCGGAGAACCGCGTCGCGTTCTCCGTGGTCAACGTGCAGGGTTCCAACAACGCGCTGGCCCCTTGGTCCGGGCTCGGCCACACGGAGCCGACGGCGGAACAGCTCGCGGAGGTCTGGCACCGCACCGACGCCGGACTCGCCCAGCTGCGCGAAACGTTCGACGACGCCGAGCGCACCCGGGCGCGGGCCGTCGTCGTCATGACGCAGGCCGACATGTTCACGCCCGGCCAGGAAAAGGCCGCGCTGGCCGATCCTGCCTCCGTCTCCGGCTTCGCCCCCGTCATCGAAGCCCTCGCCGAAGAGGCCGCCGCATTCGACGGTCCGGTGTACCTGGTCAACGGCGACAGCCACGTCTTCCACGAGGACGAACCGCTCACCGCCGGCTCCCCGTGGCTGGAGGTCTACGGCGTCGAACCGGTGGACAACCTCCAGCGGGTCACCGTGGAGGGCTCCGCCACGTCCGGGGAATGGCTGCGCGTCAGCGTCGCGGCGAACTCCGCGAAGACCGAGGAGGTCCTCACGTGGGAGCGTGTGCCCTTCTCCGAATAGTCCGCACGAACCCCGGCGTCGCATGACCGAGAACCACCGCCCGGGATCCCCCGTCCGGCTCGGGCCCCCAGCGAAGGTGCAACACACATCGACGACACCCTGACGGATACCCCGCGCCACAACGAGCCGCCGTTCAACGGACAGGCGTAACGCGCATTAGCTTCCACAACGAAGCACAAGTGGCTGGAAACCCAGGAAACTAGGGGCCGTTCGGCGCAGGCGCCGGGCGGTCCCTTCGCGTGTCCGGACGGGCGCGGGGGCTCCCGGAAGGCGGCGGGCACCGATGTGGCGCCGGCTGACCGGATCGGCGCGGGCGGATCGGGCGGTGTAAACCCGTGGGGCCGAAGCCGGGTTCAGAACCCCCGCTGGCCCAACGCGTCCTGGATCTGCTCCACCGTGGGAAGGCCGGCGAAACCGGCGGGAGTCCGGTAAATCCGGCAGGCCAGATCGCCCGCCGGGGCACCCTCGGGGAAGATGTCCACCCCGTCCACCGTGATGGTGGGCGATCCGGCGAAGGCGGTCCCGGCCATTTCCGCCGCCGACCCCACCAGCCGCATGCGCACTTCCTCGTCCGGATGGCCCAGCGCGTCCAGCGCGGTCTTCACGCGCTCGGCGGCGTCGTTCGAGTTGGGGCATTCGTCAATGTGCAGAAGCTCAACGGTCATGGCAACATTCTCCCCCGGTTGCGGCCGAATGCCGTGCCAGTCGTCGATTATCAGAGAGTGCGCTGGTCGCGGCGCATCGGGTGGTCCTCGGGAACCTGGACCAGGGCGATCCGGGTGCCGTCCGGGTCCTCGATCCACGCCTCGATCAGCCCCCACGGCTCCTGCCGCGCCTCGCGGACCGGGTCCACGCCCTGGTCCGCGAGGCGCCGGAGCTCGTCGGCGACGTCGCGCACCTGCAGCCACAGAATCAGGGACGACGGCGTTCCGGCCTCCCTGGTTCCGGAGACCTCCAGCGTCCCGCTGCCGAGGAAGAACACGACGCCGGCATGCTCGCCGGACCCGAACTCCCGGGAGACCCCGAGCTCGAGGACGTCCCGGTAGAACGCCTGGGTTTGCTGGAGGTCGACGGGTCGCAGGAGCACGCGGCTCGAGAGGATATCCATGCTTCCCATCATGCCTCGTCGCGCCATTCCGTCCACCCCGGCCCCCTGCCGCAGCCGTGTCGGGGTAAGTGCGGGAAAGCGCCGGGCTTTCCGACATCTACCCCGACACCGATGCGTCCCGGGGGCCGCTGGCGACGGACCGGTTCCCCAACTGTCCGCTCCTGCCGCTACCGTGGATCCGTGAGCGTTCTCCGCACCGCGCGTGCCGCATCCAGGCTCCAGTCATCCGACCCCGCCTGGGCGATGCTCCGCGCCCGGAACGCGGACGTCGCCGTAGCGGTCCTCGGCCGCCACCTCTCGGGCGAGGAGCGCCGCCTCCCGGCCCCGGTCCTGTTCGAGAAGGTCGATTCGGATCTCGAGGAGCTGCGCGGCGAGGGCTTCGACCTGCCGCAGACGGCGCAGGCCTACTGCGCGGAGTGGCGCAACCAGCAGATCCTCATCCGCCGCTCCGCCCAGGATTCCCGCGAGGAGACGTTCGAACTCTCCCCCGGCGCGCTGACCGCCATCCGCTTCGTCACGCAGCTCGCCGAACCACGCCAGACCGTCACCGAATCGCGCCTGGCCACCATCCAGGACCAGCTGCGGTCCCTGGCCCGGGACACCGACCCGGACATGGCCACCCGCCTGGCCGCGCTGCACGCCGAACGCGAGCGCATCGACGCCCAGATCGCCCGCGTCGAATCCGGGGAGGTCGACGTCCTGCCCGCCGAGCGCGCCCTGGAGCGGATCCGCGACATCCTCGGGCTGGTCGAGGAGGTCCCGGCCGATTTCGCCCGGGTCCGCGGCGAGCTGGAACAGTTGAACCGCACCCTGCGCGAGCGCCTCGTCGAACAGGAAGGCCCGCGCTCGTCGGTGCTGGAGGACATCTTCCGCGGCGTGGACCTGCTGGCCGAATCCGACGCCGGACGCAGTTTCGCCGGGTTCTACGCGCTCCTGTTGGACCCCGAGCGCGGCCTCGAGTTCGAGGAATCGATCTCCTCGGTGATGGACCGCGGATTCGTCGAGGGCCTCTCCCCCGCGCAGGTCCGGACCCTCCGCCGGCTCCTGCCCACGCTGCAGGACCGCGGCGCCGAGATCCACACCGTGTTAACCACATTCAGCCGGAGCCTGCGCAGATTCGTCCAGAGCCAGGACCTTCAGCGCGAGCGCCTCATCAGCCGCCACCTGCGATCCGGGTTGCGCGAGGCGCTCGAGGCGTCGGAGACCGTCAAGCCGTACGCGAAGACCGGCCTCACCCTGGACCTGACCAGCGTCCCGCTCTCCAGCGTCTCCGCGCTGAAGCTGCACAACCCCGGTGATTTCGAGGCGGGCACCGACGTCGTGTCCCACGAGGCGGATCTGGTCGACATCGGCGAGCTGCTGGCCCTGGCCCGAGCCTCGGACATCGACATGGCGGAGTTGGAGGACAACGTCAACCGCACCGTCGAGGAGCACGGCGCCGCGACCATCGCCGAGATACTCGCGGCCCACCCCGCCACCCAGGGCGTCGCGAGCGTCGTCGGACTGTTGGTGCTCGCCCAAGAGCACGGCACCGCCGTCGGCGGGCGCGAAACCGTCGAGTGGGACGGGCGCCATGGCACGCTCGACCGCCACCTTTTCACCGGAAGGATCCCCGCATGAGCAAGCCGGTCCCCGCCGCACCCGACGCCGCACCCTTGGAGGAGCGCGACGCCGGATCCCCCGCCCGCCCGGGCCTGTGGGACGGCGACGGCGGCACCCTCCGCGAGCCCTCCCGCCGGGCCCTGGTCCAGCTGCTGCGCGGCCCCTACCTCTCGGCCGCGCGGCACGCGAACCTGTGGTCCGCCCTGCTCGCCGACGAGGAGGAGATCCGGTCCCGGCTGGCCGACCTGTTCCTCGAGCTCGTCGCGGACCACGAGTCCCAGGTGGCGTTCGTGCGGAACGTGCAGGCCGCGCCGGACGCACCGCGCGTGATGCGCACCGCCACGCTGACGTTCCTGGACACCGCGCTGCTCCTGCACCTGCGCCAACAGCTGCTGCACGATTCCCACGGGACCCGGACGATCGTCGGCGCAGACGAGGTCGCCGACCAGCTGCAGGTCTACCGCGGCAGGGACAATGCCGACCCCGCCGGTTTCTCCAAGCGGATCAACGCCTCGTGGACCAAGATGGTCAAGTTCGGCCTGCTCGCGCCCACCAGCACCGAGGGCCGGTTCGAGGTCTCGCCCGTGATGCGCCTGGTGTTCGGTCCGGAGGAGATCGCGGCTGTGCGCGCGGAATACCGCCGGTTGGCTGGCGACCCCGTGCTGGCCGCCGGCGGCACGGGAGATGGCGCGGGAGACGGCGCGGAAGACGACGGCGAGGAGCCCGCATGAACGCGATCCACCCGGGCCAGTGGCGCCTGGACCGCATCGAACTGCTGAATTGGGGCACGTTCCAGGGGCACTGGACGGTGCCGGTGGCCCGGCGCGGGTTCCTGGTCACGGGGCCGTCGGGCTCGGGCAAGTCCTCGCTGCTGGACGCGGTCTCCGCGGTGCTCACCCCGCGCGGCAAGCTGCGCTTCAACGCCGCGGCGAACGACGGCGGCGCGCGCGGTGAGGACCGCAGCCTGGTCAGCTACGTCCGCGGGGCGTGGCGGCGCAGCGCGGACGAGGAGACCGGCGAGGTCGCCAGCGAATACCTCCGCCCGAACGCCACCCACAGCGGCATACTGCTCCGCTACGACGACGGCAACGGCGGCAAACCCGTGGTCCTCGTGAAGCTGTACCACCTGCGCCGGGGCAGCAACACGCCGTCGGACGTGCAGGAACTGTCGCTGATCCTGCAGGACGACGCCGCTCTCCCGGACTTCGTGCCGCACCTGGGCTCCGGGATCGACGTGCGCAAGATCAAGGCCGCGTGGCCGGACGCCGTGGCGGTCACGGACAAGCACTCGAGCTTCGCCGCCCGCTTCAGCCGACTGCTGGGGATCTCCGGGGAGAACGCGGTCCTGCTGTTGCATAAGACGCAGGCCGCGAAGTCGCTCGGCAACCTGGACGAGCTGTTCCGCACGTTCATGCTGGACGAGCCCCGCACGTTCGCGATGGCCGAGAACGCGGTGGCGCAGTTCGGCGAGCTCTCTCAGGCCCACGCCGCCGTCGTGCAGGCCCGGCGCCAGCGCGACCACCTGCAGGACATGGCCGTCCCCGCCCGCGCGTACGAGGCCAGCGCCTCGGCGGCCGCCGAGGCCGGGGAGCTTCACGGGGCCGTTCCCGCGTTCAAGGACGCGTGGAAGCTGCGGCTGGCCGAGGAGGCCCGCGAAGCGGCCGGGGAACAGCTCCTCGCCGCCGAGCACGCCGCCGGGCAGGCGGCCGACCACGTCCGCGACCTGTACGAGGCGCTGTCCGTCGCCCGGCAGCGCGTCTCCGAGAACGGCGGCGCGGCGCTGGAGACCCAGCGCGCGTGGATCGCGCTGGCCGAGCGTGAGGTCGCGGACGCCACCGCACGCCGGGCCCGCCTGGCCACGCGTCTGGGCGACGCCCGGGTCCCCATGCCGGAATCCTTCGCGGACCTGGAGGAACTGCGCGGCACCGCGGCCCGGGAACGGACGGAGTGGGAGGCCGCAGAACCGGAATCCAAGACCCGGTTACTGGAGCTCCACGACGCCCGGTCGGCCGCGCGCCACGATTTGGGGTCGCTGGAGAAGGACATCACCGCGCTGCGCACGCGGCGCTCCAACCTGGACCGCCGGCTGCTGGACGCCCGCACCGCCGTGGCCGAGCAGGCCGGTCTTCCGGAGAAGGCGCTGCCGTTTGCCGGCGAGCTGCTGGAGGTGGAGGCGGACTTCGCGGACTGGACGGGCGCGATCGAACGCGTGCTGCGGCCGCTGGCCACCGTGATGCTGGTGCCGCAATCGCACCTCGCGGCCGTGCGGAAGGCGGTGGACGCCCTGCACCTGGGCACCCGGCTGGTGTTCGAGGACGTCCCCGCCCGCCCGGACGCCCCGCGCAAAACCGATCCGACGACGTCGTTGGTCCACCGCGTGTTGGTCGCCGACTGCCCGATGTCCGGCTGGCTGCACCTGGAGCTGTCCAGGCGCTACGACTACGCGTGTGTCGAGTCCCCGGCCGACCTGGCTGCGCACGAGCAGGCCGTGACCCGGGCCGGACAGGTCCGGCGTTCGCGCACCAAGTACGAGAAGGACGACCGCCACCGCGTCGACGACCGGCGCAACTGGTACCTGGGATTCGGCACCGAATCCAAGCTGGAGCACCTGATCGGCAGCCTCGCCGAGGCGCGGAAGCGGCTGGACGACGCCGAGCGGTCGGTGGACGCGTTCAGCGCGGGACGCGAGGCGACACAGCGGCGGCTAGCGGCGCTCGAGGAACTCGACGGGTTGCAGTGGCAGGAGGTGGACACCGACGCCGCGGAGGCGTCGCTGGCCGAACAGCGCGGCCGGCTCGAATCGCTGCTCGCCGCCAGCGACGACCTGCGTGCCGCGCAGGACGCCGAGCGCGAGGCGGACGCCCGCCACGAGGCCTCCCGCCGGATGGAGCGGGAGCGCCAGCGCGAGGCCGCCGAGGCCGCCGCGCTGGTCAACGGGCTGGAGGCGACCATCGCGGGCCTGCGCGCGCGCAACACTGCCGGGCCGGTCGACGACGGCGTCCGCACCCGGCTGGAGAGGCTGTTCGCGGGCAGCGCGCAACGCCGGCGGATCACGCACGACATCATCGACGACGTCGCTCTGGCCGTCAGCGGGAAGCTCTCGCACGAGGAACGCACCCACGCCGACGCGGCGCAGCGCGCGGCCCGGGACTTCGGTGCGGCCGCACACGACTTCCGTGCGGCTTGGCCCGCCGCGGCGGCCGATCTGGGTTCGGACATCGAGGACCGGGCAGGCTATCTGGGGCTGCTGGACCGGCTGGTCGCGGACGGGCTGCCGCAGTTCGAATCGCGGTTCTTCGGGCTGCTGGAGAGCCAGTCCCAGCAGAACGTCGCGCAGCTGGCGGCGGAGATCCGGCGGGCGCCCGGGGAGGTGCGCGACCGCGTGGATCCCGTGAACCGGTCGCTGGGGCGTTCGGCGTTCGACGAGGGCCGGTTCCTGCGCATCCAGGTGAAGGAGAACCGCGGCGAATTGGGCCGGCAGTTCCTGGCCGACCTGCAGGACATCGCCACCGGATCCTGGACCGCCGAGGACCGCGAGGAGGCCGAGCGCCGCTTCGAGACCATGCGCCGGCTGATGGGCCGGTTGGCCTCGAGCGAGGCGGCCGACGCGTCCTGGCGCCGGCACTGCCTGGACACCCGGCTGCACGTGCGGTTCACTGCGCTCGAGATCGACGCCGGCGGCGTCGTGGTGAACATCCACGACTCCAGCGCCGGGCTCTCCGGCGGGCAGCAGCAGAAGCTGGTCACGTTCTGCCTGGCGGCCGCACTGCGCTACCAGCTCACGCGCGACGACGAACTGCTGCCGCGCTACGGGACCGTGATGATGGACGAGGCGTTCGACAAGGCCGACGCCCGGTTCACCCGGATGGCCATGGACGTGTTCCACGAGTTCGGGTTCCACATGGTCCTCGCGACGCCGCTGAAGCTGTTGCAGACGTTGTCCGAGTACATCGGCGGGACGGCCGTCATCAAGTGCGTCGATTTCCGCGACTCCCGGATCGCCACCTTGGAGTACGACGCCGGTGCCGAACCGGTCGGCGACGCCGCCGAGGGCCCTGCCGCCGGAGGGGACGCGGAGCCCGAGCGCGGGCGGGACGGCGCTCCCGTCCGCGACGAGGCCAGCACCCTCTGGTGAGTCCGGTTCCCGTCACCCCCGATGCCGCGCGAGCCGCCGTGCGGGCGAAGTACGATCGGCTGGCTGGCATGTGGGCAAGTGCGGCGGTGGGGCCGCTTCCGGTCCCCTTGTTGTCCCTGCCCCTGCATCCACCGACCGAGCGCGCCGCACTCGCCGACCAGTCCGGGGCCATCGGTTGGGTTCGTTCGTGGTCCGCCGCCGATGGAGTGGCCGGACCCCGTGGGGCGGCGGCGGGGATCGAGGTGGCCTGGGGCGAGCGCCGGTGGTCGAACCTCGGGACCCAACGCGTTCCCGAGCGGTTGATCCTGGACTCCCCCGCCTCGGTCGCACGGTTCGCGGGCCGGTCCGACCATTGGAACCGGCTCACGGACCGGTTCGGCCGACTGCTCGATGCGGTCCCCGGCGATTCCGTGGAGCTGGCCGCCGCGCTGCCCCGATCCGCGAAGGACATCGCGGCCCTGGGCGACGCGGACTTCGCCCGGCTGCTCGGCGTGCTCGAATGGTTGGCCGCGCATCCGGCGTCGAACCTGTACATCCGCCAGCTGCCGATCCGTGGCGTGGACACGAAGTGGGTCGGTTCGCACCGGTCGCTCGTGGAGCGGCTCCACCGCGCCGCGAGCGGCGGAGCGGACCTCGGGCTGGCGCCGAAGCCGGACCTGGTCCGCGTCCGGTTCCTCGATCCCTCGTTGGCGCCGGGCGGCCTGGGCGATGTCTCCGCTCCCGTTGCCGATCTGGCGTCGATGGACATCGTGCCGCGGACCGTGTTCGTTCTGGAGAACCTCGAATCGGTGTTGGCGATGCCGTCTTTCCCGGGCGCCGTCGTCGTGCATGGTTCGGGATATGCCGTGGACCGGCTCGGCAGGCTGCCCTGGGTGCGGGCGGTCGGCGTCGTCTACTGGGGCGACCTGGACAGCCACGGTTTCGCGATCCTGAACCGGCTGAGATCCCATGATATCGCGGCGCGCAGCGTGCTGATGGACACCGCGACGCTCGACGCCTACGCGGACCTGTGTGTGACGGAGCCGGTCTCGTCGATCGCGCGGCTGGACTACCTCACCTCCGCCGAGCTCGCGACCGTCCAGGTTCTCGCCGATCGCGGCAACGTCCGTCTGGAGCAGGAACGGATCCCGTGGGCCCGCGCACTGGAAGCCCTCCGCGTTGCCGCCGGGACACCGCCCGCGTAGCCCCCCCGGAGACCGCGCGCCCCGACCCCTCATCCGTGTCGGGGTATGTGCAGGAAAGAGTCGCGAATTCCGACACTTATCCCGACACCGATGCGGGGTGCGGGGGTGCGGGGTGCGGCGGGGAGGTTAGCCCCGGTCGGCGAGGAGCCGGTCCCTCAGTTCCCGGACGCGGCGGTGGATATCGTCGCGGACCAGCTCCATCCGTTCGCGCCCCTCGATCCCGCGCAGCGACGGTTCGTCGGTTTCCCACGTTTCGATGGCCACGCCGTCGATCGGATCCACCTTTGCCTCCGAACCCAGGACCACCACGAGTCCGGCCCGGCGCATGTTCCCCTCGGTGATTCCCTTGGGAACCTCGGCGCGGACGTCGACGCCGAGGTCCAGCAGCACCTCGGCGGACAGCGCGTTGATCGCCTTCCCGGGTTTCGTTCCCGCGGAGGACACCACGATGTCGTCGCCCGCCTCCAGTCGCATCAGCCCGGCGGCCATCTGGGACTTGCCGCCGTTCTTGGAGCAGACGAACAGGACGGCGGGCCGGTCGGCGGAGTGTGAATCGTTCACGATCAGACCTTTCGGGTCAGTGCGGCGGCGATCCCGTCGAGGGCTCCGGGAACCAGGGAGTAATAGGACCACACGCCGCGCTTCTCGCGGGTGAGGATGCCGGCGTCGACCAGGATCTTGAGGTGGTGCGAGACCGTGGACTGGCCGAGGTCCAGCGGCTCGGAGATGTCGCACACGCAGGATTCCGCGCCGGCGCTGGAGGAGACGATCGAGAGGATTCGCAGCCGATTCGGGTCGGCGAGCGCCTTGAAGCGCGCGGCCAGGGAGTCGGCCTCCAGGGAGCCGAGCGGGGGCTGTCCGACGGCGGGGACGCAGCACGCGCCGGCCGTCGCACCGGCGGCGCCGGCCACGACCGCACCGCCCAAACCGGCCACGGTCCCGGCAACATCCTCGTGCACGGCCAAAGCGCCTGTCTGTGCCATCGAACCCATCCCTTCGCGGTCGTCCCCACCCGACCGGGCAGAGATTGACATCCATCGATGCATCAAACCATACTCGAGACATCGACAAACGTCGATCCCTCGAGCACCCAGGAGCGATACCCGTGTCCAACCCCGCAGTCCTCTCCGCCCCGGCGGACATCGGACCCGTCTCGGCCAAGCTCTCCACGCTGGACCGCTACCTCGCCGTGTGGATCCTGGCCGCCATGGCGCTGGGACTCGGACTCGGGAAGGTCTTCCCCGGGCTCGGCGCAGTGTTGGACTCGGTCGAGGTCGCGGGAGTCTCGCTGCCGATCGCGCTGGGCCTGCTGGTCATGATGTACCCGGTCCTCGCGAAGGTCCGCTACGACGAAACCCACCGCGTCATCGCCGACCGCAAGCTCATGGCCACCTCCCTGGCCATCAACTGGCTGCTCGCCCCCGCGTTCATGTTCGCGCTCGCCTGGCTGTTCCTGCCGGACCTGCCCGAATACCGCACCGGCCTGATCATCGTGGGCCTGGCCCGCTGCATCGCCATGGTGCTCATCTGGAACGACCTCGCCTGCGGCGACCGAGAGGCCGCCGCCGTCCTGGTGGCCATCAACTCCGTCTTCCAGGTCTTCGCGTTCGGCGCCCTCGGCTGGTTCTACCTGCACCTGCTGCCGTCCTGGCTGGGCCTCGAAACCACCAGCGCGGAGTTCTCCGTCTGGGCCATCACGCTCTCCGTCCTCGTGTTCCTCGGCATCCCGCTGATCGCCGGCTTCCTCACCCGCACGCTCGGCGAACGCGCCAAGGGCCGCGAGTGGTACGAGGGCACGTTCCTGCCGAGGATCGGCCCGTGGGCGCTCTACGGCCTTCTCTTCACGATCGTGATCCTGTTCGCCCTCCAGGGCGACGCCATCACCGGCAACCCGTTCGACGTCGTTCGCATCGCCCTGCCCCTGCTCGTGTACTTCGTGGTCGTCTTCGGCGCGTCCATGCTGATCGGCCGCGGGCTCGGCATGGGCTACGAGCGCACCACCACGCTGTCCTTCACGGCGGCCGGCAACAACTTCGAACTCGCCATCGCCGTCGCCATCGCCACGTTCGGCGTGACCAGCGGCCAGGCGCTGGCCGGCGTCGTCGGCCCGCTGATCGAGGTCCCGGTCCTGATCGGCCTCGTCTACGTGGCCCTGTGGTCCCGCAAGTTCTTCAGCAACACCTCCGTCGGAAAGGCCTGACCCATGCCGAACCCCACCAAGCCGTCCGTCCTGTTCGTCTGCGTGCACAACGCGGGCAGGTCCCAGATGGCCGCCGCGTTCCTCACCTCCCTCGCGGGCGAGAGCATCGAGGTCCGCTCCGCCGGATCCCGCCCCGCCGAGACCATCAACCCGGCCGCCGTCGAGGCCATGCACGAACTCGGCATCGACATGTCCGCAGAGGTCCCGAAGGTCCTCACCGACGCGGCCGTGCGGGAGTCCGACGTCGTCATCACCATGGGCTGCGGCGACGAGTGCCCGTACTACCCGGGCAAGCGCTACGAGGACTGGAAGCTCGAGGACCCGGCCGGCCAGGGCGTCGACGCCGTCCGCCCCATCCGCGACGACATCAAGTCCCGGATCGAGGAACTCATCGAGTCCCTCGCCCCCGCGCGGGCATAGCCATGGAGCCGGACGCCAGCCTCCCCGTCGTCGTCATCGGCGCGGGGCCCGTGGGCCTCGCAGCGGCCGCGCACCTGCTGGAGCGCGGGTTGGAGCCGCTGGTGCTGGAGGCCGGCGACGGCCCCGGCGCCGCGATCCGCGCGTGGGGCCACATCCGGCTGTTCTCCACCTGGCGCTACAACATCGACGCGGCCGCCCGCCGGCTCCTGGAGCACGACGGCGGCTGGGACGCCCCGCGCGAAACCCGCCTGCCCTCCGGCACCGAGCTCGTCGACGACTACCTCGCCCCGCTCGCGGCGCTGCCCGAACTGCGCGGCCGGATCCGGTACGGGAACCGCGTCACCGGGGTCGTGCGCGGGGAGTCCGGGTTCCTGGTCCGGCACGACGGCGGCGGCGGGCTTCCGGCGCGCGCCGTCATCGACGCGTCCGGCACCTGGGACACCCCCAACCCCGCGGGCGGCGCCGGGCTGCCCGCCGTCGGCGAGTCAGCGGCGCGGGCGGCCGGTCTCGTCACGGGTCCACTCCCGGACGTGTCGGGCGCCGATGCCGGGCGGTTCGCCGGCCGCACGGTCCTGGTCCTGGGCTCGGGGCATTCCGCCGCCAACACCTTGTTGTCGTTGGGGCGCGCGCGCCAGAAACACCCCGAAACGCGCATCCTGTGGGCGATCCGCCGGCCCGCCGACCCGGCCCGCCTCTATGGCGGCGGCACGGCCGACCAGCTCCCCGCCCGGGGCCAGCTCGGCGCCAGCCTGCGCCGTTTCGTGGAGAACGGGGACATCGAACTCGTCGATTCGTTCGCGACCGCGCGCCTCGACGTCGTGCGGGAAGGCGCCGTGGAAGGGACACCGACGGGGAACGCCGAGCGCGCGAAGCCCCTGCGCGTGACCGCCGCCGACGGGCGCCCTCTGGCCGTCGACGTCGTCGTGCCGTGCACCGGGTTCCGCCCGGACCTCGCGCCGCTGGCGGGGCTGCGACTGGACCTGGACGAGGCCGTGCAGGCCCCGCGCGGACTCGGCCCGCTGATCGACCCCGAGTTCCACAGCTGCGGTACCGTCCCGGCGCACGGCGAGCGCCTGCTCGCCCACCCCGAGCCCTGCTTCTACATCGCGGGCATGAAGAGCTACGGCCGCGCGCCCACGTTCCTCATGGCCACCGGCTACGAGCAGGTCCGTTCGCTCGCCGCGGCCCTGGCCGGCGACCGCGCGGGCGCCGACCGACTCCAGCTGGACCTCCCGCAGACGGGCGCCTGCTCCACCGACCTCGCAGCGAACACCCTGTAGGACCACGGCACCCCTACGCGACCCTCGGCCGCACCGCGAAGATCCGCACCTACCTCGCGGCCACCGCGGGTCGTTTCGCCGCGGACAGGCTCCGCGCCTTGGCCCAGTCCGGCGGCCAGATCGCGAAGGACAGGCCCCAGGTGCTCTTCGTCTGCGTGCAGAACGCCGGCCGTTCGCAGATCGCCGCGGCCCTCCTCGCCCACCTGTCCGGGGGCGCGGTGGAGGTTCGGTCGGCCGGGTCGCTGCCCGCCGGGGAGATCCACCCGGTCGCCGCGGGCCTGATGCGCGAACGCGGCCTGGACTTCGGGGAGGCCTACCCGAAACCCCTGACCGACGATGTCGTGCGGGCGGCCGGTTTCGTCATCACCATGGGCTGCGGGGACACGTGCCCGATCTATCCCGGCAAGGAGTATCTCGACTGGGACGTCGCGGATCCCGAGCACGCCGATCCGGACTCCGCCCGCCGCGTGTTCGAGGACGTCGAGGCCCGCGTCGCCGCGCTGTGGGAGCGCGTCCGAGACAACGCGTAGCGGCCGCCCCCGGACGCATGCCCGCTGGTAGTGTTGCTGGCTAGCCAATCGACGCCAGCGACCGACCCACGGAGGACCCATGCCGCAGGAAGCCCCGGGGCGCACCATGCACATCGGCGAACTCGCGGAGCGCACCGGCCTGTCGCTGCGTACCATCCGGCACTACGACGACGTCGGCCTCCTCCCCGCGACCGCCCGCACCGAGGGCGGCTTCCGCGTCTACGCCGAGGCCGACGTCGACCGGCTCCTGCACATCAAGCGCATGAAGCCGCTCGGGTTCAGCCTTGAGGAGATCGCCGAGCTGCTGGCGATCCTGGAGCCCGGGGCGGCGGGGCGCGGCACAACGGACGACGACGGCGAGGCCGGCACCGCGGTCCGGGCAGGGAAATCCCGGGACTACCTGGAGCGGGCCCGACGCGAACGCGGGAAGCTGGCGCGGTACCTCGCGCAGGCCGACGAACTCATCGCGGACCTCGAACGCCACGGCCGCGCCTGAGGCCTGCCCCACATTCAGCCTCACCAACCCTAACGTTCGGGTAGAGTTGGTGGCTGTCGTGCCGCCGCGCTCCTCCCCGACCCGAACGGACCCCCTTGGCCACCGCAACAGCGAATCCCACCCTGACGCCCGAAGAACGTCAGTCGGTCCTGCGCACCCTGAAGTCCCCGCGCCTGCTCAAGACCGAGGTGCTGGCCGGGCTCGTCGTCGCGCTCGCCCTGATCCCGGAGGCGATCGCCTTCTCGATCATCGCCGGCGTCGATCCCCGGCTGGGCCTGTTCGCGTCCTTCACCATGGCCGTCACAATCGCGTTCGTCGGCGGCCGGCCGGCCATGATCTCCGCCGCGACCGGCGCGATCGCGCTGGTCATCGCGCCCTTGGTGGCCAGCCACGGGGTGGACTACTTCATCGCCGCGGTGATCCTCGGCGGCGTGTTCCAGATCGCCCTTGCTCTCCTGGGCGTGGCCAAGCTGATGCGCTTCATCCCCCGCCAGGTCATGGTCGGGTTCGTCAACGCGCTCGCCATCCTGATCTTCATGTCCCAGGTCCCCGAACTCCTCGGCGTCCCGTGGCTGGTGTACCCGCTGGCCGCCGTCGGACTCCTGATCGTGTTCGGCCTGCCCAAGCTCACCAACGCCGTCCCCGCGCCGCTGGTCGCCATCGTGGTGCTCACGCTGGTCACGGTGTTCGCCGCGCTCACCGTTCCGACGGTCGGCGACAAGGGCGACCTCCCCGATTCCCTGCCCTGCCTGTTCGTCCCCGACGTCCCGTTCACGCTGGAGACCTTCCAGATCCTCTTCCCGTACGCGCTGGCCCTGGCCTTCGTCGGCCTTCTCGAGTCCCTGATGACGGCCAAGCTGGTCGACGACGTGACCGACACCCGCTCCGGCAAGACGCGGGAGTCCTGGGGGCAGGGAGTGGCCAACATCGTCACGGGATTCACCGGCGGCATGGGTGGCTGCGCCATGATCGGCCAGACCATGATCAACGTGAAGGCCTCCGGCGCACGCACGCGGATCTCGACGTTCCTCGCCGGCGTCTTCCTGCTCATCCTGGTGGTGGCGCTCGGCGACATCGTCGCGCTGATCCCCATGGCCGCGCTGGTCGCCGTGATGGTGTTCGTGTCCGTCGCGACGTTCGACTGGCACAGTATCCGGCCCTCCACGCTGCGCATGATGCCCAAGAGCGAGACCACCGTCATGGTGGCCACCGTGGTCTTCACCGTTGCCACGCACAACCTGGCCATCGGCGTCGGCGTCGGCGTGCTCACCGCCATGGTCCTCTTCGCGCGGCGGGTGGCGCACTTCGTGACGGTGGAACGCCGGATCGAGGAGCACTTCGGCGAGACCATTGCGAAGTACGAGGTCAACGGAGAGCTCTTCTTCGCCTCCTCCAACGACCTCTACACCCAGTTCCGGTACGCCGAGGACCCGGACCACGTGGTGATCGACATGCACAACTCGCACCTCTGGGACGCCTCCACCATCGCGGCGCTGGATTCGATCAGCGACAAGTACGCGAAGTACGGAAAGGCCGTGGAGATCGAGGGCCTCAACGCCGCCAGCCTCATGATGCGCGAGCGCATGGGCGGCAAGCTCGGCGGCGGGCACTAGCGACTCGGGGGGCAGGGGTCAGAGCAGGCGGCTGAAGTCCTCGGCCTGTTGCTTGTTGCCCTCCACGAGGATCTCGTCCTCCTCGTAGAGAACCGTCTGCGCGTTGGCGGGCTGCCAGCGACCATCAGGCCGCTTGGCCGCGACCACGGTGATGCCGTGCTTGTCGCGCAGTCCGAGGACGCCCAGCGGCCGGTCCTGCGCCAGGGCCGGCGGCCGGGTGCGGATCAGCACGAATCCGCCCTCGAACTCCACGTAGTCGAGCATGCCGCCGCGGACCAGATGGGCCACGCGGCGCCCCATGTCGTGCTCGGGCCGGACCACGTGGTGGACCCCCAGCTGTTCCAGGATCTCGGCGTGCGGTTCGCTGATGGCCTTGGCCCACACGATGGGCTTGTTGAACTTCAGCAGCCGCGAACTCGTGAGGATGCTGGCCTCGATGTCCGTCCCAATCCCCACCACGACGACGTCGAACTCGTGGACCGCGAGTTGCCGCAGGACCTCCTCCCGCGTGGAGTCGGCGCGGACCACGTGGTTGAGCCTGCCGTTGTAGGACTGGACGGTGTCCTCGTTGGCGTCGATGCCCAGCACCTCGGTCTTCTGGGCCTCCAGTTCCAAGGCGAGCGCGCCGCCAAAGCGGCCCAGACCGATGACGGCGACGGAGCTGGCGTCCGCCAGGCGGGAGGCCGTGCGGGAAAACAACGGTGACCTAGCCAATGAGCGGCCTTTCCTTGGGGTATTCGTACAGCGGTGTTCGGGATCCGGCACGCAACGCGAGCGCCGCACCCAGTGTCACCGGGCCGAGGCGCCCGACGAACATGAGCACGATCAGGATCACCTGCCCGGCCGGCGGCAATCCGGCGGTGATGCCGGTGGACATGCCCACGGTGGCGAAGGCGGAGATCACCTCGAACAGTATGCGCTCCTGGCCGAAGTCGGACATGAGCATCAGCGCCATCGTGGCGCCGACAACGAGTGCGATGGCCAGCAGCACCACCGTGATCGCCTCGCGGTGCACCGCGCGGGAAAGCCGTTTGCCGAAGACGTTCACGGCGGCGCCGCCGCGCAGCTCGGTGTAGAGGATGAAGAACAGGACGGCGAACGTGGTGATCTTCAGGCCACCGGCGGTCCCGGCCGGACCGCCGCCGATGAACATCAGGATGTCCATGCCGAGCCAGGAAACGGGTTCCATCTGGCTGGTGTCCACCGAGTTGAAACCGGCCGTGCGCGTCACCACCGACTGGAAGAACCCGGCCAGGACGCGCTCACCCGGACGCAGCACCCCGAGGGTCGCCTGGTTGGACCATTCGACGGCGGTGATGAACACGGTTCCAGCCAGCAGCAGTACCGCGCTGCCGAAGAGCACCAGCTTGGTGTTCATGCTCCAGTGGATCGGTGTCCGGTAGCGCCGGCGGAGTTCGAACAACACCGGGAAGCCCAGGCCGCCGATGATGACCGCGGCCGCGATCGGCAGAATGATCCACGGGTCGCCCACAAACCCCATGAGGCTGTCCGAATACAGCGCGAAGCCGGCGTTGTTGAAGGCTGAGATCGAGTGGAACACGCCCTCCCATGCGGCGCGCGCCGGCGGATGCCCGTAGCCCAGCATCAGCCGTGCGGACAGTGCGCCCGCCAGGACCACTTCGACCACTAGGCTCACCTTGATGATGCCGATCAGGACGGCGCGCACATCCCCCAATTCGGCGTTCTTGCTTTCCTTCGCGGCCAGAATGCGTGAACGCAAGCCGAGTCTCCCAGCCAAAACGACGCCCAACAACGCGCCGAAGGACATGACCCCGAACCCGCCCAGCTGGATCAGCACCAGAATGACGACTTGGCCGAAGCCCGTCCAGTACGTGGGTGTGTCAACGGTGATCAGGCCGGTCACACAGACGGACGACGTCGCGGTGAACAAGGCATCGAGGAATGTCGCGCCGCCCGGGCCCTGCCTGGCCATGGGGAGCATCAGCAGGGCCGTGCCCACCGATATCACCCCGAGGAATCCGACGACGATCGCCTGCGCCGGGGTGGACGGGCGCAGGCCGCGCCGCGTCCGGGCCAGCACGCGCCTTATCGGGGACGCCTCGGGCAGGGCGCGCCGGACCGCGGCTCCCAGGGCCTTTCGGGCACTCCTGGCGCGCCGGCGCATCCGGACCCGGGTCAACATGGCGCCTCCATGGTCCCGTCCATCATCACGCGCGTTGCTCGGCGGCGACGAGGTGGCACGTACGGCTCCCCCGGCTAAAGGCGGTTGTGGTGGGCACGAGCGAGCGTACCACCGGCGAACCGGTTACCTGCCCCTTTCCAGTTCCCCATTGATACATCCCTAGTGGGAGCCTACTTTGGGGACATGAAGCTTGATTTCGGGTTCTGGATTGCCACGATCGCCTCCAGGCTCGCCTACATGGTCGCCGTCGGCCTCGTGGGGCGGTGAACCGAATGCGGAAACTGCGCGACCATGGGCTCAGCCTCTTCTTCGGCGGACTGTTCCTCGTGACGTTGACGGCGCAATCGGCCGTGGGGTTGATCGCCCACCCGCCCCGACTCCCCCACATGGGCCAAGGCAGCGGGTTTCCGGCACTGACTGCTGTCCAACTCCCTGTTGCTCGTCATGGGGACCGTGTTCCTACTGTCCTGGTGGGCCCAGTCCCTGGCCGGCGTCGTGGCCCACAACGACGAGCAGGCCCAGCACGGACTGGAGCTTCTCACGTGGGGCGGCTTCGTCTCCTCGGCCGATTTCTGGAACCGGACCCTGCAGAACTGGCGGTCGGAGCTGTTGGCGGTCGGCAGCATGGCGGTCCTGTCAATCTACCTGCGCCAGCGCGGGTCCCCCGAGTCCAAGCCCGTGGGCATTCCGCACGAGGAAAGTTCGGTCGAATCGGAATAGCGGCACGGCCGCGTCGCATAGGGGATGCGCATGTGCGTGTGCACGATCCTGCACTTACGAGATGGTGCAAGCTCGTGCACATTCGCTGTAGTGCATGTACGTGCACTATGGAGGCGACCTGACGCTGCCAGGAGGAACTCGCGGCGAAGGCTGGCGTGTCGCGACGATGGCTTCTCGATTTCGAGCATGGCAAGCCAACGGTCGACCTATCCCGCGTCATGGACCGTCTCTTCGCCCTCGACACCGGCGTCGAGCTGGTCCCCCGGACACCACGGTGAACGGACGCGAGTTCCGCGTCCACATGGATGGGACGGCCTGCGGATCCCTCGTGCAGGATCGGTCGGGCGGGAGGCACTGGCCCACACGTTCGCGGCCAGTCCCCGGAATCCCTTCTCGCTCCTGGGACCCATGGGTGCGGACGTCGCGGGTGCGCTACAGCCGTCGGTGCCCTCGAACAAGCGCGGGCGGAACTCGTGAAGAACGACGCCGGGGCCCCACCGCTTGTTCCTTGGACGCCAGTTTCGCGAGCCGTCCCCCTTCTTCACCACGCTCGACGGCTACCGCAGGCGGTTCGCCGCGGCGGCGGCGACCGCCGGCCACAGCTGGTTTGCAAGACCTCAGTCCGCGAAGGCCGCGCGGAAGGCGCCGAGCGCCGCGTCCCCCGCTTCGAGGCCGGGCCCGCCCGAGGCCCCGGCCTCGAGACCCACGACGCCGGCGTACCCGGCGTCGGCCAACGCCGCCGCCACGGCGCGGTAGTTGATCTCACCGGTGCCGGGCTCGAACCGACCCGGGACATCGGCGACCTGGATCTCTCCGATCCAGGGCAGCGCGTTTCCGACGAGTTCGATCAGGTTCCCTTCCCCGATCTGGGCGTGGTACAGGTCCAGCATCATCTTCACATGTGGGTGTTCCGTGGCGGAGACCAGCGCCAAGGTGTCCTTGGCCCGGGCCAGCGGAATGCCCGGGTGGTCGACGATGGTGTTGAGGTTCTCCAGGGCAAAGGTCAGCCCATGCTTCTCGCCCAGGGCACCAAGGCGCTCCAGCGTGCGCAGGCCCGTGAGCCACATCTGGCCCGTGGACCGATGGACCGGGCGGACGGCCAGTCCGCCCTCGCCGAGCTCGGCGGGATGGACCACCATCCGCTCCACGCCGAGCTCCAACGCTGCGGGTATCAGCTTCTCCGCCGAGGCCAGGACCTCCGCGGCGCCGTCGGGGTCGATGACGCTGCCGCCGAAGTAGCCGCTCATCGAGGAGAAGCGGGCGCCCGTGGCCGCGAGGGCCGAGATATCCCGTTCCCGGGTGTCCCAAAGCTCCACCTCGAAGCCCTGCCCGTGGATTCGGTGGACCCGGTCGATCAGCGGCAGATTGCCGTAGACCATTTCAGCGCATACGGCCAAGCGGAAGCTCATGCGCGTCCGCCCGCCGGGTGGAGAGCGGGCTCGGCAGCCCGCACCTCGGCGATGGACGCGACATCCACCGGAACCCCGGTCTCGGCCGATCGGATCGCCGCTAAGGCCACGGCCAGGGCGTTCCTGGCATCCGTGCCACCGGGCACCGGGCGCCCGGACCCTTGGAGGCCGTCGCGGCGGGCTTTCACGTGGTCGACGAAGTCGGCCAGTTCCAACGTGTACGCGTCATGGAAGAGATCCACGTTCCGGCGCACGGTCTCGGCGCCGACGCCGGCCGCGGTGTAGCTGGTCGCACTGGAGGCCTGCGGTCCGCCCGCGGTCGCCATGCCGGAGGATCCGAACACCTCGCCGCGCACGTCGTAGCCGTACAGGGCGTTGAAGTTCGCCTCCGCCACGGCGATGGCGCCGTTGCTGTAGGTGATGGTGACGACCGCCGTGTCCAGAAGTCCGCCGGTCTTTGCTTCCGGGGCAACCAGCGCATCGGCGACCGCGTGGACGCGAACGGGAACGGCGCCGGGGTTCAGCCAGTTCAGGGTGTCGAAATCGTGGATGAGGGTTTCCAGGAAGATCGTGCCCGGCGGAATCCGTTCCGGGTTGGCGATGCCGGCTTCGCTGCCCGGATCGCGGGTCAGCGACCGCAACAGCTGCGGCGTTCCGACGCCGCCGTCGTCGACCAGCTTGCGCATCGCGGCGAAATCGGCCGCGTAGCGCCGGTTGAACCCGAACTGGACGACCACCCCGGCGGCGTCGGCCGCGGCGAGGGCGCCGTCGAGTTCCTCCACGGTGCGGCCACCCGGCTTCTCGCAGAACACGTCCTTTCCGGTCTGCGCCGCGGCGGCGATCAACCCGGAGTGGAACCGTGCCGGTGCCGCAATGAGGACCGCGTCGATGTCCGGGTCGTTGATCACGTCGGCGGCGTCGGTGCTGATCCGCGCGACGCTCAGCCGGCTCGCCAGGGCCTCCACGGCAGGCAGTGCCGGGTCCGCGATGGCCTCGAGTCGTGCGCCGGGAATCCGCCGGGCCACGGACTCCGCGTGGAAACTTCCAATCAAACCCGCGCCGATCAGGGCGATGCGGACCGGCCGGTCTTCGCTTACCGGGTGTTGCAGATAACTCATGTCGACTCCTGAATCAGCGTCTAGATCGTTCTAGTGGATCCATGTTTGCATGTAACGCGCGTCGGTGTCTAGATCGTTCTATAGACTGATCGTCACAAGGAGTGACATGACAGAACAGCAACGCCGTCCGACCCTCGTGGATGTGGCCGAGTCGGCCGGGGTCTCACGGGCCCTCGTCTCGATCGTGATGCGTGGCGCCCCGGGTGCCGCGGAAGCCACCCGGCAAAAAGTCCTGGACGCCGCCCGCGAGCTCGGCTACCGACCGGACTCACGCGCCAGGCTGCTGCGCAGCAGCAGGACCAAGCTGCTCGGGCTGAGTTTCTCCAGCTCCCAACCCTTCCACGCGGAAATCGTGGACGCCGCCTACGCCGAAGCCGCGGACAGGGGATACGAAATAGCCCTGAGCGCGGTGGCCAACGGCCGGCCGGAGACGCGTGCCATCGAATCACTGCTGGATTTCGGGTCCGAGGCGCTGATCCTCATTTCGCCGACCCTCGGCAACCAGGAACTGTTCGGATACGCACGCCAGGTGCCGATCGTCACCCTCCTCCGAGACGACGTCGACGGGACCGTGGATTCCGTCAGCAGCGACAACGACGCCGGGATCCGGATGGCGGTCGAGCACCTCGTCGGCCTGGGGCACCGCCGCATCGTTCATGTGGACGGCGGAACGGCCGTCTCGGCGAACGAGCGCCGGGCGGCCTTCCGCGCCGAGATGCTGCGCCACGGGCTGGAGCCGGTCGTTATCCCCGGCGGTCCCCACGAGGAAGACGGCGCGGGCGCCGGCCAAGCCCTCGGGACGGACATCCCCTCGGCCGTGATCTGCTTCAACGACAGGTCGGCCCTTGGCCTCATGGAGAGCCTTCGGGCTTCCGGACTGCAGGTCCCCGGCGACGTGTCCGTCCTCGGTTACGACGACAGCCAGTTCGCTCGGCTGAGCTATGTGCAGCTGTCATCCGTCAGCCAGGATGCCCCGCTGCTTGCCGCCGCCGCCGTCGAACGCGCCGTGGGTCGCATCGAAGGATCCACATCCCCCGCCCGCATCGTCAGGACGCCGCATCTGGTGGTCCGCAAGACCACCGCGGCGCCGAACCGATGAAGGCTTGATGCCGATCGCGGTCAGTCGGTGACGTTAGGGAGGATTTCCTCGACGGCGTTGATACGTCCGCGGTGGCTGTGCCCATATGCGTGGCTGAAGGGTATCGGGATCCCCTTCGTGGGCGTTGATTCCACGCACCGGGTTCTCGCGGCCGGTCAGCCCCCAACTGCGGACGCCTCGGGGATCTCCTCGTCGGCCCTGAAGCCGTGGATCCACGACAGGTGCCGGTCGAAGGCGTCCGGGGCGGCCAGCCGCGCGTTCCGCTCCGCGGCGCGGTGCCCGTCGGGCAGGTGCAGCATTTCCCCCACAGCCACCGAGGCGTCCACGACCTTGCGTGTCCGGAACCGGCGTCGTCTCTCGTACTCGCTGCGGGCGGCGTCCCAGCCCGTGGCCCCGGAGAGCAGGTCCGAGAGCACGATCGCATCCTCGATCGACTGGTTCGCGCCCTGCCCGTGGTGCGGCACGGTGGCGTGCGCGGCATCCCCCAGCAGGGTGACGCGGCCCTTCGACCAGTGCGTAAGCGGCGGGCGGTAGAACAGTGCCCACCGTTCACGGACGGGTACGGCGGAGATCATTTCGACGACGGCCGGCGCCCAGCGCGCGAAGGGTTCGATGTGCGACCCGTCCTCGACCGGGACCACCCACCCCTTCTCCGCCCACGGCATGGCTTCCCGCTTGACGAGGAAGAAATTCTGGTCCCCGTTGCCGATCGGATAGTGCAGCAGGTGGCCACCGGGGCCCATCCAGAACTGGATGGCGTCGGGATCCGGCAACGACGGCACCAGCCCTGGCGCCACGATGCCGCGGGCGGCGGTGCATCCGGCGTAGCGTGCGTCGTCGTACCCCAAAAGAAGGCGGCGGGTGAGGGACCGAGCGCCGTCCGCGCCGATGACCAGATCCGCTTCGGCGACGTCGCCGTCCGCGAAGCTCAGCCGGGTGGCGGAGCCTGAGTCGTCGATGTCGACAACGCGCTTGCTCAGGTGAAGACTGTCCGGATCGAGCGCGCCGAAGAGAATGGCCTGCAGATCCGCACGGTGGATGCCCGAGTACGGGGCCCCGTGGCGCCGGCGGTAGTCCTCGCGCGAGGACAGCCGGGCGATCTCCCCGCCTGTGCGGCCGTCCCGGAAAACCAGTCCGTCCACCTCGGCCCACTTCTCCCCCAACTCCCCGGCCAGCCCGAAACGCCCCTCGTAGAAGCGCGTGGCGTTGGCGGACAGCGCGACGGCGGCCCCCACCTCCTTCAGGACCGCGGTCTGCTCGTAAATCCGGACGTCCATGCCCTTGCGCTGCAGGTCGATCGCGAGGGTGAGGCCGCCGATTCCGGCGCCGATGATGGCAATGCGCTGCGACATGGGGAAGGCTCCTTGGGTTTCGATTGTCCTTCAGCCTATGGAGTCGACATGGCATGGATCACTGGACAAACGTGTGAAGATTGGCGTATCACCTTGGACAGACTGTCCATACCGGTAGGAGGAACCCATGTCCACGGCCCCCGGTCTGGACGACGCGCTCCAGGATCTCGCGGAGGCGTCCGGCCGTCGGCTGACCGTGCTGAACTGGAAAATGGCCGTGGTCGGCTATTCGATCCACGAGGCGGAAGCCGACCGGCGCAGACTCTCACTGCTGCTCGCGCATTCGGGCGGATGGGATGCTCCGGCGCCCCCTGTCAGGGGCCATCTCCACGCGTCCTGGCCGCGAGTGGGGCGCTGCCTGCTCGTTCCCCTGACCGACCATCGGAGGCTGGTCGGATACCTGTTGACCGTCGTCGACGACGCGCCGACCACCGAGGCGCAGCTGCGGATCCTGCTCGACGGCGCGGCGGGCCTCGGCGTTCTGCTTTCGTTGCGTCTGCTCTACGCGGAGCACGACCGCTCGCGCGCGCGCGACCTGTTGATCCGCGCCACCGGGTCCGATCCCGCCGATCGGCGCGCGGCCGCGGAGGCCCTGGTGTCCGAACGCCACGTCGGCGCGGCGTCGCAGTACGCCGCCGTGGCGATCGGCGGGGATCCCCGGCCCGGGCACACTTCGGGACGGGCGGCGCTGGCGGTGCAGACGACCCTCGACTTCGTGGCACAGTCGTCCACGGCCTCCGTGGTGGGTTCCATGCTCGACGACGGAACCGGCGTCCTGCTCTTTCCCCGCCCCGTGGTCGCCGCGCGTCTGGCGCGGATCCTGGCCGACCCGAAACTGGGCGCAGTCCGGGGCGGGATCGGTCCGGTGGTGGAGCAACTGGAGGACGTGCACCGCTCGTTCGCGCTGGCCCGGCGCGCCCTGCGGGCTAACTGGATGGCGCCCGTCGGCCACGGGCTCGCCATCTCCTGGGACGACGCCGGGCTGGACGGCGTGCTGGCGCTGCTGCCGCTCGAGCGCATGACGGACGAGGACCTGCCGGCCTCCGTGCGCAGGCTGTTGGCGGCGCGGCTCTCTCCGGAGATCCTCTCGACGCTGCTTGCCTACCTGGATCGCGGTGGCGACGCCCAGCGCACTGCCCGTGAGCTGAATGTCCACCGTTCGACGCTGTACTACCGGCTCGGACGGGTTCGCGCCGCGCTGGAAACGGACCTCGCCGACGGGCTGCTGCGCACCGAGCTGCACGTGGGATTGCGCCTGCACGCTACATTTCGGGCGCCTTCCGGGCGGTGAACGGCAGCACCAGCCGCGACGGGTGGGCGGCGTCGCGGGGTCCGCGACACCCGCGACGCAGGGTTGCGACC